>CAZHKN010000111.1:0-14868 GCA_964532725.1 uncultured Occallatibacter sp.
GACGTGCGGAGATTTATCGGCCTGGAATGTGATTGTGATCGGCATCCGCGCTTACTCGGTGCGGACGGCGCTGACCGAAGCCCAGCCGCGGCTGAATGAGTTCGTGAAAAACGGCGGGACGCTGCTGGTGCAGTACCAGAGCGCCGACTTCCCTGCCCCGCTGCGGATTACGCTGGGCCGGTCTCCGGAGCGGGTCGTAGATGAAGCAGCGCCGGTGAAGCTGCTTAACCCGGCCAATCTTCTTCTCACCTCACCGAACGCAATCTCGTCCGCCGACTTCAGCGGCTGGGTTGAGGAGCGGGGTCATTCCTTTGCCGAGTCCTGGGATGCGGGCTACACGGCGCTGACCGAGACCGCCGACCCCGGGCAGGATCCGCAGCGGGGCGGGTTACTGGTGGCGCATCCCGGCAAGGGGACGTATATTTATGCGTCTTACGCGCTGTACCGGCAGTTGCCGGAGCTGGTTCCCGGAGCTTACCGGCTGTTGGCGAATTTGCTGAGCGCGAGGCAGGCCAGCGCGCGCTAAGTAAAAATAACTTGAGCCGAGAAATTTAGCCTCAGGGGCTAACGCCCATTCTTATTTTGCAGCATTTGCGGCATGACTGAAGTCATGCCCTGATACAAAACCGGAGTCTCTCGGAGTATTTCAACAAGTGCGTAGAATATGACCTCTTCTCCTCCAATCGATTGAGATTAGCCTAATCCAATGGTTGGTTGTACGCGTACCCCTCGGCCTTGATGCTGAGAGGGCACACATGAAAAAACTTTCACTTTCCCTGCTCATTCTGCTGGCTTCGGCCAATTTGTACGCGCAAGGCGGCTCGACAAACGCCGCCCCCAGCGGTTTTTTCAACCAGTGGATGGCCCGCACCTCGGCCACACAAGCCAAGCAGCCGATCTGGCCGGTTCCTCTGGTCACAACGTATACCGGATTGATTCAGGTGGCGCGCACGGACATTGTGCGCCAAGTTGCGCCGGCCCTCACTGACACCTGGAACCTGGATAACAGCAAGGGAGTCAATGTAGTTCCGTGGGCCAACACTGAATTTGCTGTCGATCTGCCGCCTTACATCCAGCACAACACGACGGCTGTGGATGGCTTTGGGGATTTTTCGTTTCTGGCCAAGTACCGCATTGCCAGCGGCAACGCGCAGCACGGCAATTACACGTTGAGCGCCTGGGTGCTGACCACCATCCCTTCGGGCGATCACAAGAACGGCTCGACCAATGCCAGCGTCCAGCCCAACGTTGGCGGAGGCAAGGGCTTTGGGAATTTCGACGTGCAGACCTCGATTGGCGCAACGCTGCCCACAGGCACTCCTGCAACCACTACTGCCGGACGTCCTGTTCTCTGGAATACCGTGGCGCAGTACCGCGTGGCCAAGCTCTTCTGGCCGGAGATTGAGAGCAATGCGACCTTCTACAAGGGCGGCAGCAACGACGGCAAGACGCAGGAGTTCATCACGCCTGGGCTGATTGTGGGCAAATGCGGGTTGCATCCGTCCGAACCCAAGTCGCGCCCCGGCCTGGCCTTCGGCGCAGGGATGCAGATTGCGGCGAGCAAGGCGCACAGTTACAACCATGCGCTGGTTCTGACCGCGCGATGGATTTTCTAACCAATCAAGGTGGTCTGTGGGCGTTGCAGGGTTCACAGACCGGCTTGATTGGGAACAGAGCACGTTTGCGAACCTGATTAATTTCTTGCCACTGAGCCGGTGCGGTAACTGCCGGGATTTATTCGGAAATGCCCTTGCATCCAGCGCGCATTTTCTTTTAAGCTGCTTACATCAGGCGAGGCCGTAAAGCCGCCGATATTCCGCATTCATCCCGCACCGAGCTGTGGCGGGGCTATTCTTCCACAAAATCTGTAGGACTTTATGCCGGAATCAATTGCATTTTTTTGCAATTTATTCATCGTTCAATCGGGCAAACGAAGAGTCCCCGTGATTGTTTTTGGGTGGCGACCCTGTTTTTTGCTGGCTGATTCCTGCCTCACGATTCTTTTCTGAGGGGCGTGTTTTTCGGCAGGCGGGCGGATGGAGATTTCGCCGTAAACCCTTCCAACGTCTAGTAGAACTGCCATAAACCACATTGTAAAAATCGGTTGAATTCATCAACCATTCATCAATTTCTGCGAGTGTAGTTGATGGAACGAGCCGGGGGAGTTGCGCCTGTAGGGGAACTTTCCAAGCAGAGTGGTTCTATTCCGCGGAAAGCCGGGATCAGTGATGAATTTCCGCTCAGGAATTCCGGGGCCGCTTGCAGGCAGATGTTTGACGATCGATGCGGCTCGAGCCGCATACCTACTTGTTTGAGAGGAAAAGAGAGGCCTAATGAACTTGCAACTCAAGACTGCTGCCGTGGCAATGCTTGCAGCTAGCCTAATGGCTACCAGCGCATATTCCCAGAGTCCGGCGCCCGCCAAGAAGCACGCGGCTGCCAAGAAGGCGAAGACCCCGCCGCCGCCCACCGTTGAAGAGCAGATCAAAACACTGCGCGAGGAACTGGAGAGCCAGATCAACGGCCTGAAGAGCGATCTGGCGACCAAGGATTCTCAACTGAAGCAGGCGCAGCAGGCTGCCGCCGATGCCCAGGCCGCGGCCGACAAGGCGCAGGCAGCGGCCTCTGCCCAGCAGCAGGCGGTAACCGAGAATGCTTCCGCGGTGACGACGCTACAGAGCACTGTGACCGACCTGAAGGGCAACCAGGCTTCGTTGGCCACCACGGTCTCCGACGCGACCTCCAACGTAAAGAAAATGCTGGAGAGTCCGACCGCGCTTCACTATAAGGGAATCAACATCACACCGGGCGGCTTCGTGGCGGCTGAAACAGTGGACCGCACCAAGGCCACGGGCGGCGACATTCCGACGGCTTTCAGCGCGATTCCCTACGAGGGCGCGGATGCATACTCGCTGAGCGAGTTCTATGGCAGCGGCCGCCAGTCGCGCCTCTCCCTGATGGCAGAGGGAAAGACCGGCTGGGGCACGCTGAAGGGCTACTACGAAGCTGACTTCCTGGGCACGGGCATCACGTCCAACAACAACCAGTCCAACAGCTACGTTTTGCGCCAGCGCGTGTTATACGCCGAGGCTAGCACCAATACCCACTGGAAGTTCGCCGGCGGACAGATGTGGTCTCTGGCTACCGAAGACAAAAAAGGCATATCGAACCTCTCCGAAGACATGATGACGCCGCTGACCATAGACCCGAACTACGTTCCGGGCTTTGTCTGGACCCGCCAGTATGGCTTCCGCGTAGTGAAGAGCTTCGACAAAGTGGCCTTCGGCATTGCGGCAGAGAATCCTCAGTTGCTCTACTCGGCAGCGCTGGCGGGCAGCACGCCCTACGCGATTCTGGGATCGGCTGGCGCGAACGGCGGCAACTATAACGCAGCCATCAGCGGCTTGAGCGGTCTGTCCACCTACGTTCAGAGCTATACTGGCGTCACCACCGAGGACAGCGCCGGCAACTCGGTCTACAGCTACATTCGGAATTACAACACCGTGTCGGCCAACAGCAACATCACCAACATCTCCTTCAATCAGGCGCCCGATTTGATCTTCAAGGCAGCGATCGACCCTGGCTGGGGACACTATGAAGTCTTCGGCATCGCCGGCTTTGCGCACGAGACGGTTTACCCCGGAGTGACGCAGAACTCGGTCAAGTACGGAGGCATTACCGACATCGAAGGCTTCGCCGGCGCCGCTCCGGGCACTGCCGTGGTGGCCAAATCATCGACTGCCGGCTATACCGTCAATAGCATCCTTTTGGGCGGCTTTGGCGGCAGCCTTCGTATTCCAATCCTCAAAGACAAGCTCACCTTTGGCGCAAAGGGTCTATTTGGACCCGGCGTGGGCCGCTACGGCGATACCACCCTTTCCGACGTGACCAACGACGCGAACGGCGATCTGAAGCCGATCCACAATACCTCTGGGCTGTTAACTGTTGAATCCAGGCCGACACCGCGCCTTACGCTCTACATCAACTACGGTGGCGACTATGCGGCGCGCGCCGACTACGCAACCACGGCTCTCACCCTTACGGATCCGACGGCCACCTTCTGCGAAACCGGCGTAACGGCAGCGAACGCCGCCACGTTCTGCTCGGCCAAACCGACAGCGGCGATGTTCGCGACCGGCGGCAGTTACGGCTCGCATTTCACGGCAGCCCCTGCCGTTACCGCGATCGGCTACGGCTCGCGCTCCGCCAGCGTTTCTGCAACCTGCGCCACCGTGGCGAATCCAGGCCTCGCGTCTGGTTCAGTGGGATACCAGCCAGCGGGTTCCGGATGCGGAAACAACACACGCGACGTGCAGGAGATCACCGGCGGCTACTGGTACGACCTCTACAAGGGCGACCACGGCCGCCTGCGCCAGAGCATCCAGTACGGCTACGCGGTCCGCGAGGGCTGGTCGGGCGCTCCTCCGACTGCCGGCGCAGCCGGAGTCGGCGTCAAGGGCATCGACAACATGTTCTGGACCAGCTTCCGCTATTACCTGCCGTAAACATCTGATTATTTAGAACTGAAAGGGCAGCCCGCAGATGGGCTGCCCTTTTTGTATTGAGAGCCGTAGTTCCCTTTGGGACCAGCCTTCCGTAATCGGAACATTCTGATTTCCCAGCGCCAGCCTCCGCTTCAAATTCTGCCTCCCCTCTCCTTTCTATCGATTAGAAGAGAGGGAGGATTCTTTTTCCAATTCAGTGGGAGGTGCAGCTTTTACGGCGCAAAGCCGGGAGCGGCCATTTCCGGCAACGGATTTTCTCACGCCGCATTTTCACAACAGGAGAGAACGATGAACCTGCAAAGCAAGACTGCAATCGCAGTAGTGCTGGCGGCTGGTCTTTTGACTGCCGGCTCAATGGCACAGGACACAACACAGACTGCAAAGAAGCACACAGTGGCCAAGAAGGCGAAAACCCCGCCACCACCCACGGTTCAAGAACAGATCAAAGCTCTGCGCGAGGAATTGGAAGGCCAGGAAGGCCAGATCAATGGATTAAAGAGCGATCTGGCTGCCAGAGATGCCCAATTAAAGCAGATTGCCGCAGACGCTCAGGCTGCTGCTGAAAAGGCGCAGGCCGCGGCTTCTGCCCAGCAGCAAGCAGTAACGGAAAATGCGGCGGCTGTTACGACATTGCAAGCAACCGTGACTGACCTGAAAGGCAATCAAGCTTCGCTGGCCTCTACAGTTTCAGACGAGACCGGCAAGATGAAGAAGGCGCTGGAGAGTCCAGGTCCGCTTCACTACAAGGGAATCACCCTGACTCCGTACGGGTTTGTCAACGGCGAATCGGTTTACCGCACCCATGCGACGGGGGGCGAATTGGCGACTCCTTTCAGCGCGATCCCCTATGAGGGCGCGGACTCCTATTTGCTGAGCGAGACCTACCTCTCGGGACGCCAGTCGCGCCCCGGCTTGATTGTTGAGGGTAAAACCGGCTGGGGAACACTGCGCGCCATCATCGAGGGCGACTTTCTCGGCTCCGGCACCACCTCCAACGGCAACCAGTCCAACAGCTATGTTTTTCGCCAACGCATTGCCCTGGCCGAAGTTGAAACCAGCAGCGGCTGGACGTTTTCCGGCGGGCAGGGATGGACCCTGGCGGTAGAAAATCTGAAAGGCATTTCCACTGCTCCAACCAATATCGCCTTGCCATCCCAGATCGACCCGAATTATGTCACCGGCCTGGTGTGGGCGCGCGAAGACGGATTCCGCGTGACGAGAAGCTTCAAGAATGGAGCGTTTGGCATTTCCGCCGAGAACCCGCAGGTGCTTTATACCACCTCGCTAGCCGGCAACACTCCGTACGCAGTGTTGGGCAGCGCAGGCGTAAACGGCGGCCTGTTGAATGCGGCCATCAGCGCGTGTTCCCCCTCGACCTCTATCGTGAATTACACCAACCAGACAGTCACCGACTCCAACGGCGACAAGGTAAACATCGCGGTTCCTGTCTATAAAACGGTCAATTCCTGCGCCAATCTGGCCAATATCTCCTTCAACCAGGCTCCGGACATGCTGGTAAAAGCAGCTTTCGATCCCGGCTTTGGCCATTACGAGATCTTTGGCATTGCCCGCTTTGCCCATGAGACCATCTACCCCGGAGAGACAACCAACGGCAACCTCTACGGAGGCCTGACCGATATTGTCAGCGGCGCGACGGTCGCTCCGGCACTCAGTTCCGCCGGCGCTATTTCAAATAGCATCGTCCTCGGCGGCGCGGGTGGCAGTCTGCGTCTTCCGGTGATCAAGGACAAACTGACTGTCGGCGCGAAGGGACTCTTCGGGCCAGGCGTGGGTCGCTATGGCAACTCCACGCTCTCCGATGTCACTGCAAATTCGAGCGGCGCACTGGAGCCGATCCACAACCTCTCGGGTCTATTGACGGCTGAGGCCCACCCGGCTCCTCGGCTGCTGGTCTACGTTTACTACGGAGGCGACTATGCGGGCCGCGAAGACTTCGCCAACTCCGGCGCCACCACGCTGGGCGCTCCAAAAGCAGCACAGAATGCGACCAGCGGGCTGTGGGGCGGTACCTGGAAAGCGCCCGCCGCCGCTGCGGTTGGTTATGGCTCACGGCTGCTGAACAACTCAGCCTGCACAGAGACGGCCAACCCCGGCTATAACGGCAGCTCCACCGGCTATTACCCCGGCGGCTCCTGCGGCGCGCAGACGCGCGATACGCAAGAACTCACCGGCGGCTACTGGTATGACATCTACAAGGGCGACCGTGGCCGCCTGCGTCAGGGACTCCAGTATGGCTATGCGGTGCGCGAAGGCTGGTCGGGCGCTCCGCTTTCGACCGGGACACCCGGGATCGGCGCAAAGGGAGTGGAAAACATGTTCTGGACCAGTTTTCGCTATTACCTACCGTAGACTGCGATTTACGCAAAGCAAAAGAGGGCAGCCCAGTTGCGGCTGCCCTCTTTTGCTTTGCGGGGGATTTGTTGCTATGGCAATACATAGCGCAGGTTGGCGTACCCGGCAAAGACATGTGCGTCCTTGGGAGTTGAAGGAGCCACATACCACGGAGCGCGGGTGATGTAGGAGCTTTGCGTGATGATCTGCACCGAGCCGTATCCCTTCTGCTTCCAGAGAGTAGTCTGTGTGCCGAAGGTTGCTTCCTGGATAGCGCGGTTGTTGCTGTTTGCGCTGCCCACAAACCCGTAGCCGACCAGCTTGCCGGTGCTGGGATCGGTGGAGAAGACGCGGTCGAAGTAAGCGCCGCTGTAGGAAAACTCCAGCAGGTCGCGCTTGGTGGCCTGCCACTCCGCAGAGGCGATGCCGGAGCCGGAGTGAATCAGTTGTGCCTGGAAAGGCGCAGTGATTGTACCGTGCTGCGCGACGACGAAGCCGGGGCCGAGGCCGCCGATATAGCGCCCGCCGCCATCGCTCCAGAAGCCGGTCAAGATCAGATGGAGATTCTTCGCCGCGGCGAGATTGGCTACGCCGGAGACGCCTGCGCCTTCGTGAATATCCGTGGATGCGCTGGTCTTGGTGACCGATTCCGGAGTGAGGATATCAACCGGGGTCAGCAAACCGGCAGTTTCAAAGTGCCAGACGCGCTGGCCCCAGTGCGAATCGGCAGAGAGCTTGGCGATCACGTCCGGATGGAGTGTTGGGGTGGAGGTTCCGCCGCCTGCGCCGGAGCTGGAATTGGTATCGGTCTCGGTGGTGCTGAAGAGCGAGGGGAAGGTGGCCGCACTGCCTGAAAACTGCTCTGGATTTTCGACCGAGAGACCGAGCGCCACATTGTCGTTGAAGTGATAGACGCCGCGCAGTTGCGCCTGGCGGGCATAGGTAAGGCCGACCTGATAGTTGGTGTCCAAGTGGAGCGTATTGTAAATCTCCGAGAGGAAGGGCGAGACGCCGACGCGGTTGGGCGTGAGCAGTGACCAGCTCTGGCCGCCGAGCAGTTCCCACTTGCCGCGCGAAACATCGGTGAAATAAACGCGCAGACGAAAGGTGTCGGAGTTGGTGCTGACGTAGGCGTTGGATGGCAGATAACCGTTGAAATCGGCCTCGCCGTAGCCGAAGACCTTGGTATTTCCAAAGACCTCATCGGCGCGCAGGCTGATACGCGAACTCTGCGCCGTGAAGCGGGTCTCGCTGAGGCCGCCGGTGATGGTGTTGTTGAAGGGAATGGAGGCAAAGGAGGTGCCCAGGCCGCTGCCAACATCGGTGGAGCGGTAGTAGGAGGTGAAGTCCACCCAGCCGCCGGGCGTGAGCGATCCGTTGCCGAAACGGATGGAAAGCGGCGCGTCCGCGGCTTCTGTTCCGTGGCCTTGTTGCGGACCTTCGGTAAGGGCCAGGATCGGCGCAGAGGCAGGTTTCGTGGCAGCGGAACTGGATGCAGCAGCGAGCGCATGAGCGCCGGTGTTCAAGCGTGCAACGTCGGTTGCCGCGGCCAGTTCCTGGTTCGCGCTGGAGCCTTCCGCAGGCAAAGCCTCACTGCCGGGCGCGGCGGAGGTCAATTGGCTCCGCAACTGCTCAATTTCGCTTTGCTGCTTTTCCAGTTGCTGCCGCTGCGTCTCAAGCTGCTGGGCCTGTGCGCGGATGACGGCCTGCACCTGATCCAGAGTGGCCCGGACCTCAGCGGGTGAGAGCGGCGTGGCAATCGAGCCGTCGCCTGCCGCGGGTGGATTTGCCGGCACAGGATTTGTAGCCGCAGGGGCGGCCGCGGTTGAGGCGGGAGCGTTCTCAGCCGTAGCCGGCAACGCGATCACGCCCAGAACCAGGGAAAAGCCGATGAATTTGCGTAACATGGTGGTCTCCTCAGTGCTTTCAATCCAGAGGGCGCAGAGACGAAGCCAGAGCCGCGACGGATTGAGCAGTATGGGTTTGGTTGTTGGATCAGTAGTGGTTGGAATCTAGAGCATTTTAGGAATACATGCAGACCGTGCTAAAGCAGTGAAAGGTAGCTTTTCTTGAGGAGAAAGCTACTTGAGCATGTGCCTTCGGACTACAGCCATTCCTAAAATGCCATAACTGCGCGAAGCGGGCGGACAACACCGGCAACAACAACAGGAACGCCCGATCACCGTGCGCATTTGGGATGCGCGGGCAGCGAGGGCAAAATGTGCTGTGGTTGTAGCGAACACGAAACTCCTGTGCCCTGATAGCTATTGAGTGTGAAGATTATGCGGAAAGACAGAAACGCGCAAGAGGCCCGCGGGAGCTAGCGACAGGAATGACAACAACACGCGGTTCTGGTGATGCTTTGCATCGTTTTTCCAATTTAATGGGCGGTCCGGTAAATGTCAACCGAGGAAAGCCGAAAAAGCCAGGGCAATCGCATTTGGAATCTTATTGAGCCGACAGTGGCGATCACCAGAAAATAGAGGTTTGAATATGCTTTGTATCCGATCAAACCTTTGCACGGAACGAGCAACTGAAGGCGTCCCGCAGGGCCTAAAGGCCACTTTTCTTGTTGGCCTGTGCGGCACGGCTGAAGCCGTGCCCTGATACAGAGCCTGTTTCCGCATGAGTTTTCACCAGCGCAATCTTGCGGTTGAGACAGAATTTCAAATGAGATTGCCCTGCCGGCAAAGCGCAGTGCGCCGTTGGCTGACTCGCTGGCTTGCCGCCCCGTTATCTCGCTGTCCTCGTTACTGCCCCTTCGGTTCTCCTGTTGCAGCAAATGCGATGCCGCCGAGATCGGTTCCGGAGGCTAACACATCCCGGATGCGCTCGGGATTGGGCTGATGCGATACTGTGGCGGGATTCGATTCACTGCTGGCGGCGGCGCTTTGAAGCAGGCGCAGTGCGGCTTCCGGGGCGCTTGCCTCGGGCAGCCGGAAGATCCACGGCACATTGGTCGAGGTCAGCGCCTTGTCATTGCTGAGCGCCACTACGGGCACAAAGGACTTGAGAGCTAGCTGTTCGGCGAGATGCGCGGCATTGCGGTCGAGCGCGACAATCGCGAGCGCACGCTCATCCATCAGCGCATGAACCAGTACGGTGGAAGCCGCGCCCCAGTTCTGGCCGCTTTCAATCGGTATCAGCTTCCACTGCTGCCCTTTGGGAGCAGTGGCCAGCGCCGATTGCATCGGAGCCGATTGCGCGATCTCGACGGCTTTGGGCCCAAAGAGAATCACTGCGACCGGACCTGCGAGGGTGTCTGCGCGATGCGGGCCGTTGTACGCGACACCGTCTTCGCCGACCCTGGCATAAGGAATATATTCCCGCCCGGGTTCGATCCGCGCCAGAGGAGTTGGCCCCGCCGCAGTCACCTGCGGTGCGACGGACGGCGCTTGCGCGCCAGCAGATTGCGCCGGTGCGGCAGGCGCCTTTTCCATGCGGGCAATGCGGTAGGTGATCGCGCCATTGTGTACCGTGCCCAGATACATTGGCGCAACATTCTTCTGGTTGGGATCGAAGGTCATCGGCCCGGTTACGCCGTCGTACTGCTCAATATCAGCAAGCGCATCGTGAATGCGAGCGCGGTTGAGTCCCGCCTTGCAGATGGAATCGAGCAGCGCATTCATGGCGTCGAATGCCATCGATGCGAATTGCTCCGGCTTCTCCTGGAAGCGGGCCTCGAAGCGGCGATTGAAGTCGAGCCACTTGGGGTCCTGGCGGGTGGGATCGTAGGGGAAGACCGCCTCAAAACCTTCAGCGGCGTCGCCAGCCTCTTTGAGCAGCGTGTCGCCCAGCGTACGGTAGGCGCCGAAGACGCGCTGTTGCATCCCGGCAGCCCGCACCTGTTTGAGAATCCGCACTGTGTCTGTCTCATCGGACCAGAGCACAATTGCATCGGCGCGCGAGTTACGGATCACTTTCAATTGCCGCGAGAGGTCTGTCTCGCCGGGGAAATAAATCTGCTCCATCACCACCGGATGGCCCAGACGGCGCGAGACATCGATAAACTTGCCGACGCCGAAACGCCCGTAACGGTTGTTGACCCTGAGCAATGCGACGCGCTTCAGCCCGAGTTCGGTATAGATGCGCCGCGCCAGCGTCAGGCTTTGTACACGATCATCCTGCAGGTCGGTAAAGTACCAGGGGATATAGGTCTCGGGAATAGTCGGATCGGTTGAGGCGGAGTTGACGATCGGTATCTCGGCGCGCAGAGCCACGCGCAAGGCAATGTGCGTCGACTCGGAACTGATGGAGCCGAAGATTGCCCAGTCCTTGTCGTCGTAAACCATCTTCACAACTTCATTCGAGGCCGATCCCCAGATGGTAGGATCGGTAGGCCGATCTTCGCCATAGACCGCACCGGCCTGCCAGTTGTCGTAGTCGTTGTGGAGCATCAGCTTAAAGGGGATGCCGCCGTAGCCGCCATGCGCGTTGGCCTCGTCAATGGCCAATTGCGCGCCGTGCAACATGCGCTGCCCGAGAACCGAGTCTGAGTTGTGCTCAATCGGACCGAAGAAGCCGATGCGGATCTCGGTCAGGTCTTTTGGGTCGGGCACGTCGCGCGCCGCGCCTGAGTAGATATTTGGATGCGTGTAGTTGGCGTCATAAGGTTCAGCGAACTTGGCATAAGGCTTCATGTCGGCGGGTTCGCCGGCATACGGCTCGACGACGCGGTCCTTCGGCGGCCCCGGCGGATGCGCGCCGCACGCACATGTTCCCTTGCCCGTTACCGTCACCGGGGCCACACTCTGATCGCGCAACTGCGAACTATCCTGGCTCGCATATTGCGCGGCGGCGCTCACCGCGCAGAGCATTCCAGCAACCAGCAACCATCCCTTGCGCATTGGAGTTACTCCTTGGAAGCTTGTACAACTTCAGTCTTGAACATCGCCATGGCTTCGATCTCAACCAGCAGCTCCGGCCGGCAAAGATGCGCCTGAATGCCGATGGAGGCAGGCACGGGGTCGAGTCCCTGCTCTTTGTAGAACGCGGTGCGCAATTGGTTGAAGAGATCGTAGTCGCGATCGATGTCGCGCAAATAGCAACTGGTGCGCACGACATCTTTCCACGTTGCGCCTTCGCTCTCCAAAAGGCCGGTAATGTTGGCGAAGGTGCGCTTCAATTGCGCTGCAAAGTCGCCGATGTGCACACTGACGCCGTTCTCGTCGATTGAAGCCGTACCGCTGATGATCAGAATCGTCAGCCCATTCAGATCGATGCGCATGCCGCGCGAAAACGAGCTTGGCTTGGCATAGTGATAGGCCTCGTTGAGCACGCCCAGGTTGGTCATGGCGCGCTTGTTGATTGGTCCCTTGGCAATGGTCTCCAGAATTTCCGCAATTCCATTCATGTGTGCTGCTCCTCTGTTCTTATTGTTTTTGATGTCCCTGTGGCTGTTGACGAATCCCGTGGCTCAATCCCTTCGCGGTTGCAACCCAGATGTCCGCGCCCTGGAAGTCAATGCCCAGAACGTAATTGTGCGAGGGCGCTGAACTGACCGCAACGTGCGTCACCTTGCCTGCCGCGTCACGCACCGTCATCTCCGGCTTGCCGCCGGTGAGCGAGTTGCGATAGACCGCCCAGTTCACTCCGTCGTAGTAAGCGAGTCCTTTGTCCGTGCAAAACCAGGCGCGTGTACCGTCCACGCCCTTGATGTAGTTCGTAAAGTTCGAGGGAAGTCCGCTGTCTTTCGTCAGGAAGTTGTGCCAGTATCTTCCATCGTAGCGGCTGTCGCCAAAGTATGTGGCGGCCCATAGAATATTGTCTACGTAACTGACGGAAGTGACAATCTCGTGGATCAGTCCCTGATCCTTGAAGAGCACGATCTCGTTTTCGCCGTCCGGATCGTCGTACTTGTCCCAGCGCCCGGTTTTCTGGTCGTACTCCAGCACGCCGCTGCCCCACACTGCGTAGTAGACCTTTGTAGGCGTGGCACTTACGCCGTAGGTCCAGATTTCGGTCATGGGCGTATTGCGCTCGTTATACAGTGCCCATTGGCCAGTGCGCGTGTTGAGCTTACACCCTCCGGCAGCAGTGGCCACCCACACATCGTCGCCGTCGACAGAGACCCCATAGACTACATCGTTGCTCAGCCCGGAGTTCAACTGCGTAAAGCTGTCGATGCGCCCACCGGAGACACGGCTCAATCCACCCATCGTTCCGGCCCATAAATCGCCGGTGCGCTTGTCCAGAGCCAGCGAGAGCACGGCGCGATGCGCGAGACCGTCTGCGGTGGTATAGGTCTTCCAGGCATGATTCTCGTATAGGGCGAGGCCGTTTTCTGTTCCTGCCCAGATGCGTTCCCCATCCACAAGCACGGCAAAGACATGATTGTCCGGCAGGCCATTTGCCGTGGTGAAGCTTTCGAACCTATACATGGGCAGCACCTGCTGTGCGGCGGATCTCGCGGCTTGCGCGCCAGGCACCTGCAGTGCGGCGTACGCGGAAATCAGCAGCGCAAGAGAGCAGAGCGAATTAATAGAAAACTTCTTCATCGCGTCCTCAAATACTCGATCAGATCGTTGAGTTCATCTTTGCTCAGGTCGTTGGTGCGCCCATGCTTGTCGTCCGGGTTGAAGACTGTCCATATCTCTTCCATCGAGTGCGCCGAACCATCGTGCAGATACGGCGCGGTCAGCGCGATGCCGGTAAGAGGCGGAGCTTTCAACATGCCGGAATTATCAGTCGCTTTGCGCGTTCCCACGTCAAACAATTTCTGATTCGTTCCTTTGGGTCCGCTATGGCAATACGAACAGCGATTGGACTCATCAATCGGTTTCTTGAACTTATCCACGGCGCGCTCAAAGATAGCTTTGCCGCGCTCCTGCGCCGGAGTCATTTCACGCCCCGGTAGTCGCCATCGGTTGGGCCGCGGCTCCAGGCCGCGAACATAGAGCGTTAGATCTGCAAGCGTTAGATTGTCGTATTGCTCCGAGCGCCAGAAATATTTTTCAGTGCGCGGCCCGCACTCCGTGGGAATGTTGGGATTGCCGCCATTCCACTTGTAAGGCTCCGTATCCTTGACGCCCTCCAACAGCTTGTTATCTACGATGTCGCGGCCAAAGCCATCCGGCTCCAGATCCCAGGTAAGTCCATCAAAGGTTGAATCAATGTGGCAACTGGAGCAGCCGATCTGCCCTTGAAAGGAATAGCGCGCAGTGTAGAAGGTCTGCTCGCCATGGCGCAGCGGCGAAACTGTCTTCGGTCCGTCCAACTTGATGGTAGAAGCCACGCGATTGATGCGCGTATCAATCACGCTGATCGTATCGTCGAGGCGATTGGCGACAAAGAGCCTGCGACCGTCTTTGCTCAGGGTCAGCCCACGCGGATTTTGACCCACGTTGATGCGCGCTACTACATAGTTTTCGCTGGCGGAAAGATCCTGCGCGAATGGCCCAGTATGCGTGCGAACAAAGCGCAGCAGCCGCGGCACATCTATGACAGTCACCATCTCTGAGCCGCCGCAGCTAACATAGATGCGCGATTTGTCCGGTGCAATGGCCACGCCGAATGGCTGCGATGCATAGCGCTCCAGCTCATCTAAAGGGATTTCAACTGGCTTTCCCACATCTGCTCCGAAAAGCGTCAATGTGTAAGCGAATGCGCCACCGTGTTCCAGATGAGCCAGTGGCACAAGGTTTTTGGGATGATATTCAGCCACCGCGCCCAACCGGCCATCCGTGGAGAAGGCAATATGAAAGGCACCGGCGATTTGGTGCAGCGGAATGCGATCCACCACCACTGCGCGCGTTGCGTCGATCACTGTAATCTCGGATTCGGGCGCTGCGCGATTATCCAGATCGGTTCGCACCCGAGGGAGATTCGGGTAGATGTGTGTCGCATAAATCCGGCTTCCATCCGGCGAGAGTGTCAGATAACTCGCGCCCCGACCTGCGATCAGCCTCTTCTCTTCAATGCCGGTCTGCGCATCAAGCACGGCCACATCGTTCGAGATGCGATTGGCCACAAAGAGCCGCTTGCCCGCACGATCTTCCACTACACTCGATGG
>CAZHKN010000112.1:0-14854 GCA_964532725.1 uncultured Occallatibacter sp.
CGCACCGTTCATAACTTTTTCATTCCACGGGAATAAAGTTCATAACAGGCGCTAGTACATCGCCTCGTACAGCGCGCTGGCATGCGCGGCGAGCGTGATTTCTATCGAATCCGCGGGCTTCATCTTGCTCCCATCCCATATATTCCGAGCCGTGTGCTTGCCCGGAAACCCAAGCTGCGCCCAGGTGGCATGAACCGTCATCGGTTTATCCCCCAGATTGAAAAACGCAAAATAGGTGCGCGAGTGGTTTTGAAAATCGATCTGCGACTCCCAGACCCGCACCGGGTTGAACTCGCGCGGCAGGTCCACCTGCAGCGCAATTCGCGCATTCTGGTTCAAGCTGATGAGATCCTTGTTGGTCATCAGCGATTTGGAGTAGTCGTCGAGCATGGTCAGGTTCGCGCCCACAATCAGCGGTGAACGCGCAATCGCCCACAGCGTGAACTCCGTCTTTTGCTCTTCTTCCGTCAAGCGCGTATGGCGCGGTTCGCCCCACCCCGGATGCGGCCTCAACTCGCCCCATGGCAGCATGTCGGCATCCGGCCAAGAACCCGGCTTGGCATAGGTCTGCCATTCTCCCAGCTTGCCAAAGGCCTGCAGAACGCCGGAAGGAAAATCGCTCCCCGGCGTATGCGGAAAGGTCCACCCGTCCCAATGGTCGTCGCTGATCCGCCACATCTGCGCCAGGCCGGAAATTTCATCGCCCCGCTCAATCGGCGCAGGGCCGGGCGACAGGCTCAGCACCATCGCCCGGCCTGTCTTCTTGATCGCATCGGAGATCATCCTGATCTCCTGCGGCAGATAAGGATGCGCGGCAATACAGTCCACCTTCACATAGTCCACGCCCCAACTGGCATAAAGCCGCATCATGGAGTCGTAGTAGGCCTGCCCGGCCGGCGTGTCCCTTACCCCGTAGTTGCCGTCATCCCAGGGGCAGAGATCCGTGGTGTCGGCCGCATCCGCGGCATGAAAACTGCTGCCTTCAATCGGCAGATTATCGCGCACCGCCTGCTTGGGGATGCCACGCACAATGTGAATGCCAAACTTGAGCCCCTTGCCATGCACAAACGTGGACAGCGGCCTGAAGCCCGCGCCGTTCGCCGCGGAAGTAAAGCGGTTCTTGTCGGGAATCAGCAGCCCATTGGCGTTCAACACATATTTGCGCGTCTCCAGCTTGTCGCCGAGGGGGTTCTGCATATACCACCCCTCGTCGATGACCGCGTACTGCCAGCCATACTGCTTCAACGAGGCCAGAGCAAGCACATTTTCCATGTAGCCGACTTCGTCAATCGTGAACCCGTATGCATCCCAACTGTTCCAGCCCATCGGTGGTGTGGGCGCCAGGGTCTGGGCAGGAGAAGCAGCAGCAACCGGGAAAAAAATGAGTACAAGAAAAAACAGTCTGCGTAACATGTGCAAACATATACCACAATCCAGCAACACTCGGCACGTAAATTCGACACAGCCAGCGAGCATGGTTAACTTGCTTGGATTACACGCATTTGAAGGTCTGACCTTCCCTATCTCCGAAGATCGAAAGCCGCGGTAGCGCGCGCACTCCTGTGAATCTGGAAGCCCCCCGCCGTCATGCCGTAGACTCAGGCCTGGAGTTATCTCAAGCTCGAGAGGTCAGGCGATGGGATCGGAACGTCCGGCAAAAGTTGGCATTATTGGGGCGGGCAGCGTGGGGGCGACCATTGCCTACGCGGCCATGATTCGCGGCGTGGCGCGGCAGATCAGCATCTTTGATATTGCCCGCTCCAAAGTTGACGCCGAAGTACTGGACCTGAACCATGGCTTGCTCTTCGTTCCCCAGGCCACCGTGGACGGTTCCGATGACATTGAAGTCCTGCGCGGTGCCGATGTGGTTGTCATGACCGCCGGAGCGAAGCAGAAGCCCGGCCAGAGCCGCATGGATCTCGCCGCCGCCAACGCCTCCATCTGCGCCAAGCTGCTGCCGGAGGTGGTCCGCGTCGCGCCGGACGCCCTTCTGCTGCTGGTCACCAATCCCGTGGATGTGGTTACCCAGGTAGCCATCAAGCTTACCGGCCTGCCCTGGCAGCGGGTCATCGGCTCGGGCACCGTGCTCGACAGCTCCCGCTTCCGTTATCTTGTCGCCAAGCACTGCCATGTCGCCGTGCAAAATGTCCACGCCTACATCGCCGGCGAGCACGGCGACTCCGAAATTCCTCTCTGGTCCAGCGCCACAATCGGCTCGATTCCTTTGAGCCAATGGGCAGTGGAGGGCCATGGCCGCCTCACCGCGGGCGACAAGGACGAGATTCTGCGCAACGTCAAGGATGCGGCCTTCCAGGTCATCCAGGGCAAGGGCGCAACCAACTACGCCGTCGGCCTGGCCGTCACCAACATTCTCGAAGCCATCCTCTACGACGAACGCCGCGTGCTGCCCGTCAGCGGCATGTTGTGCGGCTTCCGCGGACTCGACGACATCTGCCTCAGCCTGCCACGCATCGTCAGCCGAGGCGGACTCGAAGCTCCGCTGCCCATCCCCATGACCGTCGATGAACAGCAAGGCCTCCACGACAGCGCCGACCGCATCCGCGCCGTCGTCGCAGGACTCGGCTATTGATCTTCAGCTCAACGAATCACATGGATCGTAAGGCCAACATCGAGATTCTTCCAGAGCTGTTCGGTCGTATACACAGGAGCTTTCAGCGCAATCGCCAGCGCCAGGCAGGAGCGGTCTCCTAAAGAAAGGCCAAGCTGCGCCGTCTTTGCTATCAGATCCCCCGCGATGCGCGCCTGTTCCCGCGTATACGGTTCGATCGAACTGACAACAGAAATTGCATCCCCCCAAGCCACATCCGGAATCCCGCCATTCTTCACCAGTTTGGATTGCACCTCTGCAAGATTCACCGTGCTCACGACGGACCGCGCCAGAATCTCAGCCGTCAGTTTCTCCGCGCCTCGTTCGTGTTGCAGCAGGGCGAGCATCGCCGAGGCGTCAAAAACCACCTCATTCATGCTTGGCTGCCTCGCGCCGCTCCGCGCTCAATTCCTCAGCCAGGCTGACCCCGGCGGGCACATATTGTCTGACGTGCTCCTGCGCCTGCCGCACCCGCTCCATCATCGTCGCAATGCGCAACTCGCCATCCACCACCCGGAGATCGAGCATTTCTCCCTCCGCCATGCCCAGCGCCTCTCGCATCGCCGCTGGAATCACGATCCGACCCTTCGCTCCCATGCGCATCCGCACCCAAAGATCATCGATCACATTGATGCGTTCTCGTTCAGCCTTTGGCTCCTGAGCTTCTATAATTTTCATCTTTTCCACCTCCCAGCATTAGTGACATAAGTATACGAATATGGCATAAATTTAGAAAGTGGGAATTATTTAAATATTCCCATTAAAATCAGATTGCCTGGAGTTCGTAGCCACCGCCCGACCGCAACCTCTGTTAAAAATCTGTGTCTAAACCAAAGGCCGGAGCACTGTACGACTCCGGGACAAAAATCTCTCATTGAGGTTCAGACATGTCATCTTCCGCTACGATGTCGCTGACGCGGCGTGTCCCACTCCTTGGAGCTGCCGTTCTTCTCGCGGTCCTTTCCGCAGGCGCGCAGTCCTCCTTATCCCCCAACGAATCCAGTTCCACTTCTTATCAGATCGCAGCCTTCGACAACGATGGTGCATTGGCCTCCTTGTATCCTGCTCCTGCGGCAGGAGGGGCCGGCAACGGAGATGGCAGCACCATGAAACACAGCATCTTCAGCATGAGCAACATCGCCGTCGAGGGTGGCGCCGGCTTCAACACTCCTGTCGGCAATGCCGGTCCCTTTCTCACCTGGGGTGGAAACTTTACAGGCGGAGCCGGCCTGCACATCACCAAGCGCATTTCGGTGCTCGCGGAGTATCAATTCGCCGACGACAAACTGCCCGGCGCAATGGCCGCCGCAGTCGGCGGCACGGGCGGCAACGCGCATATCTGGTCCTTCACCCTTGATCCTGTCATCGACCTTATGCCCAAGTGGAAAAACAGCGCCTACGTCACCGGCGGTGGAGGTTTTTACCGCAAGGTCACCAGCTTTACCAGTCCCGAAGATGTTGAGGAGTGCAGCCCGTTTTACGGTTGCGGAATCTTCACTGAAAATGGCGTCATTGGCCACTATTCCTCCAACCAGCTCGGCGCGAATTTCGGCTTTGGCATCACCCACCGTCTCACCGGAGTCTATGGCGACGGTTCGGCGAAGCTCTTTGCTGAAACTCGCTATACCTACATCGCCTCGCCCCGGTATACGCCGGCGTTCACCAACCCCGTAGGCACCACAGAGGTCATACCAGTCACTCTCGGCATTCGCTGGTAAACAGAAGGAAAATGCGCCTTCGCTGTGCATTTTCACCGAGAGTATGCGTCTTCGGATATCGCAGGTAGGGATCCCCACGGACAGGCCTCTGTTCGTGGGGTTAGGTTCCGTGCATTTGGGAATCTGGGCGCCAGCGGTTCTAAGCGGCTGCTGTACCAATGCTGCCGAGGATCGCGAGGGCTTCGTCCGGCAGCTCCAGCGTTGCAGCCTTGAGATTTTCGCGCAGATGCTGGACCGACGACGTGCCGGGGATGAGCAATATGTTTGGAGAGCGGCGCTGTAGCCACGCAAGCGCAACCTGCATGGGAGTGGCATTGAGCGACGCGGCTACCTCGTTGAGCTTGGCCGACTGCAGCGGAGCGAAGCCCCCCAGCGGAAAGTACGGCACATAGGCGATGCCCTGCGCGGCGAGAGCGTCAATGAAATCGTCGTCGCCGCGTTGAGCAACGTTATAGAAGTTCTGGATGCAGACAATCTCTGTTATGGCCTGCGCCTCGGCTAGCTGCTTGGCAGAAACAGTGCTCAGGCCGATATGCCGAATCAGCCCCTGCTGCTTGAGCTCGGCAAGCGCTGTCAGCGGCTCTTCGAAGGGTTCGTCCACAGGCCCGGTCAAGCCGCCGAGGCGGAGGTTGACCACATCGATTGCATCAAGGCCGAGATTTCGCAGATTGTCATGTACCGCATGGATGACCTCCTGCCGTGAACGCGCATGCGGCCACGAACCGTCGCTGCCGCGGCGCGCGCCCACCTTAGTGACAATCACAAGATTATCCGGATAAGGATGGAGCGCCTGCTTAATGAGTTGATTGGTTACGTGCGGGCCGTAAAAGTCGCTGGTATCGATGTGGTTTACGCCCGAAGCGACGGCCTCGCGCAGAACAGCGATTGCGCCGGGGAGATCGCGCGGGGGACCCCAGACCACTTTGCCGCCATCCTTGCCTGCAAGCTGCATGGTGCCGTAACCCAAGCGCTTGACGGTAATTGTAGTTTTGGGAAAGGTAAATCTGCCGCCCAGATTCGGTGCTTGGTTCGATTGTTCTGTCAATGTCTCTCCTCAGTGGTTCCCGGTGGATGTGTCGAATATCGATCTCTGCGACAATCGTTAGATGAAGAAAGCTTCAGATTAGGAGTTCGCATTTGCAAAAGCCTTCGCGAAGCACCTTGGAGCCGCGAAAATCGCCGGTTCAGGCACGTTCGATTGCCAGTGTCGAGGCCATTCTGAAGGCAACGATTCAGGTTTTGCTGAAAGTTGGCAAAGAGAGCCTGACGACAACGCGCGTGGCGGCGCGCGCCGGGGTTTCGGTCGGCACCCTCTACCAGTATTTTCCCAACAAAAGCGCATTGTTACGGGCAGCATTGCAGCGGCATATGGACGAGATCGGGTCGGCCGTGCAAACAGTATGCCGCGAACAAACGGGTGCTTCGTTGCAGCAGATGGGGAAGGAATTAGTGACAAGCTTCCTGGCAGCGAAGATGAAAGATGTGAAGGCCAGTGTCGCTCTGTATGCGGTCAGTTCCGATGTTGATGGCGCAAGAATCTCGCGTGAGATGAGCCTCAAGGCGAATCGCGCCATCGCCGCCATGCTTGCCTCCGCGGAGGATAAGCTGGCGACAGACCCGGTGCTGGTGTCTTCGATGCTTCAAGCGACAATGGCCGGTGTAAGCAAGCGGTTGCTGGAGTCCGCATCGCCGGAAAGTGATTTCGATAAGATGCGGGATGAACTTGTTTTTCTTGTGTGCGCATATCTTCGCGCTTGCTCAAAAGAAAGAGCGTTGCGTCCGCATCGGCTCCAGATAGGCAAAAGGGCATCCTGATTTTCGCGCGACCATCGGGCGAATCGATTCACGGGACGCCGATATACCCACTGCACTTTTTGCGGCGGATCTCCTTACAAAATCCCCAGCACCCGCAGTCGCACCAGCCCGCCTGCCAGCGCCCCTAGCGGCGGTATCGCCACCAGCGCCAGTTGGTACCAGACCGGCTGCTTGCCGCGCGCCTGCAAAGCTCCCAGCGCGGAGAGCGCCAACAGGCAGATCCCCAGCGCCAGCACATGAACCAACGGATTGGCAGCCGCAGCCCACGCTGTCACATATCCGCCCGCCGCCGCCGCCAGAAACGAATAGCCCAGGCTGACAAAAACATATCCCGGCTGTGGCCGCCCCTCATTGCCGGTCCAGCTTGGGACCAGCCGGGTCAGCAGCCCGTTCATCAGCAATACCAGCGCGGTAAAACTCGCGTACCCGGCAAGCAACGCCAGAAACGTATGCAAAATCACCACGGCCGGCGCTCACTTTCCAGTTGCGTGCCCACCGCGTCCTTTTCAATCCTCTGCAAGAAGGCCCGCGCCAGCTTCGCCTCGCCGGGGTTACTCTCGCCGTGAATTGTGCATAGATCGAGAAATTCATCGCACAGCGGATTCTGCTCTTCCGCCTGCGCGAAGATGCCCTGCAAGGCCAGAGCCAGCTCGCGCAACTGCGCGGCTTCCGGCCAGCCTTCCGCCTCTTCTCCCCCCAGATGCTCAAAGCCGGAAAATAATCCGCGCCGCCCGCGCGCCGCCTCTTCCAGGCAGGCCAGCAGTTGTTCGCGGAAGACCTGCGCCAATCCCTGCAACTGTCCGGTGTCTATCTCGTCCCTCTCTTCGTTCATCGTTCCTCAGCGCACATCAGCAAAAGCGGTGCAACTTTCAGCCTCAAGGCAGCACCGGCAACTGTCAAGCCGCGCCTGTATTTCCTCCTGTCAGGCTACTTCCGGTTTGACCAGCTCGGCCTTTTCTTCTTTCACTAGACGGCCCTGGAACTCTTCCGCCGGCGCCGGCCGCCCGTAGAACCATCCCTGCGCCAGCACAGGCCTCGCCAGCGCGGCAAAGTAAGCTGCCTGCTCCACGGTTTCAATGCCTTCGACAATCACCCCTAAGCCCAGCGCCTCGGCCATTGACAGCATCTGCGGCAGAATTCCCACCGTTACCGCTTCCGTTCCAATCGCGCGCGTAAAACTCTGGTCAATCTTGATCGCGTCCACGGAAAGATCATGCAGATAGGACAGGCTGGAGTAGCCGGTGCCAAAATCGTCGATATGCACCGCATGCCCGGCCTGCCGCAAATGCTGAATCGTCTGGATGGCGCTCTGCTGGTTGGCCGTCGAGCTTTCGGTAATCTCAATCACCACAGACCGGGCCGGCACCGATTCCTCCCGCAACAATTTCTCCAGCATGGGCAAAAACTCTGGGTCGGAAAGATCGGCCGCGGCCACATTCACGCTGACGCGAAAATCCCCTCTCGCATGCAGAGGCCTGCGCAGATCGCGCAGCGCATGGCGCAGCGCCAGCCGGGTGATCTCCCCCACAAACTCTTTTTCCTCGGCAATGCGGATGAACACCGCCGGGCTAACCGGCGTCTCATCCTCATCCGACCATCTGGCCAGCGCCTCGGCGCCAACAATGCGGCCTGTGGCCGTCTCCACAATCGGCTGGTAGACCATGTGCAGCTTGTCCTGGCGGATGGCCCGGCGCAGTTGCTGCTCCAAGCTGCGGCTGCGGCGGTAAAACAGCGAAAGCAGAAGCCCCGAGAGCCCGCCCAGCACACCACCCAGGAAGATATAGCCAGCGAAGTTGACCCGGTTGGCCTCAAGCGCTTCAGCGACAGTCTCAAAGGTCGTGATGCAGCTGGTAAACCGCTTCGAGCAGCGCGTGGCATACATCGTATCGCCGAAGGACGCCTCGCCGTCCTCAGCAAAGATCGAAACCGGCGCGCCCAATATGCCGCCATTCAACGGAGCCGTGTGCTGGCTGGCGGTATCTTTCTCCGTGACCGTATACGGGGCCGAAGCCGCTTTCAGCGCCGCTTCGTGGTACGGGTTGTAGACAATAAATGAGCTGCCCAGCTCAACGGTAATCACCGTGTAGCCGTGAATGGAGAGCGGAGCAGGATTGCGATAGACCCGCGTACCGTCACGGCGCACAAAATCCGGCTGCAACTGCCCCTGCGGCAGCTCCCGCGCGCCCAGCGTAACCGAACAGAGCATCCTGCCATTGCTCATGCGTCCGCCGTCCTTCAGGTACTTCGACTGATAGATCAACTTGCGAAAATAGGCGATCTCGGAATCCGAGCACTCTGGATACGGCGAAGCATTCATCGCCCCCAGCACGGCGCGCGATTCCGCCGCGCCCGCCTCCTCCTCGGCCAGAATCACCTCGGCCTCACCGTTCAACCTGCTGGCGGCCAGATGCAGCGTGATTGCCCGTCCCAGCAGATAGCCGGCCAGTGTGCCACAGAACGCGGCGATCACCGTGGCGGCAAGAGTGGCGAAAATGCGCTGGCGAATCGAATGCATCACAGATTGGCCGAGACCTCAACGACAGGAGGAAAACACAAGCCTGTAATCGACCTATCGGATTAAAAAGGCATTTCCATCAGGCTGACAAGAGAATCTCCCGTCATTCGCGCCTCTTTGGCCGCCGTCCGCCCATTGAAGCATAGCGGGGCGGAAGTTACCCGCGAACGAAAACCCATGGAATGAATGCTGCAATAAGTATGCACGATTCTGAAGGCCGCCACATCAGTTATTTCTGCTTGCGGGAGCGGCGAAAAAATCAGCCCAACCGCCTCATCCCACTTGCGCCGCGGCAATCATCGCCGCAATGCTCCGGTCCACGTCCTCATCGGTCGTCGCCCACGACGAGACACTGATCCTCATCGCGGTCTGCCCCTGCCACACCGTCGACCCGCACCAGCAGGTTCCCTCCGCCTGCAGCCGCGCCACGGCGCCGAGCGTCTTCTCCGCGGAGCCAAAGCTGACCAAGACTTGATTGATTACCACGTCATTCAGAATCTGAAACCCAGCCTCCCGCAGTCCGGCGGCAAAACGGCGCGCATGGCTCGAAGTCCGCTCCACAATCTCCGCCATCCCCGACCGCCCCAGCGACCGCAGCCCCGCCCACAACTCCACGCCGCGCGCCCGCCGCGAAAGCTCCGGATTGTAGTATGACGGTTCGCGGTGCTCGCCCTGCATCAGGTACGAAGCCTCCATCGCCATCGCGGCCCGCAGCATCGCAGGCTCGCGCACCAACGCAATCCCGCAGTCGTAGACGATATTCGGCCACTTATGCCCATCCGTCGCCCAGGAGTCGGCCAACTCGAAGCCCTGCGTCAAGTGCCGGTACTTCGGCGAGACCGCCGCCCACAGCCCAAAGGCTCCATCCACATGAATCCAGGCGCCTGCCGCCCGCGCCGCGGGGCAAATCGCCGCCGCCGGATCAAACGCGCCGGTGTTCACGTTGCCCGCTTGCAGGCAAAGAATCGTCTGCCCGTCCAGATGTGGCAGTGCATCCGCCCGCATCCTTCCCTGCCCGTCCACCGGAACCCGCACCACCCGCTTGCGCCCGAGGCCCAGCATTCCCAGCGCCTTGATCACCGAGGCATGCGCTTCAGCGCCCACGACCACGGTAATCGGCGGCGCGCCGGCCAGACCGTCAGACTCCACATCCCAGCCCAGCCGCGCGTAGATCGCGTGGCGTGCCGCGGCCAGCGCGGTAAAGTTGGCCATCGTCGCCCCGGTCACCACCGCGCCGCCCGTTCCCTCGGGCAGACCGAGCAACTCCCGTGTCCACTCCAGCGCCGTCGCCTCCAGCGTGATAGCCGCCGGGGACTGGACAAAAAACGATGCATTCTGATCCCATGCACTCACCAGCCAAGCGGCAGCCAACGTAGCGGGCAGGCATCCGCCATTCACAAAACCGAAGTAGCGCCCGTTGTTTTTGGCCACCGTCGCCGACGAACCGAACTGGTGCAGCAGATGCAGGACTGTCTCCGCGCTCGTCGGTCCCGGCGGCAGCGGACCTTGCAGCGCCGCGAGCGCCGCAACGGCTTCGGGCGTCGGCGCAACCCCGCGCGCATCCAGGCCTTCCAGATACTCCACAGCAGCGCGCGCGGCAGCTTGCAGTGGCGCAGTTCGGGCATCGGTAACTGAGAAAGCAGTCGAAGAAGGAGAGGGTTGAGAGACAGCCATAATTCTTAGATTTGTATCGCGCCGTTTTCGGCTTTTTTATTCAGTAATAGGCGAAAACAGCAGCCTCATTTGTGGCAGTCGAGGGCGGTGCACCTACCCCTTCTCATCCGAAGGTGAAGGAAAAAGCCTGCACTCCAGGGTCTTCAAACTCAATTGCGAAGACATGATCGGTGACGGCTCCCCTCTGCCTCACCAGTTGATACAAGCGATGGTCTGTCACAACGCCGTTGCCCTGTGCATCCGTGTCCACTCCATGACTCTCTCCCGGCGCCTCGCCGTCAATCGTCACACGAAAACGGACCGGCTTGCCGCTGTCCGCCGGACCAAGCACAAGATGCAGGTCGCGGGCATGGAAGCTGAACAGGATCTTGCCGCCGGCAGAACTGAGAACGGCCCGCTGCATATTATCAACCCATTTGCCCTCGAAGCCCCATTCGTTCAGAGACGGGTGGGGCGGCGGCGTGTAGCTCTTCTCAGCACCCATGCGAAATCCGCCCGGGGATGCAAAGTGCTCGGCCCGCCCAAAGCCGACATACGTCTCCGGCGAGTGCACGTCGCTCGTGTCAGCCGCTGCTTCCACTCCCTGGCCGTTAACACTGACAGCGCCGGCGGGCATGGGTGTTCCGGCACGCTCCCGCAGTAGTTCCTGAATCCAGCGCTCGGACTGGTCGTAGTTGCCCTCCCCAAAGTGCTCGAACCGAACCTTTCCCTTCGCATCGATGAAGTAATGAGCGGGCCAGTACTCATTGTGGAATGCATCCCATATCGCGTGGTCGCTATCGAGCGCAACGGGATAAGTGATGCCAAACTTATTCACTGCCTTCTGGACATTCGGCGTCAGTTTCTCGATGTCGAACTCCGGCGTATGCACCCCGATCACCACCAGGCCGCTGTCCTTATACTTATCCGCCCAGGCGCGAACATAAGGAATGGCGCGGATGCAGTTGATGCACGAGTAATCCCAGAAGTCGACAAGAACCACCTTGCCTTTGAGATCTTTTGCGGTCAGCGGCTTGGAATTGATCCACCCGGTCGCACCGGACAGACCGGGCAGGGGTGAGCTGCCGACGATGCTCGCAGGCTCCTGCGCTTTTGCAACCGTGAGGCCTGCAATGGCGCTCCAGCAGATGGTAGCTACGAGCGCCAGTGCACTCCAGATCCGTCTCCGCCGTTTGAAATCAATACTCATATTCGCTTCAATCCCCGAGGAGCACTATCAACAGGGTGAGCTGCAACCCCATTGTCCTATGCTGCCTTTCCCGTAGACGCTTTCGAAGAGCAATGAGTTACAGAAATTCGCAGCACACAGCGTAACGCGAATGCGTTTTTCGAAGAACTGCTGACCTGTCGTACCGAAAAGTCTATTAAAGCTCCAAATGACCCAGGCTTGGGTCGGCCGCGAGCCTCTGCCGGATTTCAGCCGCTCGTTCCCTTAGTCTTTCGTCAGCGTCCTTCTCAGCGTGAGCTAACAGTTTCTTTGCGGCCTCGATTCCTTCGTCGTTCAAAGGGCCACTGAGAATCATTTGCAAAGCTGAGAGACCGCAGGACCGGATGCTAAAAGAGCTATCCCTCAAGAGTTCAGGAAGCCACGGCAAAACACGGGAATCAGCCATCTCCGCTAAAAGGAAAACAGATGCGCCAGCACGGCGCGTGTTCGATTCGCTCTTGTAAATTTCGTAACAACGCTCCATTGCCACCGTTGATCTGATGATCTTCAGCACAATTTCTGCCGTGAAGGCACCTACTCTCTCGTCAGCCCAGCAATCGACAGCATCACGGATGTTTTCCTCTCCGAGCAAAAGTTCTATCGCACGTCGGCCACCATCTGTACCCGTTATCCGCTCAGTTCCATCAGGCTCAAGACCGCCAACCTGGCTGGCCAAGTATTTCCAGTCGATTCCCATTCGTCGCTCGTATCCTCTAGTACATAACCTTTAGATTGCCTAAACCCTATTCCACAGTTACAGACTTGGCCAGATTCCGCGGCTGATCCACATCGCACCCACGTCGCACGGCGATGTAATAGGCCAGCAACTGCAGCGGCACAATCTCAATCAGCGGCGAGAGCAGTTCGGGCGCGGGGGGGATCTCGATGACCTGCTCGACGAGGCCTCCGATGGTCGCGTCGCCCTCGGTGGCCACGGCAATGACCCGGCCCGAGCGCGCCGTTACTTCTTGGATATTTGACAGCGTCTTCTCATAGCGCAGCCGCGAGGCTGGGTCAGACTCATCGCGCGTCGCCAGCACCACCACGGGCAGCGTCTCGTCGATCAACGCATTTGGGCCGTGCTTCATCTCGCCGGCCGGGTACCCCTCGGCGTGAATGTACGAGATTTCCTTCAGCTTCAGCGCGCCTTCGAGAGCAATCGGGAAATGAATCCCGCGCCCGAGATAGAGAAAATCCCGCGCCGTGGAAAAATCCTTGGCCAGTTGCTCGCACTGCGCCGACCGCGCGCGCAGCACCTCTTCAATCTTTGCCGGAATCCGGCTCAACTCCTCGATCAGCGTCACGGACTCCGCCGCGTCCAGCTTGCCCCGCAACTGGCCCAGCTTCATCGCCAGCAGAAACAACGCGGTAAGTTGTGCGGTAAATGCCTTGGTCGAAGCCACACCGATCTCCGGCCCGGCATGGGTGTAGATCGAGCCATGCGCCTCGCGCGCCACCATCGCATCCACCACGTTGCAGATGGCCACGGTCTTCGATCCGAGCGAGATCATCTCCCGTTGTGCTGCAAGGGTGTCGGCGGTCTCGCCCGATTGCGTAATCAGCAGCCCCAGCGCATTCGGGTCCGCAATAGGATTGCGATAGCGGTATTCGCTGGCGTAGTCCACATCCACGGGCAGACGGGCCAGCCGCTCAATCATGTACTTGCCGGTGAGCGCCGCATGCCAACTGGTTCCGCAGGCCGCGATGTTGATGCTCGCCGCCTGCCCCAGCTCGTGATCTGTCAACTTCATCTCGCCCAAGAAAACCTTGCCCGAGTCGAGCGAGACGCGCCCGAGCGTTGTATCGCGAATGGCGCGCGGCTGCTCCCAGATCTCCTTGAGCATGAAGTGCTTGTAGCCGCTCTTTTCCGCCTGAATCGGATCCCACTGAATCCGCGTCACCGCGCGCTCAATCGGCTTGCCTTCAAAGTTCGTGAGCGCAACGCCAGCCAGCGTCAATATCGCCATATCTCCATCGGCGAGAAAGTAAATATTGCGCGTGTGGTGCAGAATTCCCGGCACGTCGGAAGCGATGAATGACTCGCCCTCGCCGAGGCCAATCACCACCGGAGGGCCAGAGCGGGCAGCAATGATTTTGTCCGGTTCAGAGGCCGATAATACGCCTAGCGCAAAGGCGCCGGTGAGCCGCTTGACAGAGAGCCGCACCGCCTGTTCGAGCAGCAGCGGTGCTCCCGCAGCAGCGGCATCCTTCTGTACCTGTTCGATAAGATGAGCAATGATTTCGGTGTCTGTCTCGGTAACAAACTTATGCCCCTGCGCGATGAGTTCGCGCTTCAGCTCAAGATAGTTTTCGACGATCCCGTTGTGTACAACAACAATGCGCCCCGAGCAATCACGATGCGGATGCGCATTCTCTTCGGTGGGCCGTCCATGCGTCGCCCAGCGCGTGTGGCCAATGCCATAGGTGCCTTCCAGAGGATGCTCGCGCAGCACCTCCTCCAGATTTGCCAGCTTGCCCGGCGCGCGCCGTATCTCCAATTTCGGCTCCGCGGCCTTCGCGCGCTCCGGACTGCCCACCGCAATCCCGGCCGAATCATAGCCGCGATATTCAAGGCGTCGCAACCCCTCAATGATGACCGGCACAACCTTCTTCCGACCGACGTACCCAACAATTCCGCACATGCAGTGATTTTAAGCGATGAAGCCGGCACAGATTGGCTGGCCGAAGCAGACAAACCACAAAGAGTACGACCCCTTGCAGCAAGCCGATTTGCCGCAAGGGAAAGTAGATAGCTTCAACAGAGTTAGCTGATAGCGACGATCTTCTATTATGTCGAAGAAGAGTTATTGCCGCTCTGTTTGCAAGCCGCCGTCCGGCACCAGGACGACTTCACAGGTTGAACCGGAAGAGCAGCTTACTACGGCGCTCCGCAATAGGTGCGCTTTCGAGTCCGGGGGCAGCAATTCGGGGAACTTCATTGTATCGACGGCCTTCTTGATTCCCGCAATCTGCTTTTCACCGGACATCTGCTGTGATTCAACTACGCCAGCCGTTGAAATCACCAACCGGAAGGTTCCCCATCCGGTAACTCCAGCAGGCTTCGGAATTTTGTAAGTCCGCAGCTCCTGCAAGCTGATCGCTCCGCCCGCAGAGGGTTTTGTCCCGCTGGGCTTCAGCCGCGCAACAGCCTCGGTGATATCTGCCCTGAGATCCGGCGGCGCATTCTTGGTCAGTGCTGCCTGGGCAAGGCCGACCGCGGCGGCGGCCTTTTCTTTGTGTGCCGAGCATGTTTAACAGCTTGGGGGTGTAAGTCCCCTTCACATCCTGATGGAGGAGAAGTGATAGCGAAGCGCCAG
>CAZHKN010000113.1:0-14838 GCA_964532725.1 uncultured Occallatibacter sp.
ACCTTCCTGCTGGGCATGTTCTGGAAGCGCGCCACCGGCCACGGCGCATTCGCCGGCTTGATCGCCGGGACAGCAACGGCGATGCTGCATCATGGGCTTACGCTGCCTCTGGATGCGCACCCCGGCATCCACGGCGGATGGATCACCGTGCTGCACAACTATCCGAGCGATATGGCGCAGAACTTCTGGACGGCTATTTTCGCTTTTGGCGCCAACTTCATCGTCACTGTGGTGGTGAGCCTGCTGACCAAGGCGCGGCCTGAGGCGGAGCTGGTAGGGTTGGTGCACTCGCTAACTCCCAAGCCGGAGCGTTCGCACATCGTCTGGTGGAAGCGCCCAGAGGCGCTGGCTGTTGGGGTTCTGCTGGGCGCGGTAGCGCTGAATATTTTCTTTGCTTGAGAGAACGACAATGGGCAACCTACCCGGCTGTCATTCTGAGCGAAGCGCAGCGGAGTCGAAGAGCCTGCATTTCGGTCTTGCAGCTAGGGTGGGATGGGGGGAGTAGGAGAAAAATGAATCTTGATTTGCGCATTCCGATGGGCTTGATGTTTACCTTTACCGGCCTAATCCTGAGCGTTTTTGGTCTGGCTACAAACGGCAACGAGCTACTCTATGCCAAGAGCCTAGGCATCAATGCCAATCTCTGGTGGGGACTGGTGCTGCTCATCTTCGGGCTAACCATGTTCGTTCTAGGCCAGCGTGGACAAAAGCTTCAGGCCAGTCTACCGCCCGAGCCACTGGATGAAGGACAGCCGCGCAAGGGGCGCTGAAGAGCAGAGACTAGGGGCTGGTTTTGTGAATCACGATTCGATTTAAGCGCGCATCAGTGGTATATCCCCATAAACAGGCGGAAAACTATGCAACATTCAGAATAACTTCAAGGAAATCTCCATTCATTCTGCGCGCCGTGCGGTCAAACTGACTTAGAGGATAGAGATATGCCCAAGGCTGTTTCCTATGCACAGTGGTCGCTTGAGCCGTATGCCATCGGAATGAAACTGCGCGGCCTGCGCACCCAGAAGCGGATGACGCTGGCCCGTCTCGCTGTCGAGACAGGACTCTCGACGGCCTTGCTCTCCAAGCTCGAGACCGACCGCATGATTCCCACACTGCCTACGCTGGCCACCATCTGCCGCGTCTATGGAGTGGGCATGGGGCATTTCTTCTCCGAGCCGGCCCGTCATCAGCTTTCCATTACCCGCCGCGCGCACCTGCACAGCACTGGCAGCGGGCCGGAGGCAGTTGTCCGCACACCGCTGAACTCGGTGGCCGAAGGGCCGCACCTGATCGCGCAGATGCTCGAGTTCAGCCCCGGCGGCACCACCTGCGCCGAGGAAAATTGCCTGGAGAGCGCCTGCCTGGTTTATGTCATCGAGGGACGCCTGCAACTGGATGCTGGAGGAATGACCGAGGTCTTGGAGACCGGCGACTGCGCGTACATCGAGAGCGAGATGGCAATGGCCTTCAGCGCGGCAGGCAAACACCGCTGCCGGGTGCTGGCGGTTACGCCGCCTGTGGCGCAACCGGTGCCGCAAAGCTGAAGAATCCGCTGGCCGGCAATGGGAACTCAGCTACTTCGCAGTCCGCGGAATCAGCGTAAACGAGTCCATGAATCGAGCCGAATCGGCATACCGGTCTCTCGACGGCGCGACCGTCAGGGTCGGATAGAGCGTGGTTCCCACCAAATAAATCTGCACCGAAAAGTGCATCGAATCGTTCTCCAACTCAAACGTTCCAGCAGCCGTGGGTAGGGAAACCTCAAGACCAAACCCGGCGACAGGTCTTCGCCTCTGGGATGGCAGAGCCGAAAAACCTGCATCTCCCCGCCCTGCGCCCGCAAGCAGTACGAGCCAGCTTTCCTGTCCTGAGTTGAAAATACGGGCAGATGGAATATGCCGGAAATTGAGAATGCTGAAGTGTTGCGTCTAAAATCTTCGCTGCTTCGTCAACAGCCTTGATTGTCCATTGCGAGTATCCTGCGCCGTGAAGGAATCTGTAACGCTAGAAGGAGCATTCAGTTGAAGAACAGTTCGCTTTGGTTGTTTTTGCCGTTTGTTTTGCTGAGCACGGTGTTGGTGAGCAAGGGACAAAAACCGGATTCTACTTGCTGTTCTTCCGTCTCTTCATCAAGTGAAACAGCTTCCAAAGAGCCGGGACTTCTCTTTTATCTTTCCGCCGATCACGGCCCCAATGCCGACTTCGCGGCTGGGGGCCAAACGGCGCCAAATTTCTACTCCGACGTCAAGATTCTTCCCGGCGGCGCCAAGGGTTCCTATCTGCAATGCGGCAATAACCAACTGCTTTCCTATTGGGCGCCTGGCAATATTTACTCACGGCGCGGAACGCTCTCCTTCTATTGGCGGTCGCACGATCCTGTGGACGAGACGGCGTTTCCCATCTTTCGCGTGGGATACGCGGACCATTCCAGCTGGGACCAGGTGTGGTTGCGCATCGATTACAACGGCCACGGTTTTGACGCCTTTGTAACCGACGTGAACCTGGGCCGGACGCGGGTTTCCTACGACATGCCGAATTTCCCCAAGCCGGACCAATGGGTAAATCTGACGCTTACATGGGATGAGACCACGGGCATCCGCTTTTATGTGAATGGCAAGATGGTGGCCGAAAAGCCCGCGACGGGCATGTTCGATGCCGCGCTCGATCAGTTCGGACCCAACTCCCGCATCATCGGACCCACCGGCGTTGAAAGCTCCTACAGCTACGACCGCGGCGGAGACCTGGACGAGTTGCGTATCTATGATCGCGCACTGAGCGATGAGAATGTGGTTTCTCTTGTTAAAGGTGAAACGCCGCTGAGCATTCCGCCCGTAGCGAACAGCTTGGCGAACGCCGAGACGCGCAAAGAGTGGTGGTTCCATTACGGCTGGAATCGTCCGGGCGATATTCCCGCTCCCCTGCCCGCGACCAACACTACGATTCGCAAGGTGCAGATCAATGACGCATACGATCTGGGGCGCTGGTGGTGGAGGGCCAACGACGGCATCCGTGAAACTACTTGGCCCGGCGTCTACAATCGTTCCCGCCTGACCGGCCGCTTCGATTACTTTCAACTGCCGGATTGGGATTGCTATGCGATCTCCGGCAAAACCATTACATTCATTCTGCCGGATGAGCCGTGGAATCACTTGGAGTTCAGTGGCGGCGCATTCGGCGACCTGGCGCTGCTGACGCCGGATGTATCGGAGCAGGAACTTCGCCAGAGCGCCCTGGCTGGAAAGGCTCTACCTGCAAAGACACTCTTTGAACGGCCTCAAGGGCAAGAGACAACCTTCCACGATATTCCCGCGCCTGTGACCGGCGGCAAACTTCGCTTCACCAATGTGGAGCAGGAGACGCCCATCGGAGAGCTTTCCGCTTACTACGTCCACGCAGGCAGTCCGCCGGCGGGAATCGTCCAACTCAAGTACCGGCTTTCCACCCGCCCTTCGCCGAACGACAATCCAACCCTGCAGCCCCTGGTCAGCTTCATTCATGACCGCTATCCGCCAGACGAGCGCGCAACCCTTGTCGGTGTGCCAAGCGGATACGGCGGCGGACGCCAGCGTCCGGGTGTAGCGCTCAGAGAACCCGAAAACAAGCAGCACGATTTTGGGATGCCGATCGCGCACATCCTTATTCCTGCCGATTTTCGCGGCTTGCCAGCCAATACCGCGCGCGTCCCCTCTTATACATGGGACGACATGTATGCTGGCCTGGATGGCATTGCCATCGACCTGCCGGCGCTGAAAGTAATGCCGACGCATGGCGATTATGTGCCGATGAATATCGCGGTAAAAGATCCTTTGTGGCCGATGCGCGACATGCTCACCTTCACATTTTCCGTCAAGCCGGGCGAAGCGCACACCTTGTGGCTCGATACGCGCGACCGCATCCTGCCTAATGACAAAAGCCTTCTGATTACGATTGCCTCGGCCAGCGCGGAGTTCAATGCCGCCGCATTGGAAGGCGCAGAGGTGCGGCTGATCTTCAAGCCCTACAAAGATGCCGTCAAAGAGCATATTGCCGACCGCCTCACCCAGGTGCGCGACAATTTTTCCAACATGACCGAAGAGCACGTCAACAGCCGGCGGCTGAATACCTACAACCGCTTCTATGCGGACATTACCGACCTGCTGCGCGTAGATCCGTCGAACGATCTGGGGCGCAAGTACTGGCACGAATGGAATCCGGAAACGCTGCCCCCCGATTACACTCCGCCGAAGGTGCCTGCGGATGTACCGGAGTGGGCCTATCTCCAGGCCATGGACATGGACTACTTCCAGAGAATCGCGGACTTTTACATCGACAAACGCCAGGCTTGGGATGGTGAATTTGGCGGCGGTCTTGGCGATGACAGCGACTTCAGCAACCTTTTTCCTTCGCTTGCCCTGATGGGTACGGAGCCGGAGAAACTGAAGCTTTCTCTCTCCAGGGAACTGGAGGCAATGTACGAGAACAAGATGTGGACCAATGGGCTGGCAACGGGCCAATTCGACGAACTGCACAGTTACGAGGATGGCCTGAATGTTCTCGGCCAGTCGTTGATGATGGACTTCGGCAATCCCAAAGACCTGGAACGCGCCATGGTTACAGCCCGCAGATTGGAATGGCTCACCGGAGTCAATGCGGCCGGCCACCGGCACATCCGCTCCTCTTACTTCAGCGGCGCAAAAATGGCGGAAGGCGGCGTGTGGGGATGGAGCAAGGGACGTTCCTACATGGTCTTTCATCCCGCCCTCGATCTTGTCCTCTTCAACGGCGCGCCGGAGACACGCAAGATGGTGCTGGAGACTGTCGATGGCCTGCTCGCTCACCGCAAGCAGGAGCCGGGTGGCAGGTTCGTTACTCGAACAGAGATCAATTTCAAGACCGACGAAGATCTGCCTTACGGCGACTCCACGCCTGACTTTATGTTCTGGGCCGCGTACCGCTGGACTGGCGATCGGAAATACTTGCTCCCATTCATGGATGAGGGTCCGTCGTCGCTTGCGCATATCAGCTCGGACGCGATAGATCAGCTAAAGCTGCGCGATACATGGGGCAAGCAGTTGGTCACGGCAGCGGGATCGCCGGAAACCACAACCGGCGTGGCGTCAACCGCCGCTCAGTCCATGACCGGCTCCGCCGAGACCTTCGCGTGGCAGGTGAGCGGCGACACAAGATACCTCGACCGCCTTTACTCTGCGCAACTGCAGGCAGAGTCGAATCGTGAATGGATCAATACGGAAGGCAGTCTCTGGATTGATCGCGTCACTGACTCCGCCGGTCCGATGTTCGTCAACACCGAGCTACAGCGCGCTCGTTTTGGCGGCATCGCTCTGGTTCGCAATCACATCTATCCCGGTAATGCTGTCGGTTGGAAGTTCTTCGCGCCCGCCACGCCGAGCAGCGTCGGAATCCTCGTTCCCGAGGCTACGCCCGATCATCTGAAGATCATTGTCTACAACCTCGAAGCCAACCCGGTAAAAGCGCAGATGACCGGATGGGAGATCGATCCGGGCAAGTGGGAGATTGCCCAGGGCACACGCGGCGATGCCGAGACCGATCCGGTCGTAAATGTCAGTACACGATCTGAGAGCTTCGAGCGCAGCACTAGCCTGGACTTTACATTTGCCCCTCACGCCACGACAGTGCTGGAACTCAAGCTGGTCGAGAAGGGCGTTCCCTATTGGTCGCGGCCCGATCTGGGGATCAGTGCCGACGACGTGGTTGTCAAAGGCAATCAGATGAAAGTGACAGTCCATAGCCTGGGCGGAGTGGATGCGCCGGCCTCGACCGTGGTGCTCTACGATAGCTTGAACAAAGTGCTGGCAAAAGCCAGTGCCGCTCCGCTGAAGGCGCCCCTGGATCTGCTTCCAAAAACAGAGGTCGTCTCGTTGACCCTGCCGCCGGGAGCAAACTGGAAGGGTGGGAGCGTGAGCGTTGAGATCTCCGGCAAGCTGCCGGAGATTACACGGATGAACAATCGAGTACAGTTCTGAGTCTAGTGTTCTGAATCTGAAATACTCAACACAAACTGACTGTCATTCTGAGCGAACGGGGCCCCGAACGTCTTTCAGTTCGGGGGTGGTGAGTCGAAGAATCTCCGTTTGTTCTTCAATGAACTTCAGACTCACCACACCAGCGAGTACCCTGTCTTTAGGAGGATCCATGTCTTCAACCGCAATTACTGTGCTCTCTTCCAACGATGAGATCATGTCTGAACCCGAACCGGGCCTTCGCCGCCAGGTGATGTCCTATAACAAAGGCATGATGCTGGTGCGCCACAAAATGACCAAAGGATGGGCCGGAGCGCGTCACAGCCATCCGCATGAGCAGATGGTTTATGTGGTGCGCGGCAGACTCACCTTCGAGCATCCGGAAGGCAGATTCGAGGTTGCCTCGGGCGAGAGCTTCCTGGTTCCCGGCAATGTGCAGCATCAGGCGTGGGCGCTGGAAGACTCTGAGGTTCTTGATTTCTTCACGCCGATGCGCGAAGACTACGCCGATCCTCAGTGACGCGGTTCGATTAATCTGCCATCTCAGCCGCGACGCTGCTTCTGCATCGACGCATAGATCCAGGGAACCATTATGTGGCTATAGCGGTTCTCCAATTGGTGCAGAGCGGAGTTGATGCATTCAAGTGGCTTTTTCCTCAAGAAAAAGTCACTCAGCACTTCGCCAGCAAGGGCGCCACCTATTGGAGAACCGCTCTAAAAACACCGAAAAACGGCCAAAAAACGCATTAAAAACAGCCATTTTAAGCTTGTTTTTCACGCTTTACTCCGCGCCCGCAAGCAGAAATCCGCAAAAACCTCCGCCTGAGCGAGGAGTTTTCGCGCTCACCAGATCTCCTCCGCTCAAAACTCCTCTGCTATGCCCATGGAATCCCTGTTTATATAGGCATATATGCGCAACACAGAATCACAGAAACTGTAGAGTGTCGTCGTTATAAGTGCCCTGTCTCGAAACTTCCAATCAATAGATGAGCTGTCATCCTGAACGAAGTGAAGGACCTGCGGTTCTTCACTTTGCGCGCACATCCAAAGATCAAAGGCCTGCCCCAAACTTTTATAACCCGGCAGCTCAAAGCGGCCGGTCGGTCCACAGCGCCTTATCGGCAATCGATTGCACGGGATACAGCCGCCCCGCCAGCAGGCTTTCTGCTTTCTGCTGATTCGTATCCTGCGCAAAAAGCCACTTCCGCTCCCCCGTTCCCCAGCTCTTGGCAAGCTGGTCTTCGCTCAAGAAAATCTTTGGCGCATCGGGATAGCAAGATCCCCACAGCAGCGTCGAGCCTTCTCCAAAGGGCGAGCAGGCAGGCTCAATCAGCAGTGCGGGCTTCTGGAAGAAACTATGCGTATAAAACACCACGGAAGAGGCGTCGGATTGGTCGCCGAAGATGATAAACGAGTCAGCGGGCGTGGCTTTTTGCAGAATCGTATCGGCCAACTGCTTTGAACTCAGCATCGGCTCAAAGCGGGCAAAGGCAATGTGCGCGGCGATAAGGAAAATCGCCGAAGTAAGCGCGAGGCTGACGGTTGCTCCGAGATGCTTGCCCCTGATGCGTAGAATCACGCCCACCAGCGGGCCGATCAGCAACACCGCAGCGGCCAGTCCCGCAGGCAGGCGCAGTGCGGCGAACGAGGGTCCGGTGAGGTCGAAGATATGCGACATCGAGAGCGTGTAGCCGCCAACATCGCGATGCGCCAGCAGGGTGCCAATGTCGGCAACGAAGGGCAAGTTGCGTGACTCCCACAGGCACCAGCCGAGAGCAGCAGCGGCGGCAACTCCACCAATTGCAAAAATTGCTTGTGCACTGGTGAGCCACGCAGTGGAAAGTGGCTGTTTACCACCCTCTGGCGAGCGGTTTTCCTCAATTCCAGCCAGAACGCCGGCGGCCAGAATCAGCAGCGCCGGCCACGCCGGAAAGGTGTAGTACTCCTGATTAGTCGAGAGCGAAAAAAAGATCAGGATAAAACCCGAATAGAGGGTCAAAAGCCACGCCGAACGCACCCGGAATTTGAGCCGGAAAACATATGAGGCAACATCTTCGCGCAAGGCATGATCGAGGTAAAAGTCCAGCGTCTGGCCGGCGTCCGCGCGCAGATGCTGCAGCCATTGATGGCGCGTCTTCCAGGCCAGGGCCACGGCTGCAGGCAGGAACAGGCTCCAGGGAAAGAGCCAAATCAGATGCCCAAGCCAGTACCAGAGAACCGGCATCTTGTTGTAGTCGTGCGGGAAGCGAGTACCAAGGAATCGGAAGACATGCTCATTGAGGAAGTAGAAGTAGTAGAAGCCGTGGACGTTGCCCAGCGTGGGGTGGTTGCCCAGCGGATGGCCCTGATCTGGATTGCGCAACCCGGCGAGAATGTGCCAGGGCGCGGCGATCAACAAAAAGAGCAGAATGCCGCTGAAGGGCTTCAACTGTTGCCAGCGCCGCCACAGGCCGCTCAATAGCAGCACAGGAATTACCGCCGCGGCAAAGAAGATGGGCGCAATCAGGCCCTTGGTCAGCACCGCCAGCGCCAGCGCCGCCCACATGCCGTAGATACGAATGGGCAAGTGCGACTCGACCGCGGTAATAAAGCTGTAGAGCGCGAAGAGTAGAAAAAAGCTCAGCAACGCCTCGGGGATTGCAAAGCGGGTAAAGAGAAACGGACCGATTGAGGTAAGGACGCCCAACGCCGCATAGAGTCCGGCGCGGCGGCTGAAGGCGCGACCGGCCCAGAGCCATGCCAGCCACGCACATCCGAAAATCGCCAGCGCATTGGGCAGGTGGGTAGCAAAGGCGTTTTCGCCGAAGACGCGGTACAAACCGGCGTCAATCCAGTAGGGGAGCGGCGGCTTCTCCAGATAGCGGATGCCGTTGACCTGGAGCGTGACCAGGTCGCCGGTCTCGGCCATGTGCTGCGCGGCCTGGGCGTGGCTGGCGTCGGCGTCGTCGAGCAGCGGCGGGGTAAAGAGGGACGCAAACTGCACAGCGGCAAAAATTGCCGCCAATAGCGCCCAGACAGCCAGCGTGAAAGGCGCTTTCTGCGGGCCGTCAAGAGTCTTCATAGTGTTTGTCATCGTCGGAAAAGCTGCATCTACAAGGATAACAGCAGTGTTTCTGCGCTGTCTCACCGTAATGCCTGCATTTGGCTGAGAGAATCAACCTCGCTCCCAGCTTTTACGAAGATTTTATTCAACCGGACGCCGACCAGCGGCCCTGGAATGTGTCTAATCGGGAAATTGGAGCGGCGACTGCGCCGCTATTTGAGGAGTCCACGGTGCGCTTTTTCAGCCTGCTTGCGTTGTTTACATTTCCTGCGGCCTTCATTTGCGCTCCTGCTCTGGCCGCTACGCCGGAGTTCACGATTACCGCGACGAACGTCACCATGCCGGCCAGCAGCACTGGCACTGCAACAAGCCAATTAACGCTGACATCCCTGAACGGCTACACCGGCACAGTCACCATCCAATGCGGGCCGGTGAATTATCGACCGGGAATGAAATTACCGTATTGCCCCTGGGGTTTGCCGGTGGGATATACGCTGGATGTCAATCAGACGGTAAAGGGATCGATCTACTTTTCATACATCCCTGTGCCGATCGCTAACGCGCTGCCCCGTCTTGATCCCAAACCGAGTCATGCGCCCGAGGGATTGGCTCTGGCCAGCGTGTTGCTGGCGGGCCTCGGCTTCCGGCGCAGATGCGCACGCTGGTTTGCGTTGATTGCCCTCGCCGTAGTCACGCTGGGTGGAGTAGCAGGAATCACTGCTTGTGGCGGCAGCAGCATCTCCGGCACCTATCCGTACACCCTCACAGCGACAGACACGACGGATAACTCTCTGAGCGCGAGCACAACGATCAAAGTCACTATTCCGTAAGCGCGCGCTGGGCCGTCAGCCAATCCAGCGAATGATGGGCAATTGGCTGGTATGGACACCATGAACCTTCTTAAAATCTGGAATGCATCCTCTTGTATCTCCGCCATGCAAAGGATGCGGGCAGGCCGAGAATGACGAGCCAGATCAGGATCGGCGGTCCGTATTCTTCAAGAAATAAGACAATGCGGAGGACTGTCTCTGACGCGTTGTGAAAGCCTGCCACGAATGAGTTGTGCATCCGCGTTGTCGCAGAGGCATCGGGTGAGTTGAGTTGTGCTTTGTACTCCTCGGTAAGTTGCAGATTGACGGTGGCGAAGCTGACGCGGTGTTCGAGTGCATCCTGGTCAGACTCCATGCTTTCGATTTCGCCGCGGACGCGGGCGATCTCTTCTTCCACTTCCAGAACATCTTCGATCTTGCCAGTGCGCTGCTGAAGAATTGCCTGAAGCCGCTCTTCTGTCTCGCGGGAGTTCTTCAAGCGAGCCGCCTGGTCCGCATGTTGCTGGGTGACTTCCTCGCCGGTTTGCGATTCGTTCTGCACGCGACCCAGGGTCTTCAACTCGCCGATTGCTGCGAGCAGTTCGGGAGCGGGAATTCGCAGCGAGGCATACAAGTCTCGTGGAGCATTCTCCTGCGTGTTCACGGAAAGTTGTGCCGAGTAGCCATGATGCCGCGCGAGGATATTGTCGAGCGCCGCACGGGCAGCCGCGAAGTCTTTTACCTGGATCGTGAGGGAAACGGTGCGGGCAATCATCGGCGCGGACGGCGGTGGAGCTACAGTGCGATCTCGTGCGTCTCTGGTTTTAGCTTCTGAAACGACTCCTGGGGAGATTCTCGCAAGAGAGTCCATTTGCCGGCTTTCAAGCGGCAATGCAGCAATTTGTTGCTTGTCAATTAAGCCATTCATCACTTCTGGTTTGTTGTTGGTTGCTGCATTATTCTGCTCGATCTCCTTTTTTTGTGCCAGGAATTGCGCCGTTCGCGGGAGTGGGGAACTATACGAAAAAATGATGAGCGCGAACACCAAAATCGCGGCAAATGCACCCCCACCGCCAATCGCCCACAGCCTCCAATTCCAAATGCCGAATCGAATCGTCCGCACGGGCGTGCTATTGCTTACGGCAGCGTCACGTACCGGTTCATCCAGTTTCGACGAAACTGCCGGAACCTCCCATTCTGAAAGAGACTGCGAAAGATTGCGAAACTGCTCAACCACGCCAGCACACTCGGCGCAATCTTCAAGATGGGCAGAGACCGCTTGAGCTTCCACATGGGAAAGTTCGCCGTCGAGAAACGCCATTACCTCTTCGGGGGTCACAGGATGTGTTGTAGCGGTCATGCGCGTCCCTCCGATTCCTTGAGTTCGTTGCGGGTTGAATGAGGTGCTGGAGCAGCGAGCAGATCGTGCAGTGCCGTGCGCGCGCGGAAGAGCCGGGAGCGGACGGTATTGAGCGGCAGCGAGCAAAGCTCGGCTATTTCCGCATAGCTCAACTGCTCAAATTCGCGCAGCATCAGAATCTCGCGATCCATTGGGTCGAGCTTCCCGACCGCCTGGCGAAGCACAACCTCTGCATCTGCAGTGCTCTCGATGGCTGCCTCGTGGCCCAGCTGCGCTTCGCCATGAAAGATTACCCTGAAAGCTGATTTGCGGCGATGTGCACGGAGAATCTTGAAGCCGATGGCATACAAATACGTTCGAAAAAGAGCACAGGCCTGATAGCGCGCTGAGGCGCGCAGCACGGCAAGAAACGCCTCCTGTGTCAGCTCTTCCGCCTGTGCCGGATCAGCTACACGCCGGCGAAAGAAGCCGAAGAGCGGCTGCTTGTAGCGCAGAAAAAGTACATTGAATGCGTCTGACGAACCCCGCGCAAACGCTACCATCAACTGTTCGTCAGTTTCGGTTTGCTCGTCTGCATCGGGATTGCTGGGCGCATCGTTCCGCTTGCCGGTCATTGTTGCCTCCGAGTGTAGAACGAACATCGGTAGTGCGTCTTGCATCCTGCCCATCTGGTTCCTTCACAACAGGTAATGCCGCGAGAAGACAAAAAGTTCCCATTCGTGAAAAAAATCTTTCACCAATGAATCGCTGACTCGCGACCAGGTTCTGCAAACGTGCCCGCTGCGCTCGTGTATCTTGGCCCCAGAGTCTCTTTTTACTTCTTTGGAGCGCGCTCAGCCCTTATGCCTACCTTTGCCGCCATCGATATCGGTTCCAACTCCTGTAGATTGAAGATCGCCCGGGTTGTGGCGCACCAGTTGAAGACCCTCCATGAGGACCGCGAGGTGACGCGGCTGGGAGCCAGCGTTTTTGAGTCGGGGATGGTCTCGCCCGATGCGATGGCGGCCACGCTGCGCGCTCTCAAGCGCTTTCAGCGGGCCGTGCAGTTGCATGGAGTGGACCAGATCCGCGTGGTGGCGACGGCGGCGGTGCGTGACGCCCGCAACGGGCCGGCTTTTCAGGCCTGGGTGAAGGCCGAGACCGGATGGAATCTGGAGGTTATCTCGGGACTCGAAGAGGGGCGGCTGATTCATCTGGGAGTGATGGAGGCTGGCGGGCCGCTGGCTGCCGGCCTGAGCGGCAGAGTGCTGCTCTTTGATCTGGGGGGAGGAAGCTGCGAGATCACATTCTCCGAACACAAACGGATTCGGGAGACGATCAGCCTGCCGCTGGGCGCGGTGCGCCTGAGCGAGGAGTTTCTTAGTTCCGATCCCGCAACTCCAGCAGACCTGGCGCAGATGCGCAAGTTCATTGCCCGCGAGCTGCGCCGGGCGCATAAGAAGATCAAGCCGGAACGGGTCTCGCTGGTGGTTGCGACTTCAGGCACGGCTGCGGCGCTTTCCGCGGCCTGTGGCGCGAGTGCCGCTGCAAAGCCTGCGCGTAAGGCAGCGAAAAACTCAGCCGCCCAGCGGGTTAACTCGTCGCTACGGCAACAGAGTGCGTTGGCGCCGTCGCTCGATCTGGCTGTGGGGCTGACCGGCACACACGAGGTCCGCAAGCTGGCCACCAAGCTCGGGAAACTGCGCCTGCCGGAGCGCGAGGCTATCTCAGGAATCGGCCCGCGCCGGGCCGAGATCATTGTTGCCGGAGCCGAGGTCTTTGCCGAATTGCTCGAGAGCTTTGGCCTGCCGGGATTCCATTACTCTCCGCTGGGGTTGCGCGATGGGATGCTGGCCCAGATGCTGGCAGGGCAGGACGCGCGCGCGCGGGTGCATCAGGAGTTCGAGCACGAGCGCTGGGAGAGCGTCTTGGCCACGGCGCGGCGCTACGGAGTCGATTTGAAGAGTGCCGAACCGGTGCGCGCCCATGCCGTACAGTTATTCCGCGACCTGAAGGCGCTGCACCAGCTCCCCGCCGAGTACGAAAGCTGGCTCTCTGCCGCCGCGATTCTGCGCGAGACGGGCAAGTTTATCAATCATCAGGGGCACCACAGGCATACGCAGTACATCATCTCCAGCTCGGAGATTTATGGCTATACGAGCCTGCAACGGACGCTGGTTTCAGCGATCGCCCGGTATCTGGGCAAGAGCCGTCCGCAACCCGGCGACCGCGCGTTGCGCAATATTCCCGCGGAGGAGCACAAAAATATTCACCGGGCCGTGGTGCTGTTGCGGCTGGCCGAGGCGCTCAATCAGGACCGCGCCAGCGATGTGCTGCGCGTGAAGGCAAAAATCTACCCCAAACGGGTTTATCTGGAGATTGAGCCGGGACGGACAGGAGCGGAGCTGGAACTGTGGTCGCTGCGCAAGGAGGCGGGCTACTTCCGCGAGGTCTTCGGGCGCGACTTTCTAGCCACGCTTGCGTAGAGGGCGCGGGCGGTGCGGGTGTCGATGAGCCATTGCAGGCGCGGCGGGTGGTTGGAGAAGTCGATCTTGGCGATGGAGCCTTTTCTCATGCGGATGGCCGCGCCGCCGTTGCCGGTGATCAAGCGGCCCATGAACTGGAAGAGCGTGGGGTTGTGTCCAACGGCCAAAACACCTTCGCGGTCAGCGTATTTGGCCAGTAGATCCTGAAAGTCATGATATTCCGCGCCGGGAGCGAGAGAGGGGCTGATCTCCACCTTGGCGTCGTAGCCAAGCTCAGTTCCGACAAACTGCGCGGTTTGCAGGCTGCGCTTGAGCGGGCTGGAGACGATCACATCCACCTGCACCTTGAGCGCGCCCAAGACCCGCGCCATCAACATGCACTGCTCTTTACCTTCTTTGATGAGCGCGCGCTTGCAGTCGAGTGTGGGATTCTCGCGTGGTACTCCGGCGTTGGCGTGGCGCATTAAATAGAGGTTCATGGGAGCCTTGCAGAGTGAGCCTAGTAGGAAACAGCTTACTTGAAGATTAATTTTAACACGATTGTAACAATTAAGAAAGGACTAAGACGAACTGCGCGTATGGTTTGCGGCGGAGTTGTAGCAAAACGAGGCAGTTAGGCTGACGGAAGCTTTCAAGGTAAGTCTATAGTTCAAGAGGCTTTGACCCAGAGTTCGCTGATGAGTAGGCCGCCGAGTAAGGTTTGGCTCCGGCAGAGCAGGAAACCGGCGTTCTGGAGTGCTGCTGTGTGGTTGGGCAGCTTGCGGACTCGAAGGCCAGTTAGCCAGCCGAAGGCCCAGTAGAGGCCAGAAACTACGGGGCGCGCGATCAAGCGGCCAAAGAGGCCGGGGGGCACGGCAAACTCCGAAACGACCCAGAACCCGCCCGGTGTGAGTGAGTGACTGAGTTTTACGGCCAGGGTCTGCACTTCATCGGTGGTCAGGCAGTCGAGGAAGAAATTAGTTACTACCAGGTCGGAGAGGTCAGGGGGCGGTTGCCAGATGCGGATGTCGGCCAGTTGCGTCTGGAGACGCGCGGCGTGGGGAGGGGTGCGGTGACGGAGAGCTTGCAGCATTGCCGGGCTGGCATCGACGGCGAGTGCAAAGATCTCAGGGTTTTCATTGAGCAGCCGGGCAGTAAAGCGACCGTCTCCATCGCCGAGAACCAAGGCGCGGTGGCAGTTGGC
>CAZHKN010000114.1:0-14764 GCA_964532725.1 uncultured Occallatibacter sp.
TATCGCCATTGGTGGACTGCACCTCGAAGATGCCGTCGCGCAGCTTGAGGATGGAAATATCAAATGTCCCGCCGCCTAGGTCGTAAACGGCGATGGTGCCTTCCTTGGCGCGGTCCAAGCCATAGGCCAGCGCCGCGGCGGTCGGCTCGTTCACCAGTCGCAGCACTTCGAGTCCGGCCATGCGCCCCGCATCCTTGGTGGCCTGGCGCTGGGCATCGTTGAAGTAAGCGGGCACAGTAATAACCGCTTGCGTTACAGGAGAGCCGAAGAACCGCTCAGCATTCCGCTTGAGCTGCCGCAGAACGTAGGCCGAGATCTCCGGTGGCGTAAACTTCATTTCGCCGAGTTGAATACGCGGGACTTCTCCCGGCTCAACATCGTCAGCCACTCGAAAAGGGAATAGCTTCAACTCTGCCTGGATCTCTTCAACACTGCGGCCCATCAGCCGCTTGACGGAATAGATTACCCGCTCTGGAGTTTCAATCAACGCTTTGCGCGCGGTGTTGCCAACGGTAATGGTTGGCCGGTAGCCTTCCGGCGGCACAGGGTCGGGAATCGGGTCGAGTGCAACTACCGATGGAACAAGATTGGAGCCATCGACGCCGGGAATGACAACCGGCGCCTCGCCCTGCATATAGGCCACGAGCGAGTTCGTGGTTCCCAGATCGATTCCGACTACTCGTCCTTCCGCCATGCTTCTCAGTTTCCTTTTTCTGTTTTCCGCGCCCAACTGGGAGGGTTCAGAACATACTGCGCCACGCCTTTGCCAAAGGACCAATCGACAAATGTATTCTCTGTCAGCACGGTCATTACATCGTCGCCGGCCACGCCCACAGCCTGCTCGAGTCGCTCCGCGATCCGCGCATAAAGCGCCTGCTTCTGCTCGACGGTGCGCCCCTGGCTCAGGAAGATCTGCACCAGGATAAAGCGGTCAGTTCGCTGCATCCCCATAAAGCCTGGATCAATGAACATCTCATCCGGCCCATGCGGTGTGACCAGGATAAAGCGGTCACCCTCGGGAATGCCGATGGTCTCGCGCATTGCCTCATAGACCGAAGAGGCGATAGTCTGGCGCTGTGCGGGCGCCGTGGATGCGGCAACAGAGATGCGGACTAGCGGCATCGGTTAGTTCCCCAGAACTTCGTTTACGTCGCGAACCAGATTGCTCAGATAGCGCCGCCGGTCAAGCAGCGCCACCATCTTCTCCTGTAGCGTTGGCCTTGCCCCTGCAGCGCCTGCGTCCCACAACTGCCACTGGCCGCGCAGGTCACGGTCTACCTCTTCGAGCAAGCCGGTGAATTTTTTCTTTGCCGTTTCAAGATCGGCCTGCAATGCAGCGTCTTCTTCGCCGATCTTGCGATTCATGCGCATCTCTTCGAGCTGCATGTTCAATTCAAAGACCTCTTCGAGTAAATCGGCGGGAACGCGGGACGGGCCATTTTCACCTGTGATGCGATCTTTCCCGCTGTGCTCTTCGCCAATCTCCGCGCCTTCGAGCTTCAGTAGATATTCGGTGCGATGAATGGGATCTTTCAGCGTGCGATAGGCGTCGTTGAGCAACGCTGTGTCGGCCAGGCTCCATTGCTTTTCGTTTTCTTCAGCGCGGGCAAAGCGGTCGGGATGCAGCTTGCGGCTGAGCCGGTAAAACTCGCTTTCAAGGTGCGCCAGATCGATCTGAAAGCCGCGCTCCAGGCCGAAGACATGAAAAAAATCGCCCCCCGGAGGAGGCTGTATCTTGCTGCAATGCGGGCAAAAGAGCGTGGCGTCGTTATGCGCGACCGAACACGACCAACAGGCAACCGGAACCGCGGAATCGAGAACCTTGAACATGAATGAACCCTTGCGACGCTACGACGAGAAAGACGAACCGCAGCCGCAAGAGCGCGAGGAGTTCGGGTTGATGAAGTTGAAGCCCTGGCGCATCAGCGTCTCTTCGTAATCGAGCGTCATGCCGTGCAGATAGAGAAATGATTTCGGATCGACAAAAACGCGCACTCCGTCGAAGTCATAGATACGGTCACGCTCGCGGGCCTTGGTATCGAACTTAATCGAGTAAGAAAGCCCCGAGCAACCGCCGCCCAGCACACCGAGGCGCAGGCCGCCTTCTTCCGGCGAAACATTTTCCTTGGCCATCGCGATGCGAATGCGCTGGATGGCGCGCGGCGTGACTTGTAGCCCTTGCGACCCCTGCGGCGAGGCTGACCCTGCCTTCGGCAGTTCAACAGCAAATGTTTCCTGCGAGGGCTTCGTCTCGATTGTCACCATGTTCGACATAGCTCTCTTTCCAACTCCCCAATTCCGCAAAACACTGCTGGGACGCGCCGAAGGCGTCCGCCCCACCGCAGGTGGCAGGTGGTTAGTGCGCAACGGCGACCGCAGCCGCAACATCCGCGGTCTCTGCGACGCCGTTCTTCTTCTTCCAGTCGCCGATGGCGGCGCGAATCGCATCCTCAGCCAGCACCGAACAGTGAATCTTCACCGGAGGAAGCGAAAGCTCCTTCACGATGTCGGTGTTCTTGATTTCGAGTGCGTCGTTTACCGTCTTGCCCTTGATCCACTCGGTGGCCAGCGAAGAGCTGGCAATCGCCGAGCCGCAGCCGAAGGTCTTGAACTTGGCTTCCTCAATCACCTGGGTCTCAGGATTGACGCGGATTTGCAGCCGCATCACATCGCCACACTCCGGCGCGCCGACCAGGCCGGTACCCACTTCAGTTGAACTCTTGTCCAGTTGCCCCACATTGCGCGGGTTGTTGTAGTGGTCGATGACCTTGTCGCTGTATGCCATTTTGGTTCGCTCCTTCATGTCGCGGGGGAAGCCGCGGGTGTTTAGCTTTCAGCTATTAGCTCTCAGCTTTCAGCTTGTTCGGCTCGTTCATGAGCTGATAGCTGAAGGCTGAAAGCTGCTTCTCTAGTGCGCAGCCCACTGAATCTTGGTCAGGTCGATGCCTTCCAGCACCATCTCATAGAGCGGCGACAGAAGACGCAGGTGCTTCACGATGTCAATCACCTTCGCGGCTACATAATCCACTTCCGCCTCGGTGTTGAATCGGCCCAAGCCGAAGCGAATTGAGCTATGCGCCACATCATCGCCGAGGCCCAGAGCCTTCAGTACATAGGATGGCTCGAGTGTGGCCGAAGTGCAGGCGGAGCCGCTCGATACCGCAACGTCGTTGATGCCCATCAGCAGCGACTCGCCTTCGACGTAGACAAAACTCATGTTCAGATTGCCGGGCAAGCGATGCTCCCATGAGCCGTTGATGTGAACGTAGTCCAACTCCGCTTCCAGCTTATCCTTGAGCCTGTCGCGCAGGCCTGTCAGATAAGCAGCCTCGGTCGCCATCTCGCTATAAGCGATCTCGCAGGCCTTGCCCAGGCCGACGATCCCCGGAACGTTGAGCGTGCCGGAGCGCATTCCGCGCTCGTGACCTCCTCCGTCAATCTGCGCGGCAATCTGCACTCTCGGATTGCGGCGACGAACATACAGCGCGCCCACGCCCTTTGGTCCGTAAATCTTGTGCGCGGAAAGCGAGAGCACGTCGATGTTGTCGGCGATCACGTTGACAGGAACCTTGCCAACCGCTTGCACCGCGTCGGTGTGGAAGATGACGCCCTTTTCGTGGCAGAGTTTCCCGATTTCAGCAATGGGCTGCAGTACGCCGATCTCGTTATTCGCGGCCATGATCGAGACCAGGATGGTCTTGTCGTCCATCGCCCGCTTCAGGTCGTCGAGATCGATCAGTCCGTCGGCCTTTACCGGCAGATAAGTCACGCGATAGCCGTATTTTTCGAGGCGCTTGCAGGTATCCAGCACCGCTTTGTGCTCGGTAACCTGAGTGATGATGTGGTTACCGCGCTCACGATACATCTCGGCAATGCCCTTGATGGCCAGGTTGTTTGACTCGGTTGCGCCGGAGGTGAAGATAATCTCCTTGGCGGTTGCGCCAATCAGCTTGGCAATCTGTTCACGGGCCGTTTCAACGGCTTGCTCAGCCTCCCAGCCAAAAGCGTGGTTCCGGCTAGCCGCGTTGCCGAATTTGCTGGTGAAATAAGGCAGCATCGCCTCCAGAACCCGCGGATCGAGCGGGCTGGTGGCGTGATTGTCCATATAAATCGGGAGGCTGACGCCTGCCGGCACTTCAACCTGGGTGGCAACTGTGCTCATCTTGAACTCCATCCTTCGCCTCTGTTCCAGCGCCCATCTGCCGGAAGGGAAAATCTTGTCTTACAGCGTTAATGAAACCAGCTTATTTGCATCGCGCATTCTTGCCCCAGGCTGCTCGTTCTCCGTCAGGTCCATGATGCTGATGCTCTTCAACACTCCGGCAATGGTGTCGTTCACCCGCGCCAACGGTTCTTTGATGGTGCAACTGGGGGTCAGGTCACAGGATTTTGCGCCCTTCGTGCAGGAAGTGATGAAAAAAGGCCCGTCAATCGAGTGAATCACCTCATACGCCGAAATCTCTCGCGGATCCCGCGCCAGCGCATAACCGCCATTCATGCCGGCATGTGAGCGCAACAGGCCGTCGCGCGTCAGTTGCTGCAGAATCTTGGCCAGCAACTGGGCAGGAATCCCATAGGCGTCGGCCACGTCCTTGGCGCTGAGCGCAGGCGTCTCCGGATGCTCGGCCAGGTACTTGAGCGCCATCAATCCGTAGTCCGCTTTTTTGGTCAGCTTCAGCATTGAATATCCGACTGGTTAAGTCCGTGTTCAGTATACGACCGATTCTGTCGGAATTACAACCCCGCATGTGAATTTTCATCTCCCGCGCCGGGAAATGGCTCCTTGTCAAAAAGAAATTCAACAAATATAGATTCCAAATTTCCGAAAAGCCCGCTACAATCTGGCGGAAAGAGTTCCAATTCAACTGATAGCGAAGAGATGCCAACCCTCTGCAAACATCCCAAAGTCCGCATCGTCTCCCGGCACGAAGACTCGGAGTTCGTCGAGTGCCTGGAATGTGGCGAGGTCTTCGACTCCGACGAGTTCCGCGATATGGAGATTGAAGAAACCGTCGAACCCGAAGAGGCTTCAAGCGACGCATAGAACCTGTTCGGTTTCCGGAAGAACCACGCTCCTGCCGCTACTCTCTCCGCCAGGGGTGCTGGCCGTCCCGTATCATGAGAAGAGCAGTTGAATCCTGCGCGGCGTTTCATTCGTCCAAGAGAAACAACACTGTCTTGGCATTTGCGCGGCGCATGCTGGCCTCTTCTCACCTGAAGGGTCCGGCTGGAGATTCGCCGCTGTGCCCTGGCGGTCGCCGCCAAGATCTGCAACCCTGCAAAGAGGGCCGCGGCGGTGCATTTTTGCCTTCTTGCAAACGCAGACGATTACGATGAGCCGAATCCGGCTCCGGAGCGAGTACCTGCCCTATGATGTGGATTGTCCGGCTTGCGCTGAAGCGGCCCTACACCTTCGCTGTCTTCGCGCTTCTGATCCTGATCCTCGGCGCCTACAGCATCGAGACGATGCCGACGGATATTTTTCCGAATATCGACATCCCCGTCGTGACCGTGGTCTGGAATTACAACGGACTCTCGGCGCAGGAGATGGCGAACCGCATCGTCTCCAACAGCGAACGGGGCATGACCACCACGGTCAGCGACATTGAGCACATCGAGTCGCAATCGCTGAACGGTGTTGCAGTCATCAAGATATTTTTTCAGCCGAGCGTGAATATCGGCAACGCGGTTGCAGAGGTAACCGCCATCAGCCAGGTGCAGTTGCGCAGCTTGCCGCCGGGCTCAACTCCGCCATTCATCATTCAGTACAACGCGTCGAGTGTGCCGGTGCTGTTGCTGGGACTCAGCGGTCAGGGGCTGAACGAGCAGCGGTTGAACGATATTGCCACCAACGGTATCCGCACCCAACTGGCCACAATCGAAGGGGCGCAGACACCGTTCCCTTACGGCGGCAAGCAGCGCCAGATCCAGGTGGATCTGGATATTCCCGCCCTTCAGGCCAAGGGACTTTCGCCGGCCGATGTGGTGAATGCCGTCTCCGCGCAGAACCTGATTGTCCCCTCGGGCACGATGAAGATCGACCGCTTCGAGTATGCTATCGAGACCAACTCCGCGCCTTCGGTCATCGACGAGCTGAACAATCTGCCCGTCAAGACCGTAAACGGCGCAACCATTTATGTTCGCGATGTGGCCCACGTCCGCGATGGTTTCCCGCCACAGACAAATATTGTGCGGGTGGATGGCAAGCGCGCCATCCTGATGAGCATCCTGAAGACCGGCTCGGCCTCCACGCTGGACATCATCGCTGGCATCCAGAAGAAACTCGCCTACATCAAAGACCAGCTACCTCCGCAACTGCGGATCAACGCGCTCTCCGATCAGTCTATTTTTGTGCGCAGCGCCATTGATGGCGTGGTGCGCGAGGCCATTGTCGCCGCCTGCCTTACCGCGGTTATGATCCTCGTCTTCCTGGGCAGTTGGCGCTCCACGCTGATTATTGCCGTCTCCATACCGCTCTCGATTCTCTGCTCCATCACCATGCTGGCGATCCTGCACGAGACCATCAACATCATGACCCTGGGAGGTCTCGCGCTGGCTGTCGGCATCCTGGTCGACGACGCTACCGTGGAGATCGAGAATATCAACCGCAATCTGGAAGCGGGCAAGGAGACTGAACAGGCCATCCTGGACGGAGCCGCGCAGATTGCTACTCCCGCGCTGGTCTCAACCTTCGCCATCTGCATCGTCTTTGTGCCCATGTTCTTCTTGAACGGCGTGGCCAAGTACCTCTTTGTGCCGCTTGCTGAATCCGTGGTCTTTGCCATGCTGGCCAGCTATCTGCTCTCGCGAACGGTAGTGCCCACAATGGCTAGGTACTTGCTCCACAGGCACGACGACGCCGAGGTTGCAGGCAAGCAGGCAAGCAGAAATCCCTTCACCCGCTTCCAACTGGCCTTTGAGCGCGGTTTTGAGAGCGTTCGCCTCGCCTATTCGCGCCTGCTTGCGCTCTGCTTGAACCATCCCAAGGCTTTTCTTGTACTGTTTTTCCTGGCCTCGGCTGGTTCGGTGGCGTTGCTCGCACCCTGGCTAGGCCAGGACTTCTTCCCTGCGGTCGACTCCGGGCAGTTCAAGATTCACGTCCGCGCCCGCACCGGAACGCGCATCGAAGAGACTGCCCTGCTTTGCGATCACATTGACTCGACCATTCGCGAAAACATCCCGGCCAACGAGGTGGTCAGCATCGTCGATAACATCGGCCTGCCCTACTCCGGCCTGAATCTTTCCTACTCGACTTCAGCGCCTATTGGCCCGGCGGATGCGGATATTCAAGTGCAACTGAGCAAGGACCACCACCCCAGCGCAGCCTATCTCGAAAAGCTGCGCCCGGTGCTGGCGCGTGAGTATCCCGGCGTCACGTTTTACTCACTGCCCGTGGACATCGTCACGCAGATTCTCAACTTTGGCCTCTCCGCGCCCATTGATATCCAAGTTGTCGGGCCGAATCTGGATGGCAATCGCGACCTTGCCGAGCGCGTGGCAAACGAACTCCGCAATGTTCCCGGCGCAGCCGACGTGCGCATTCAGCAGCCTTTCGATGATCCCAAGATGACGGTGGACGTGAATCGCACCCGCGCGGCGACCGTTGGACTCGCGCAAAAAGATGTGGCGCAAAGCATTCTGGTTGCGCTCAGCGGCAGCTTCCAGACCACGCCCAGTTTTTATCTGGACCCCAAGACTGGAGTCACGTACAACGTCGCCATTCAGTCTCCGCAATACAAGCTCGACACACTGGCCGAGTTGGAGAGTCTGCCGGTTACCAGCTCAGCAGCCGGGCAACCCGTCACAGGCGCTTCCCAGCCCGGCGCGCCCGGTGCTGCAGCCCCCCCGCAGGTGCTGGGTAATCTCGCTTCGATCGTTCCCGGAACCGAGATGGGAACAGTGAGCCACTACGACGTGCAGCCGGTAGTCGACCTCTACGCCAACGTAGACGGAACCGACCTGGGTTCGGTAACCAAATCCGTGGAAGCCATCCTAGCCCGCCACCAGAGCGAGCTGCCGCGCGGTTCGCACTTTACCCTGCGCGGCCAAAGCGAGACGATGAAGAAGTCCTATATTGGCCTTATCGTCGGGCTGGCCTTTTCTATTCTGCTGGTCTATCTGCTGATCGTCGTCAACTTTCAGTCCTGGCTTGATCCGTTCCTGATCATCTCCGCCCTGCCCGCTGCGCTGGCCGGCATTGTCTGGCTTCTCTTTCTCACCCATACCCGGCTCAGCGTTCCCGCGCTGACCGGCGCCATCATGTGCATGGGCGTGGCAACATCCAACTCAATTCTTGTTGTCAGCTTTGCCCATGAGCAGTTGCTGAAACTCGCGGGCGACGCTCGCAAGGCCGCGCTGAACTCCGGCTATGTCCGCTTCCGCCCTGTACTGATGACCGCGCTGGCCATGATCATCGGCATGGTGCCCATGGCCCTGGGCCTGGGCGACGGCGGCGAGCAGAATGCGCCGCTGGGCCGCGCGGTTATCGGCGGACTGCTGCTGGGCACCGTTGCCACGCTCCTCTTTGTCCCCACATTTTTCTCTGTTGTCCACGGCTGGTTGGAACGCCGCCGCCAACAGCATCACGGCACTGCGGCAGTAGCAGCTCCGCAGGCATGAACCCCGATTTCAGAGTAGATTTACTGGAGAACCGTATCCATGAGCGACGAACAAAAAACGGGGAGTGACGGACACAAACCGGAACTTCACAAACTAGAAGACCACGAATCTGCGCCGGAGCAAGCCCCGATTGCCCCCGGCATGGCGATGGCTGGCATCGTTGCTGTATTGGTGATCGCGGCGCTTCTCGCGGGCTACGGGATCTTCACCCGCCTCTCCGCCGACAAGGTGCTTGCCGACCGCACTACGGAACTGGCTGCGCCCACCGTGCTGGTTGCGCCTGCTAAACCCGGCTCGCCGGTGGACACCTTTGTGCTCCCCGGCAATGTCTCCGCGCTGACCGATTCGCCCATCTACGCCCGCACCTCCGGCTATCTGACCAAGTGGTATTTCGACATCGGAGCGAAGGTAAAGAAAGGCGCGCTGCTCGCCGAGATCGCCACGCCGGAAGTCGACCAGCAACTTGCCCAGGCGCAGGCCGACCTGGCAACCGCGCAGGCCAACGCCAACAACGCCCGCATTCAGGCCGAGCGCTATACCGACCTGGTCAAATCCGATGCCGTCTCCCGCCAGGATACCGACACCTTTGTCAATCAGGCTGCGGCCTCTGCCGCCGCAGTGCGCTCCGCGCAGGCCAACCTCGACCGGCTCCACGATCTGCAAGCCTTCGAGAAGGTCTACGCCCCCTTTGACGGTGTCGTCACAGCTCGCAACATCGATACCGGCCAGTTGATCGACTCGGGCGCAGGCAAGGAGCTGTTTCACCTGCAAGCGATTCAGACTCTGCGCGTCTATACCAACCTGCCGCAGATCTATTCGCAAAACATGAAGCAGGGTGAAAAGATTGATCTGAGCTTTGCCGAGCATCCCGGCATAACCTACCAGGGTACGCTGATCCGCACGGCGGACGCCATCGACCCTACCAGCAGGACGCTCCTTGTAGAGATCGATGTAGACAACCGCGCCGGTGAACTGCTGCCCGGCTCGCTGGCCGAGGTCCACTTCAAAGCTCCGCCTGCGGCAGCCAGCTACATTGTGCCCGCCTCTGCTCTGATCTTCCGCAAGGAGGGGTTGCGCGTTGGCGTCGTGACCGGGAGCGCTGGCAACGGGATTGCGCATCTGGCTTCCGTTGTCATCGGCGAAGACGACGGAGCCAATGTGCAGATCGTCGCCGGACTCAGCCCCACGGATCAGGTGATCCAGGATCCGCCCGACTCGCTTATCGAAGGCGAAAAGGTGACCGTGGTCAAACCCACCGCGCCCGCCACGGGAGGCAAGTAATCATGGTGAGGCAGAAAGCGGGCAAGAGACTCCTTGGGGCGGTTGCTTTGCTTGCGCTCGGGCCGCTCACTGGCTGCAAGCCCGTCGGACCCAATTACAGCCGTCCAGGCTACGATGCGCCTGCGGCCTATAAAGAGACCGGCGCAACCAGCGTTGTTCCCCCGCCCAGCCCCAACGGTGGCGCATGGCAGCCGGCCTCGCCTTCTGACGGCTTGCTGCGCGGCAAATGGTGGGAGGTTTACCAGGATCCTCAACTCAACCAACTTGAAGAGCGCATTGCCGCAAATAACCCCTCACTCCGCCAAGCGACCGAGACCTATCTGGCCGCTCATGACCAGGTGGCCGCTGCACGCTCGGCGCTTTATCCCACGCTCTCTGCCGGGCCCTCTGTTGCGCACGACAAGGACTCTGCGCACAAGCCGCTCGCCTCGGCAACCACTCCAACCAGCTTCAACGATCTTGTTCTCTCCGGCCAAGCCAGTTGGGAGCCGGATTTCTGGGGCCGCATCCGCCGCACCGTCGAGCAGGCCCGCGAGAACGCCCAGGCCAGTGCTGCAGATCAGGCCACCGTGGATCTGAGCCTTCACGCCGAGCTGGCCTCCGACTACTTCCAGCTTCGAGGACTCGACTCCGAGGTCAAGTTGCTCCAGGACACCGTCGCCAACCTCGAACACCAGCTTGATCTGACCCAGCGCCGCCTCGCTGGAGGCATCGGCACCGAGGCCGATGTCGCGCAGGCGCAGACGCAACTTGAGACTGTACGCGCGCAACTTGTTGATGTTGGCGTAGCCCGCGCCCAGTTCGAACACGCCATCGGAACCATCGCCGCCTACAAACTTTCTGCGTTCAACATTCCCCCTGCGCCGCTCAACCTCCCGTTGCCCAAGGTGCCGGTCGGCGTGCCTTCGCAACTGCTCGAGCGCCGTCCGGACATTGCCGCCGCCGAGCGCCGCGCCGCTGCCGCCAATGCCCAGATCGGCATCAACGTCAGCGCCTATTATCCCAACATCACTCTCGGCGGCACAGGCGGCTTCGAAAGCACTCATGGCGGCACTTGGCTGCAAGGTCCCAGCGCGCTATGGAGTCTAGGGGGACAGGCAACGGAGTTGTTATTCGACGCCGGCCAGCGCCACGCCCTCACCGACCAGGCCCGCCACAGCTACGAAGCCCAGGCCGCTGCCTATCGGAACACAGTCTTTCAGGCTTTCAATGATGTTGAAGACCAGCTATCAAGTCTTCGCACCCTCGAAGACGAGTCAACTGTCGAACAAAACGCTGTCACTGCCGCGCAGCACTCGTTTGATATTTCCAATCAACGCTACAAAGGCGGTGTAACCAGTTATCTGGAGGTGCTGACAGCGGAGACAACGCTGCTGCAAGACCAACGCACCTCCGTCGATCTCCAGACCCGGCAATTTGTCTCGAGCGTGGGCCTCGTCCGCTCCCTCGGCGGCGGCTGGGATGCTTCGCAGTTGCCGAAATGAGGTGAGCTGTACGAAGCAGTTGAATTATTTGTCCTTGTGCTATTTTTAGATGTGCGTTAGCCTGTTTGCAACTTTGATTGGGCACCCGATCCGATTTGAACAGGAAAATTGCACACGCGGCATTCTACTTCGTGATTGCGTCTGGTGCAGTCTGTAGCTTGGTGTTTGCTGTAGCATTGAAAACACAGGCAGATAGCGTTTGGCCTGCGTTGAGACCAACGGCCGTCTTCATACAGCAGAAAACATGGTGGATGTGGCCAATTGCTACAGCGATGATGTTCCTGGCCAAGGCTGCCGATAAGAAATTCTGTGACCGATGGGGGTTTGATGCCGTCAAAGAAATGCTTGAACTGCTTCGGGAAACGGCATTCCCAAAAAATGCCGATCCTCAGCATCACCACCGTGTGACTCTGTTTCGACACAAGGAATGGCGCTTATGCTGGAGAACATGGCCGTGGAGTGGATGGCTGATTCCGATTGTTCGCTCAGGGCATACAACGCAGAACAGGAAGACCTGCTTTCTAGCACCAGATGACGCAGATAGAGCGGAAGGAGTAGTTGGAAGGGCATGGAACAGTTCGCGCGTGATCGTTATACCAGATCCAGAGGAGAAGCAGTCACCTCTGCCAGCTCTTCACGGTGATTCGAACCGGCCGTTGGATATTCAACCGCTAGCCTGCAGTTATGCAAAGGCAACATTCGTATCAGTTGACTGGGTTTTGAAGAACATGCCATATGCCCGGTCATTCATGGGTATTCCAGTCATCGTCAAAGGGAAACCTTGGGGAGTAATCGTTGTGGACAGCCGTGCAGAGACCATTCCGAATGTCAAGGCAGTCTATGATGCTTATAACCTGATTTCACGCCCACTCATCAAGTGTATTGAGAGGTTGCAATGACCAAACCATCATGGATTCAGATCGACCCTTCTCAGATTATTTTTCAGGCGGGTTCAGCTGGTAAATCAAGCCCGTTTACTGCACCCCATCAGATTCCGAAGGCTATACGTGGTTTTTACGATGAGGGACAATGCGTGTTTGTGCTTGAACTGCGTTATCCAGATGACGATCTGCTTCAGGCTCGGCAAGAACAGCCGAAGACTGCTTGGCTTAGAGCTTACAAAGGCTCCACTATTGAAGAAGTCGGGTGGCAGAGTGGGGACGCCGGAAGTGAATCGAATTGAGCAGGCGGTGAGAAAGCTCATTAAGCAGGAGCCAGTACACAAGGAAAAAGAAAACTACACTCTTGCAATCAAGGCGATCGAATCGGGAAAGAAATTGCTGGCAAGAGAATTGGTTGAACATCTCTGATGAGCATCAGAGGTCTCAATGCCTGACAATATGCACGATAGTGGATCTTTTGTGGGTACCTGAATAGCCCACAGTACTTGGGGTTGTCCCTCACTGAGCGCTTGCTGCTCCATACGACTCGCCGCCGCCTACAAACAGCTTCTCCGCCTGACCGCGCAGCACGCGATAGAGCGCGAACTGGCGCTGGGTTGCGCCGCGCAGCTCAAAGAGCAGCTCGCCGCGATTGTCGGCCAGCGCATCCACAGCATCCACCAGCCGCATCCGCGGGGTATCGTCCAGGCTGGCGCCGTCGGTCACGTTCTTCAGCAGCACCAGCAGATTGCCGTAGAGATCGGGCTGGGCGATCAGCGTCACGTACTTCTGCTGCGCGGCAGGGCCGTCGGTATGCGCTGAGAGCACCAGTGTCGCTCCCGAACCATAAGCAAGCTCGAAGACGCGGAATTGCTCGTTGTCCAACGGGACTGGCGGAGGCGGCACGGTCGGAGGCACGGGCTTGGCGGTTTTTCGCGCCGTCTTTTTCGGTGCCGGGGGTGGCGGCGGCTTTATTCCCAACGCGTCCCGCGCGGCATCTTCTAACTGCGCTTTCATCTTCTCTTCATCCGCCGGATCGGCCCAGGTATACGTCCACGGATGCTCCGGGTGAGTCTTCGCGTCGGATACAGCCACGGCCTGCTGCATATCCGGAGGCAGTCCCATCAGGCTCGGCGTTACTTGCAGGCTGTCGGCATTCGACTTGCCGCGTTTGAGCTGCGGCCGGTCCGGATCAGTCACTCCCTCCACTGAACTGACATGCCCTACGTCTTCCGGCTCAGGCTGCTTCTTCTTCTCTTTCTTCAGGACAGGCCGATCCGGATCGTCCGGCGGCGCGCTGGCTGTACTGCTTCCGCTTCCCGATCCGCTTCCAGACCTGCTGTCAGACCCGCTTCCGGCGTCTTCGCTCGAACTCTTTTTATGCAGCTTGGGCCGGTCCGGGTCATCGTCCGCAGCAGGCCCGCTGGTAGTCGGACCTGCCCCGGAGCCGTTTCCGGCCTTCCCCGCATCCCCGCCGCCCGTTGCGTCATCCGCATGCCTTTTGCGATGCAGCACCGGCTCATCGTTCTCTATATCGTCGATGTGCGGCTTTTCCACCGGCGCGGCTTTGGCCACCGGCATCGGCTTCCACTTGCCGTATCCGACCCAGGCCCCCTGCTCCCGGCCTGAATTCTCAATGTCGAAAAGCCCAATCGCCTTGCCGTTCTGGTCCAGTTCGTACTCGACTTCGCCGGCCAGCGCCAGCGGCTCCGGCCTGGCCAGGTAGATGCCGCCATCCTGCAACTTTCCTTGATCCAGCACCGCTACCGGAACCAGGCGGCTGGTTTTCGGTTTACCCGCCTCGCCTGTCCACTCCAGCACAGATATGGCGCGCAACTCCGGCGCATCTTTGACGTTCTTCGTCACCTGCCCGACATACTGCGCGCAGGCCGGCAGCGCCGCCGCCAATCCGGCACCCGCAAGAATCATTCGCCCGGTCAAAATCCGGCCCGCACCGATTCGCCCCATCAACAAAAATCCTCCGCGCAATGACACGAACCGCCCCCCTCGGGAATAATCATAAGGACGGCCATTTCCGGCCTTCCATCTACCCGCCGAGGATTTTCCCCATGGAACTCCATCAGAAGGTCGCCGACTTTACCGTTCAAACCGACGAGGATAAAACTATCCGACTCTCAGAGTACGCCGGTCAGCCGGTGATTTTGTTCTTTTATCCCCGTGTCTCCGCTGGCTTTTCCTGGCCGGCCTGCCGGGGGGAGCGCTGGCATTGGGCGGATTGGTTTGGCTGCGGCGGCGGAGTTGATATTGTGAGCCGGTTTCTTGAGCATCCAATTTGCGAAAGGAGGAAGCTCCGATGAGTTGGAAGCCGACTTGGATTCTGATTCTGGCGGCGGTTGTGCTCTTCGCCTTCATCTGGCTGGTCGAGCGGCCCATTCGCCAGGAACGGCTTCGCCAGGCCAACCGCATTATCCTGCCCGGATTTGATCCCGGGGGAAACCGCCGGCTAGATGCCAGAACTACCCGAGGTTGAGGTGGTGC
>CAZHKN010000115.1:0-14746 GCA_964532725.1 uncultured Occallatibacter sp.
AGCAGCCCAGGGTTCCCATTGAAGGGGTTCAATCCTGTGCTGGCAAAGCTGCGCGGAAATGTCAGTCTCACCTCGACACTGGCGCAGTTTGCCGAGTTTGCCGAGCATGAACCAGCAGCAGCCTTTGTGTGGTGGGCTAAGAATATACACGCAAATTTTCTCACCGCCTCCTCTGACCCACTTGAACGGGAGGTCGAAATTTCTAACAAGAGCCTGTTTCAGCTCTACAAGGAGACGCCGGGTCTCGTGGATTACCTGAATGGGGTATTAGGGAGGGTGGACCTCGGCATTCGCTCAATGTCATTTGCCGAGATGGTCCTTGTCGGACCAGTGCTGCAATTTCATCATGAGGGCCTTGAACAGCCCATACAGTTTCACTTCGAGAGCGAGGGAACACGCCAATTCCTTCGGGTCTACCCACTCATTTGGGATGCCTTACTTTATGGCGGAATCGCGGTGCTCGACGAACTCGATTCAACAATTCACCCGGCCTTGCTTCCGGAGATATTCCGCTGGTTTCAAGATCCCAAGGAAAACCCTAACAATGCGCAGCTATGGATGAGCGGGCACAGCGCTTCCCTCCTCGAAGAATTGAAGAAGGAGGAGATTTTTTTCACCGAAAAAGACCAGCAAGGACGCACTAAAGTTTACGGCCTCAAGGACATTGAGGGCGTTCGTCGCGTAGACAACTTCTACCAGAAATACCTGGGAGGCGTGTACGGCGCCGTACCGCGGATCGGATGACCCGCCCGCGCATTCAGCAGCGGACTCGTATCTATCTAGGCTGCGAGGGCGAGAGTGAGCAATCGTATGGCAAACGATTGAATGAGATCGCTGATTCTTTCGATTTGCATCTCCATTTCGATAACGATTTGCTGAGGCCGGGCGGCGGTGATCCGCTGGCGTTGGTGCAGTTGGCGATTCGGCGGATAAAAGAAAAGGAAGTCAAACGCGGCATGTTTGCTCTTCGGGCAATCCTTCTCGACAAGGACAAACTCGGCCTGTCGCCTGAGCGGGATGCGCAAATTGAATCCCTCACGCAGCCGCATCGGCTGCTTTTGATCTGGCAGGATACTTGCCACGAGAGCTTCCTGTTACGGCATCTGGAAGGGCAGGATAATGCGCGGCCCCAAACCACCGGCTTGGCATTTCAGGCACTGAAGCGCGCTTGGCCCGAATATCATAAGCCGATGTCGGCAATGCAACTCGCTGTGAAAATTGATCTCTGTACGATTCTTCGCGCTCGTTCGGTGGAGTCCGCTTTTGCGGAATTTCTTGATCTGATCGGACTGACACAAGGACGAACATTCTCCGCGTGAAAATTCCGCCGGTCGGGTGGTCCATCCTTGATTGCCCAACCATCTGTGTGCCCCATCCTTGCGATTTTTTCTATCGCAAGGATGGGCCGCAACGCCGCTCGTTTTCCGGTTCCGCACTGAATCACTTGCCCTTAGTTGCGTCCTTTCTTGAAAACCGTCTCGCAAAACCGCTACGCCGGCGATAGGCGTCAGAAGGAAGCAACCCGATGGGAGAACTGAATCGCATAACGCGGAATCCCGCTGTGATGGGCGGCAAGGCATGCATTCGAGGAATGCGCGTGACCGTCTCCATGATCGTCGGGCAGATCGGCGCAGGGCGCAGCGTCGATGAACTCCTCGCCAGCTACCCCTACCTGGAACGGGAAGACATCTTACAGGCTCTGCGTTACGCTGCCTGGCTGGCCGAGGAGCGCGAAATCGTACTGGCCACGGCATGAAGCTGCTGGTAGATATGAACTTGTCTCCAAGCTGGGCCGTTCTGCTTCTTGAAAATCTTGCTGCCAGCCTCTGATCGGAGCATAATCACAACATGCTGGCTACAACCACCATCGAGCTTCCCGAACCCCTCCACGAACGCCTCAAACAGCGCTCCGAGGGGTCCGGTTCGCCCATCGGTTCCCTGATCGTGCGCGCCGTCGAGCAGGTCTACGCGGAACCCGAACCCCGCAAAGGCAGACCCGTCACCGGGCCTCTGATTTGCGGCACAGGGAAGCTCGGGCCTCGCTTCCCTGCGGACGAGAACCCCCATGACCTTGTTCTTTCCTGACCTGAACATCTGGCTTGCGCTTTCCGTCTCCAAACATCCGCATAATTCGGAGGCATGGGCTTGGCTGAATCCCCTGGCCCGGATTCAAGGTTGATCTTTTCCCGCTTTACCCAACTTGGCCTCCTTCGCCTCATGACCAATAACTCCGTCATGGGCGAACAAACGCTCACCTTGCGGGATGCTTGGGCTGTCTATGATCGCTGGCTTGAAGATGAGCGGATAGAGTTTTGTTCTGACCCCGAGCAAACGGAAGCCGCCTTCCGACAGGCCACTGAACCATTCGCCGACAGAACCGCCTCCAAGTGGGTTGGCGATTGCTGGCTCCTGGCCTTCGCCCAGGCCACCCACTCCCAACTCGTCACCTTCGACCAGGCTCTCTGCGATTTCGCCCACAACCAAGGCCATGCCGCAGTCCGGCCAGAGTGAGACCTGGGATCGTGCCAAAGCCGGATTCCTTGCGCCGAGCACACATTGCATCCAACACCAAAACGCCGCATACTGTACTTCATGGCGACCCAGGCGATCAGCGGCCGGTTGATCCCGGTGGAGGAGTATCTCCGCACCGGCTACGATCCTGACTGCGAGTACGACGATGGCGTGGTGGTGGAGCGCTACTTGGGAGAATTCGAGCATTCCTTCCTGCAAGCTATTCTGGCTACGCTGTTTACTAACAACATGGACACATGGGGCGTCTTCGGCCTCACCGAGCAGCGCATACAGATCAAGCCACGCAGGTTTTTGATTCCCGATGTCAGCGTGCTGCGGCTGGGCACGCCGCGGGAAAAAATTCTCACTCGCCCGCCGCTCATCGCCATCGAGATTCTATCGCCGGAAGATACGCACCGCAAAGCAGCGTCGAAGGCAATAGAATACCTGGATTTCGGCATTGAGCATGTCTGGGTCATCGATCCGGCGGCGCGCGCGGGCTTCCTCGGAACACGCAACGGTCTTGAGCCTGTCGCATTGGGCGAATTGACGGTTCCCGGTACGCCGATTCTTGTCAATGTTGCAAAATTATTTGCCCAGTTGGACCGGATGTAATCGCTCTCAACGCTTGGTGGGTGGCTCATCCTTGATTTCCCAATCATGGGTTCCATCCTTGCGGTTTTCTTAGCGCAAGGCGGGCAGCAACGCCGTTCGCTCCCCACGCCGAAGGCAGTTGGCCCTTACCGCAGATGCTGCGGAAAATTACCCGCTCCGGGCGCAAACTGGCAAATAGAGCATCCCTATTCACTGCTCACTCTCCACTGCTCACCGTTCGCTAACTGCTGAAAGCACCCCGAAATCGGCGTTTTCGGAGTCATTTTGAGCCTCAAAGCGACTTATTTTGACGAAAAAACAGGCTGTTTTCATCAAAAAACTCTGCATATATACCTACCTTTAGAGAGGAGAAGATTCACGCAAACGCTTCAAATACAAATACCTGCCAGGAAATACAGCGGCCAAAATCGTGAGAGGAAATTAAATCCCCGGCTGTGAAACTGTGGAGATCTATAACTAGCCTGGATTCAACTGTTTAATCATGGAAAATCGCACAGAAACACAGGAATTGTGTTTCTGTGAAGTGCCGAGCCTCCTCATAACACGCACAAATTCAATCAGTTACAGCAACACCCAAAACAGCGCACAGTTTTTGTGAAACTGTGACCGGCTGCCTCAGCCCCCTTGTCTTTCGGCGCCCGGAAAACGATGCCTGACTTCCTATAGTGCTATCCTCCAAGGGAAGAAGATGAGCAGTTTTTTCACCCTCGGCCACTCCAACCACGAGATCGAAACCTGGCTCTCGCTCGTCCGCCAGCACGGGATAGAAGTGGTTGTGGATACCCGCAGCTCTCCCTACTCAAAGTACGTTCCGCAGTTCGACAGGGAACTGATGCAGCGCTCACTGGAAGCAGCCGGGGTTCGTTATCTTTTTCTCGGCGCTGAGCTGGGCGGCCGTCCCGCCAACCCCGAGTATTACGATGCGACAGGCCGTGTGCTCTATAGCCGCCTTTGCGGCGACGCCCGTTTCCAGGCAGCCATTGCGCGGCTTGAAACCGGCATGGAGAAATTTCGTATTGCGCTGGTTTGCGGCGAAGAAGACCCCGCGCACTGCCATCGCCGCCTGCTCATTGGCCGCGTCCTCGCCGAGCGAGGCCACACTATGCAGCACATTCGCGGCGATGGCCGCCTGGAGACGGATGACGCAGTCGCCAACGAGGCAGGAAAGCCGCTGGTCGAGTCTCAGCCGGCGCTTTTTGCGGAACTCGACGAGGACCAATGGAGATCTACAGCATCGGTTTTACCCAAAAAAGCGCCAGCCAGTTCTTCGGCACATTGAAGGCGAACGGCATTGAGCGCCTGCTCGATGTGCGGCTCAATAACACTTCTCAGCTTGCCGGGTTCGCCAAGCGGGCGGATCTTGCTTACTTTCTCCGCGAAATATGCAACGCCGTTTATGAACACGAACCGCTGCTGGCTCCTACACAGGAGATGCTCGATACCTATAAAAAGAAAAAGGGGGATTGGGATGTTTATACCAAGGCCTATCTCGATCTTATCCGCTTTAGAAAAGTAGAATCGGTAATCTCCAAAGATAGCTTCCTGAAGAAGACAGTTTTATTGTGCAGTGAAGCTACCGCCGAGCATTGCCACCGCAGGCTGGCGTTGGAATATTTACAGCAATACTGGGAAGGTGTAACAATCCGTCATCTTTAATTCCATTGCTGGAGGCAACTCAAACTCCATGACCCTCGACCGGATTGTCTGCCTCGCTAACTCCTACAAGCATGACCATCGCTGCGTCGCCGGAATAAGTCTTATCACCAAGAAGTGGGTGCGCCTGGTCGGCAGAAAGGTTCCCGGTTGCCTCACCGTGCAGGAGACATGTTACCCAGATGGTAAGCAGGCGGCGCTTCTCGATCTCTTTGAGGTGGAGCTCGGCGAACCGTGCGGCTCAAACTGCCACCCGGAAGATGTTTTTGTGACGGGCAAGACCTGGCGGCCGCTGCGCCGCTTCGACGAGCCTTTGGATGCAAAATTTCTTGGCGAGTTTATTGAGAAGCAGCCGGTTGTTCTGGGCGGATACAGCGACAGAGTTGCTGCGCAGCGACTTGAGCAAAAGCCAATCAACAACTCACTCGGGCTCATAGACCCGGAAGACCTGTGGTGGTGGGTCCGCGAAGGAGGCGGTAAACGACGGAACCGTGCCGTCTTCCGTCTCGGTCATGTGAGCCGCATTCGGTATGACTTAGCCGTAACTGATCCAAAATGGCTTGAACAGCTCAACCTGTTGCCCGCAGGGATCTATCCGCACGCACTTATCATGGGCGGCAAGCCCGCCAGGACCGTCCTCACCGCAAGTCTGAGCGAACCGTTCGAAGGCTTTCATTACAAGCTTGTGGCTGCGGTTGTGTGTTTACCCTTGAAACAGTAACGGCTGGCCGCCCAACCGTAAACTGCGAAAACGGATCTTCTACAATCAATACAACAGCGATGAAAACCGCAATCAGCATCGTGCAGGGAGACATCACCGAGCGGATCGTCGACGTAATCGTCAACGCCGCGAACTCGACGCTGCTCGGCGGAGGCGGCGTGGATGGAGCCATCCATCGCGCTGCCGGTCCGGAGCTGTTGGCGGAATGCAGAACCCTGCACGGCTGCGAGACCGGCCAAGCCAAAATCACCAAAGCCTACGGTATCAAGCAAGCAGAATACATTGTCCATACCGTCGGCCCGATCTACGGGCGGGAGAACGGCCGCGAACCCGATTTGCTGGCAAGCTGTTACACGCGAAGCCTGCAACTCGCCGCCGATCATCAGAGCAAATCCATTGCCTTTCCGTCGATTTCAACCGGCGCTTACGGTTATCCGATCCTCGACGCCAGCCGCATTGCGCTCACGGCGATCCGCGATTACATAGCTGCGAATCCCGGCAGCTTTGAGTTCATCGAAATCGCGACCTTCTCTCAGGGAGACTATCGGATCTACCAGCGCGCCTACAGTGAGATCTTTGCTGCTTCCGAAGGCTTCATCGGTTAGAGCCTTCTCATTCTCATCGCGTAGGTTGAGGCCAACGCCTTTGGCCCGTATGATTGAAAGAGACCTCGAACCCAGCCTCGAATCAGGTCCATTGGAGCACGAAAGTTGAAGATGCGCGTATTGGTTACCGGCGCTGCCGGATTCCTTGGTTCCCATCTGACGGACCGGCTGCTGGGCGAGGGGCACACCGTCGTGGGCGTCGATAACCTCTCGACCGGCGACGCGGAAAACCTCGACCATCTGGCTCACCAGCCCCGCTTTACCTTTGAGTTGCTCGATATCTGCAAGCCATTCGATCCGGGGCGAGTGGATTACGTTTTCAATATGGCCTCGCCGGCCAGCCCGCCCGAGTATCTGCGCCTGGCCATTGAAACCCTGCGCGTCGGCTCGGTGGGCACCGAAAACACTCTTGAAATTGCATACAAATACAATGCCGGTTTCCTTCACGCCTCTACTTCGGAGTGCTACGGCGATCCGTTAGAGCATCCGCAGACGGAAGCCTACTGGGGCCATGTGAACCCGGTCGGCCCACGCTCGGTGTATGACGAAGCCAAACGCTATGCCGAGGCGTTGGTAATGGCTTATCATCGCTCGCGCGGTGTCAACACCCACCTGGTGCGGATCTTCAACACCTACGGCCCCCGGCTGCATCCTAGCGACGGCCGCGTGATTTCAAATTTTCTGATGCAGGCTCTGCGCTGCGAGCCGTTGACCATCTACGGCAGTGGCAACCAGACCAGGAGTTTTTGTTATGTTGACGATCTGATCGAGGGGATTCTCCGTCTCTCACGCAGCGAAGAGCACATGCCGGTCAACATCGGCAACCCAGGCGAGTTCACGATTCTGGAGTGCGCGCAGGCTGTGCTGGCGGCTACCGGATCGAAGAGTGAATTGCGCTTTGAACCGCTGCCGCAAGACGACCCCACGCGCCGCTGCCCGGATATTACCAAGGCGCGCGAAGTACTGGGCTGGGAGCCGAAGATCAGCCTTGCCGAGGGCCTGCAGAAATCCCTCGAATTCTTCCGCGCCAAAGCGACTGTCGGGGCGTAGAAGCCCGCCTATTATTCATCTCTTCGTTTGCCCACCGCGCCTTGAACTGTGTAGAGTTCAAGGCGCGAGTGTTTGCGCGTCCTCGCGCGTCCTGAAAACTGGCACTGCTATTTTCGCTATGGCTTGCAGCGGCCAGCGAGCAGCCTCAGGCGTCCACAGGTAGGGTGCATCGCGCAGATGAGCAGGGGGGCGAGCAGGGGATGATGAAAAAACTGGCGGTATTGGCGATAGCTTCTGTGTTTACCCTGCCCGCACTGGCGGTGAAGCGTGTAACGGTTGCGCAGGTTGAGCAATCTTTAGCCGCCGCCAACTCCACGCACCGCGCCGATGTAGAGGTAGCCCGCCAGCTGGGCGAGATAGAGTTGACCGAGCGGCTTACCGACGCGACGCTAAACAAATTTGCGGCTCATCTGACTCTTGGTCCGCGCACGGCGCTGGCTCTTCAGCTTCTCGCCGACCAATCGGCCTTTCTTGACCCTCCGCCGAACGAGTTGCCCGCGACGGCCCCGCCCGATGCCGCCGCTCAAGAGCGCATGATGGACGAGGCGCGCGGCTATGTGGTGAGTTCCTGGCCGCATTTGCCGGATTTTTTTGTGACCCGCACTACCAACCGCTTTGACGATGGCCCGCAGGTTTTGGAGACAGGCGGCTGGCCGGTGCGCGCTGGACTACATGTGGTGGGAACCGCAAGCCGCCAGGTGACTTATCGCGATGGCCAGGAGGTGCAGGACGAAAAGCCGCAAAGTGCAGCCGCTCCTGCGTCCCAGCAAGAGCTGGGCATGAGAAGCTGGGGCGAGTTTGGCCCGGCGCTGACCATCATTCTCGCGGACGCGGCCAAAGGGCAGGTCACGTGGAGCCACTGGGAAGAGACCCCGGCAGGACTGGCCGCGGTCTTCCATTATTCAGTGCCGCGCGCGGCCTCGCATTATGGCGTGACCTATTGCTGTGTTACCGATCCAAGTACCGCTCCGCGCCAGCCGGTGGGTTACGGCAACCGCAGCCGCAGCCAGCCAACGCCGCTGGTGCAGGGAGACGATGCAGGTCACCGTACCTTTAGCGAGACGCCGGGCTATCACGGTTCGTTGGCGATTGATCCGGCGACCGGAGCCGTTTTGCGCGTAACCCTGGATGCCGAGCTGAAGGCCGGCGACCCGTTGCTGCGCGCCGCTACGGTGATCGAGTATGGAGCGGTGACGGTTGGCGACCGCCGGTTCTATTTCCCGGCTCGCAGCCTGGCTTTTTCAATGGAAGAGCGCCGGGGAGGGAGCGGCGGCGGCGCAAGCGTGATCGGTTCTGCTGAGGCGACGGACAAAGCCTGGGGCAATGCAACCAGCCATGCAGATACAGCGCCGGTGTTGTTGCTGAATGAGACCAGCTTTACCCACTATCACCGCCTTGGCACCACTACGCGCATTCTGGCGGCTGGAGCCGGGCCGGGAGCGGTGAATCCGGTCCCAGCTGCGGCGAACGCGGCGGCTGCTTCATCCGGCATCGCATCAGCAAGTGCGAATTCCGCCGCAAGCGCAGCCCCTTCGGCAACTGCTCTGCCCGTTGCGCCCAATCCGGCTGCCACTGCTCCGGCATCGACCACAGAGCCAGCCAATGCGGTTGGAGATGCCGCAACTCCCGCTCCGGTCGAGCCGGCAATTCCAGAGATCACCAGGAACGACGCCGCTAGCTTGCCCGATCAGCCAGCCGTGAGCCTTCCTGAGCGGCCGGGATTCAGCCTCAAAGTCACTTCGCGGCTGGTGGACATAGGCTTGGTCGCGGTTGACAAGAAAGGCCACCCGAACAACGACCTCAAGCAGGAAGAGATCGAGGTTTATGACAATGGACGCAAGCAGGAAGTGCGCTTCTTCAGCCAGAGTGCGCTGCCGGTTGCGAATGCAGCGATCCCCGCGCCCACCGCTGGACCCTCTTCGGAACAGAGCTTCTCGAACCGTGCTTCAGATACTGCCGCACCTGCCGCTGAAACCGGTGCAACGATCCTGCTGCTCGATGAGAGCCACATTGCCTGGGGTGATATGAACAACGCCCGCCAGCAGTTGATCAAATTTCTCAGCTCTGTCGCGCCCGGCGAGCGCGTGGGACTCTACTCGATGAACGGCCTCGGCTTTCATGTGCTGATGGAAGCCACGACCGACCATGCGGCTCTGCTTGCAAAGGTGCAAACCTGGATGCCGACTGCGCAATCTGTTTCTCAGGCGCAGGACGAGGAGATGCGCAATCGCCAGCAGTTCAACGAGGTCCATAATGTCGCCGACCTGAACTCGGTGAACGGCAACCGCATCGATGTGCCGGACTCGAGCACGCCGGTTGATCCTCAACTGCTTACACTGGGCAGCAATCCGGCCCGCGCTTCGCTGATTATTCTTGGTGCCGTGGCCCGGCATCTTGCGGCTCTTGCGGGCCATAAGAATCTGGTCTGGGTTTCGAGCGACAACGTCCTGGCTGACTGGCAGGATCAGACCGTGGGCATCGATAAGAGTCCGCGCTCCATCGATAATTTCGCGTTGCGTGCGCAGGAAGCGATGAATGAAGCCCACGCCGCCGTTTATCCCTTCGATGTTGCACAGTTGGAAACCGCAGCCATCAGCGCCGATATCCAGCACCGCAATGTGGAGCTGACTCCAGCCGCGGCAGATATTGCCGGCATGGGCGGCGGCAGCGCGCCGAAGGACAATACCCCCGGCCGCATCTCCGCCGAGATGAGCCAGGATCTCCATCCGATTCAGGGACCGATTCGCCAGGTCGCCGTGGCGACGGGAGGCCGCGCCATACGCCGCGCCGGAGATCTGGCCGCGGAACTGAACTCGATTGTTGAAGACGGCCACGCAACCTATCTGATCGGCTTTCATCCCGACCAGCCCGCCGACGGCCAGTATCACAATATCACTGTCAAACTCAGCGGTCATCGTGGCGTCGTGCTGCGCTATCGCACCGGCTACTTCTATGCCAAGGAGCCGGAGACGCTGAAGGCGCGCTTTCAGCAGGCAATCTGGCAGCCCGTCGACGTGAACGAGATCGCAGTGACCGCAAAGGCGCTCCCACTCAATCCCGGCGCAACGGTGCAACTGGAGATTGCCGCCAATGACCTGAGCCTGGAGCAGCAGGGCGGGCGTTGGATGGACAGGCTCGATATCTTCTTTCTGCAGCGGGACGATGCCGGTCTCCACACGCAACTGGAAGGGCAGACGCTCGGGCTGCGGCTCAAACCAGCGACCTACCAGAACCTGCTTCAGTCTGGCGTTCCATTTGAGCAGGCTGTGCAACTCAAGCCAGGCACGGCCTCGCTGCGCGTGGTGGTTGTTGATGAGAATTCAGGGCGCATGGGTTCGGTCACGCTGCCGGCAACGGCGCTAGGCGCGGGCCAATGAGGGGAAATCCCTTAAACTAAGTTGAATGAAGAAAGGTCGCGCCAGCAAGACTGCTCTTCGCGTCGCCATCCGCCGCGCCGCGCATCAATTGAAAGATCATCCCCCGGTTCTGAATGACCCCATCGCCGTCCGGCTGATCGGCCCGGAGTACGCCAATGACATGCAGCGGGCGATGCACAAGGTGGGGCGGGATTTCCGTGCCTTTATGGCCGCGCGCAGCCGCTATACCGAAGACCACTTGGCAGAGGCGGTCGCCAACGGCGTTGCGCAGTATGTGGTGCTGGGCGCGGGGTTGGACACCTTTGCCTGGCGCAACCCCTTCCCCGCGCTCCATGTTTTCGAGGTGGATTTTCCGGCCACGCAGGAGTGGAAGCGGGCGCTGCTGGACGAAGCCGGAATTCTCGGAGCGGACGAGCCGCCTCCCGCCCGGCTGACCTTCGTGCCATTGGACTTCGAGCACAAGGTGCTAGCTGCTGGTCTCACTGATGCCGGATTCAACGCACAGAAGACCGCATTTTTCGGCTGGCTGGGGGTGGTTCCGTATCTCACGCTGGAGGCTTTTCGAGCGACTTTGAGCACAATCGCCCAGTTGCCATCTGGTTCAGGCGTCTGCTTTGATTACGCCTTGCCTGCGGAGTCGCTGAGTCCGCTTGGGAAAAAGGCCCTCGAAGGCCTGTCGCGAAGGGTTGCCTCGATTGGTGAGCCGTTCCGGCTGTTTTTCTCTCCCGAGGAGATGGAGAAAGAACTATGCGGCGCAGGCTTCAAGCGCGTGGAGCAGGTGGATTACCGGCGGCTGAACGAACTTTATTTCGCGGGCCGCGCGGATGGGTTGAAGCTCTCTCCGTTAGGGCTGGGAAAGCTGGTGACGGCTTGGGTTTGAGTGAGTCAAGCAGGTCAAAAGCTCAGGCTGGATCGCCAAAGACCCGCACGCCCGCTGCCCGGGCTGCTTCGGCCAGTTTGCGGTCGAAGGTTGCCAGAGCAGCAGTGCGGCGCATCGCCAATTCCAGGTAAGTGGCATCGTAGGCGGTGAGTTTGTGGACGCGGCCGAGATGAATAATTCGCGGCTGAAACAGAGCCGGTTCAGCCGGATCCTGCGCAATCTTCCAATAGGCGAGTCCGGATAAGTATCCGGAAATTTCGACGGCATTGATGACCTTCTGGCGCTCCGCCAAGAGAAGCGCATTGGCAACCTCGGGATACCACAGAGCCGGAACCGTCGCACCGGATTGGCGGACACAGTCGAGGGCCTGACGTGAAAGCGTCAATTCCACCGCATCCTTCCGCTTCAAAAGCCAAGAGACCGCCATCGATGCATCCAGAACCAGTATCACTCGCGGCCTTCCTCAATCCACGAGCGAATTGTTTCGTGGGAGATCCCCTCTATCAGAGGATTCCTGAACCGCTGATATGCCGCCTCAATTTCCTCTGGAGTCGGCGGCGGGGCAGTCTGTTGAACTGGCACAATCTCGGCAACAGCCCGCCCGCGCACGGTGATTGTGAACTTCTCGCCCTGATCGACCTTGCGCAGAATCTCAGAGAGCTTGGTCTTGGCCTCAAAGAGCCCGATAGTCGTCATTTTGATCTCCAGATCGCCACCAATCAACTAGTTGATAAACTAGTTTATTCTAATTCCTGATACTCCTCCCAAATGAAACCGTGAATTTGCCGAAAACTATCCCAGAAGCGGCAGAAACCGCTTCTGCTCCTCGTCGTAGCGCTCGATTCTGCCGCTGAGGATGTCGTAGTACCACCCGTGGACCGCGAGCCGGCCCTCGGACACAGCACGAGCTACCGAGGGCTGTGCCTTCAGGTTGTGCAACTGGGCCACCACGTTGCCACGGATCAGCGAGGCCAGCTCGGCATGTTCGCCGTCGGCGGGGTTGAGAGGCTGGCGATGGATAAACGCGCCTTCCACATGGCTGAGCCAGCGGCGGGCCTTGGGCAACTTCTCCAATCCCTTCCGGTCAAGCGCGGCCTTCAGCGCTCCGCAATCGGAGTGGCCGCAGAGGATGGCTTCTTTCACCTTGAGCACCTCGACGGCATACTCAATGGTGGCCGTCACGCCGTCCACATCGCCGCTAGTGACGGGAACCACGTTGCCGGCGTTGCGGGTGATGAACAGATCGCCGGGACCGGTTTGCAGAATCAGATCCGGCACAATGCGCGAGTCCGAACAGGTAATTACCAGCCACTCCGGCGCCTGCATCTCTGCCAGCAGGTGAAACTGGTCCTTGCGTCCTGGGAAAACATTGGCCAAAAAGTGCTTGTGCCCTTGAATCAACCGTTCCATGTTTGTCTCCGGCGGGCAGCCTCAACAGCGGCCTTCCCCAGTGCCAGCCTACCCTACCGGGGCATAAGCTGATATTTTGATGCGAGACGGTGAATCGGGAACAAATGCTGTGTGTGGAGGATTCATGCAGAAGAGAAAAATAATTCTTGTAGGCGGGCTGGTATTTCTGGCGGCCTTGAGCTTACAGGCGCAGACGGTGGACAACCTGGACCCGGCGATCAAAGCCAAGATAGACCGCATTGCAGCGCAGGTGCTGGAGCAGACCGGCGTCCCCTCGGCTTCCGTAGTTGTGGTTCAGGGCGGCAAGCTGGTTTATACCCATGCTTACGGAAGCGCCCGGCTGGCCACCGATTCCGCTCCTGCCATCCCCGCCACGCCGGATATGCGCTACTCCATCGGCTCCATCTCCAAGCAATTTACCGCTGCCGCGATTCTGATGCTGGCCGAAGACGGCAAGCTCTCGCTCGATGATGCGGTGGGCAAGTACGTTCCCGGCCTGACCCGCGGCAATGAAGTCACCATCCGGCAGATTCTGAGCCATACCTCTGGCTATCAGGATTACTGGCCCGAGGATTACGTGATGACTCCGATGCTGCGGCCGGAGAGCGCGCAGGCGATTATCGATACCTGGGGCAAGAAGCCACTGGACTTTGAGCCGGGCACACAGTGGCAGTACTCCAACACCAACTTTGTTATCGCCGGCCGCATTGTTGAGGTTGTCGCCGGCGAACCGCTGATGGATTTCATCACCCAAAAAATCTTCCGTCCACTCGGAATGAAATCCGTCTGGAACTCCGACGAGATGAAACTTACTTCCGTCGATGCAACAGCCTACTATCGCCACGCGCTTGGTCCGTTGCGCGTCGCACCCAAGGAGGGCCGCGGATGGATGTTTGCCGCCGGCGAACTGGCGATGACGGCGCACGATCTGGCGCTCTGGGATGAGAGCCTCATCGCGCAGAAACTGCTCAAGCCGGAGAGCTACAAGCAGATGTTTACCGAGGTCAAGCTGAAAGACGGCAAGGGAACCCACTACGGCCTCGGTGTCGAGGTGATTGATCGCAACGGGCACCGGTCGATTGAACACTCGGGCGAGGTCTCCGGCTTTGTCTCCGATAATCAGGTGCTGGTGGACGACGGCGTAGCCGTAGCTGTGCTGACCAATCAGGACGCCGTCGGCGCGGCCTCGACGATTGTCCGTCTCGCTGCCCCGGCTGTGCTGGGCGCATCCGCTGCAAAGCCCGAGGAGAAGCAGGCGCTGGCTATCTTTCACGATCTGCAGCAGGGACGCATTGACCGCTCTCTGCTTGCGCCGAATCTGAACGACTACTTTACTGCCGAGGCGCTGGAGGACTTCAAAGCCAGCCTTGCTCCACTGGGTGAGCCGATGAGCTTTCACGAGGTAAACAGCGGGCTGCGCGGCGGCATGACCTTCGGCGCTTTTCAGATCGCTTATCCCGGCAAGAAGCTCGAGCTTACGACCTACACGTATCCCGACGGTAAGCTGGAGCAGTATCTCATCGCGCCGATGGAGTAGTAGGCAGACCGGACGGACACTTTCGAGGAATGCAAGCAGCGCTAGGATTCCCTGCGCTCCGGCTCCCATGGATCGGTGCGACTTCGGTCGAGCCGGTCTTCGCGTTCTTTTTGCTCTTCCCACTCGCGGCGCTTCTCTTGCTCTTCGCGCTCCTCGCGTCCGTCGCTCATCGCATGCTCCTCATTCAAGTGTAAATCGAGGAACGGAAGGCGGAGAATCGCTAGACGGGAAGCGGCTTTCGCCGCGTCGCTGCCGCAACTTTGGCGACCGCTATAATAGGAGTTGACCTATGTTTGAAAACCTCACAGACAAACTTCAGCGTGCCTTCAAAACCCTCCGCGGCCAGGGCACGCTCACTGAAGAGAACATTGCCGAAGCCCTGCGCGA
>CAZHKN010000116.1:0-14560 GCA_964532725.1 uncultured Occallatibacter sp.
ATCGCCTATTTCCTCGTGCTGCTGGCCTGGATCGTCGTCACGCGCAGCTACCTGATTTTGCTGGGAACAACAGTGGCCCTGGCTGCCAGTTGCGCGGCCGCATACTGGATCGATCCCCATGCCTGGACGCAGTATGCGCTAATGGTTCAGATCTCGAATTTCAAGATTGACATCATTCCCTGCATCGGCTTTCTGCTCCGGTATTGGATCAAGGGCCATGCCATCTGGCTGCAATATGTCCTCACGGCTCTAGGCTCGATCTGGGCGCTCGCTTACTATTGGAAACGGCGCGCAGAGTGGGATTGGAGGCAGCATGGAAACCTGGTGCTGCTGGTCTCTCTTCTGACCGCTCCCTACATCTGGATATTCGACCAGGCTATTGCTTTACCGGCGCTGCTCGAAGGCATCTTCCGCGCTCCTTCCCGGAACTGGCTGGCAGGTCTGGCTCTGATGAGCGCACTCATTGAACTGGCGCATTACAGTGGTCATTGGTCAGCCGCAGCTCCGTATTACCTGACGCTGTGGGCAGCTCCTGCGTGGCTGGTCTGGTATCTGCTGGCGAAATCGGCTGCGCGGAAGCTCAACACTGCGGCAGAATCACGATCCAGTTGCGAATGAGGTCGAATGCCAAATCTTGAAAAGAGCGCGGAAGATCTGTCGAAATCGCTCTACGGCCCGCAAAAGAGCGGCGTCTTCAACAGACGTCCCAGCCTGAAGGAAATCAACCTGATTGCCTGGACGCTCTTTGCGATGCTTCTGCTGCTGCCTTTCGGCCTCTTTATCGGATCGCAGATCCGCTCCGCCCCGGACTCATTTCCCCACTATCACACCGGGTTCGTTTATATCTATGGCCTTGGCCGCATCGCCTTGGAATATCCCGCGGCACGCATCTATGACCTGCCCCTGCAACAGAAAACCTTTAACGACCTGTCTCCGGCGCCACCTGGATTCTACGGACCGAGTCCTTATCCGCCCTTGGTCGCATATGTCTTTTCTCTGCTTGCGCGGCTGCCATTTGCCCGGGCCTATCTTCTCTGGAACGGCATTTCGCTGTTGCTTTATCTGTGCGGACTGCGCGCCGCGGCGCTGTGCGCCGGACTCCGCAATGTGCACGAGCGTTGGCTGTTTTATTGCCTTTCGCTCGCTTTCTATCCTTTTTTTGTTGAGGTCCTTTTCAACGGCCAGCTCTCGGCAATTGCAGTTTGCTGTGCCAGCCTTGCTCTCCTTGCCGACCGGAAATCACATCCTTTCATCTGCGGATTGGCGCTTTCAGTTCTGACCTACAAACCTCCCCTGCTGCTGCTGCTGATTCCCCTGCTGCTGCTGACGCGCCGGTTCAAGGCGCTGGCTGGGTTCCTGTCCGGGGCCGCTACGCTGTTCGCCTTGTCCACGGCATTGGCGGGCGCCGGCATCTGGGCAGACTACCTTCGCTTTGTGCGAATGTTCAGCCAGGTAACCGGCATGCACGGAAACTCGGGGATGAACCTCTCCAAGTTTGTAGATTTCTCGGCCGCATCCCATGCGGTCGCGGGGGGACGCACGGCGGTTGGATTGACCATCCTGGCCTGTGTGTCCATCGCTGCGGCCCTCAGCCTTGCGTTCTTGCTCTGGCAATCATCAACAGCAGATCGCCCGGCGCAGTCGCTGGCCTGGGCGGCAACGCTGACCTGGACGCTGCTGTTGAACGTCTATGTGCCGGTATGGGACTCGTCGCTTGCAGTCATCTCCATGCTTCTCACATTCAGCGCGCTGCGGGATCTTGACTGGAAACGAGCGACGCGCTGGAATTTGCTTCTGTTTCTGCTGATCTTTGCCGGTTCCTGGATCACGGAGCCAATTGCATTGGCGCACGGAGTTCAGGTCCTGACCATCCTGCTGACTCTCCTCGGCGTGGGGCAACTGATTCTCTTGAAGTGTGCGATCGCTCGGGGAGCCATGCTCTCGCAAGGTGTGCCGGTTCTGGAATAGCAGCGAGAAGATACCTTCTCGATTCACATCTCCAAGATTGTAATTCCGCACTCAGCTTGCCGGGGAAACCTGTTTGGAAACAGCTGTATCCCGGCTTGAAGTCGCCATTACAAATACGACGGCCAGCACGGCAACCACCAGCCCGCCCAGAATGTCCGCCACATAATGCCAACGCAGAATGAGGATGGCAGGCGTCAGCAGCACGCAATACCCGAAGACCAGCGCCGAAACCGCGCGCCAGCGGCGCAGGAACCAGACTGCGATCAGCGGCTGGGCTATATGCAACGAAGGGAATGCTACATAGTAGTCAGTGTGCGGCGTAATCCATCGGGTGTGATGGAAGAGCGCTGTCGCGTTGGTCAGCGAATTGCTCTCCATATGGGCGGTCATCAGCTGCGGAGGAAGACCGGCAGTGATGAACGGCCCTTGCGCGGGAAAAAAGTAAAACAAAATCAACGACAGATAGTAAGCGGTCACAATGGACCCGCTCATTTGCAGAGCGGCGCGCGGATCTCCATCCAGGCAGAGAAAGAAGATTCCGGTGCCCATGACGCCGAACATGCGGTAGTAGAGAAACTCCGCCGGCGCATACAGCGCGGCGGTTGCGTTACTGAACTGAATAACCGAACCGCCATGTAGCAGGAACGCGTCAATGCGGCTGAAAAACGAATCATATTCCGTGCAGGGGCGCAGCGAGACGATCACCGATGAAAAATAAGCCGCGATCTTGATTCCCGCGACCAGATAAATCCAGGGCAGCAACCGCCGCGACAATTCCCTGCGCGGGTCCATAGAACAGCGCCATTCCAAGCAGCAGTGGAATCACCACCAGCAATCGCACCCTGGCATCCCTGTACGCGGACCACGCTCCGCGTACGGCGAACTGATAGAGCAGCGCCGACCAGAAGATGGACAAAACTATCCATCCTGCGAGAAGTGTTGCATCCATGAATGAAAAAACTGGCCGCAAGCGGACGCTATACGCGGCTGGGAGCAGAAGAATCCAGAAGAGGCAGGAGAGCCAGAAGTGCCCCTGCCGGATGATCTGCGGAACTCTCATTTCCATCCTGTCTTGCTTTTCCGTGCGGCGCTCAGACGCGATTTGCCAGTTGGAATGTCAATTGTTGGATACGCCGGGGCCAAAAGCGGAAGCCTCCGGCAATGGAAGAACCTCGATCATGTCTCCGGGGCTTGTCTGCGTTGCGGTAATCGTTCCTGCAGGGAGTTCGATCACGGAGTGTGCCGAGAAGCAAACGGAAATCCTCGTTGCCGGGACAGCGCTTCTCACTTTGCGAACGCGTAATTTGCGGTCCAGGTAGATCAGATCAATGGGAAACTTCATGCCGAATGTGTGTACTGACTCGCACGGGATAATCCACAGCCCTTCGCCCTCAGCCAGCCCAGTACGGCCCAGCAGCCCCTTGTTGCGCGCCGAACCGTTGTCGGCCACTTCCAGGTCGGTTGCAAGTACTGTCTGGCGGGCGGTATTGACCACCTTCATGCGCGGCTGAACAACAGGAGGCGCGCCAAAGACAGCCTTGCGCAATGCAGCCATGATTCCGGCAGATTGAGTCATCGAACGGTTCCAGATCCTTTTCTCTCGGTCGTCGCTGCTTGCCGGAGCGCTTTGGGGTTTTGTACCCGGGAAGGCTCAGAGACAAACTTCCCCCATCCGTGGCGAGCGGCCATTCAATGGGGGAAATTGCAGAATTAACTCGATGCGAACTACAATTCTCAGAGAGGATGAGCTGGCTCACACTCTACGTACACCGTTGATCGAGCCATTACTTATTTGCCCGCCCCGCCGACATCCGTCATCGGTGTCTCTGGCTTCATGCTATCCTGCAGCTTTTCTACCGGCACGCCGTCGGTCTCCTCAACTTGCGTCGCCCCATCCGGCTGGCGCTCAGGATTGCTCATTGGGATGCCGGTATTCGGGGGCAGGAACTTGTTCGGGTACTTCAGCTCCGGTAGCTTACCTCCCACTGGAATGGGATCGACGAATTCAGGCGTCACGATAACAATCAGCTCGGTATTGGTGCGTGTCTTCTGCATCGACTGGAAGAGCTTGCCCAGTACGGGGATGTCTCCAATGAATGGCACCTTGTCAAAGACTTCGGTTTCGCGGTTGTCCAGCAGGCCGCCAATAACAAAGCTCTGCCCGTCCGCCAACTCCGCCTCGGTCTTCATCCTGCGCACGGTAAGAGCCGGCACTTCATAGCCTGCGACCGTAACAGCGTCGGCAAAATCAAGAGCGCTGACCTCGGGAGCCACCTGCAGCCGGATCGTTCCCCGTGGGGTAATGGTGGGGAGGAAGTTCAGACGAACGCCATATTCCTTCCATTGAATCGTGACCGTCGCTCCGCCTGCAGTCCCTTGTACAACTGGGAAGGGATATTCGCCGCCGGCCAGGAAGCTGGCCTGTTTTCCGTTGGTGGCAATCACATTCGGTTCGGCGAGAATTTGTGTAACTCCCTTGGTTTCCAGCGCCTCAATATCCGCTCCAGAATTAAGTCCGGGGAAATACGCCAGAATGTTCAGCTCATTGGACAGCACGGCTGTGGTCGCGGAACCTGCCAACTGGCCGGGAGAACTCGACGAGGAGCTTGTAGATGATGTTGCTGCTGAGGCGCCGATCTGCGGCGAACCGAATTGACTTGTCGTGATTCCTCCGGCCGCGTTACCCAGACCCAGGTCGAATAAATTGACACCCAGCGACTTTGCTTTAGAGCGGTCCACGCTGGCAAAACGAACCTTGAGCAGAATCTGCTTTTCCGCTGCTGGAACATCCACATAGAGCAGGTTGACAACCTTTGTGTCCTTGCCGCTGCCGGCGGTTGAGGCAATCTGCACCGCCCGATCGGAGCTGCTTAGATCCTTGGCCCGGCCACGAACAAAAATAGCCCCGTTTTCCTGGCTGAGCTTGATCGGCTGGCCGGGAAGCTGTACGGAAAGCTCATGGCGGGCGGCATCCAGCTTATCCGTGGACCCGAAGGTGTTGGCGCGCACCGTGACATTGAAGAACTGCCGCGCGCCGCCCTTTTGCCAGACAATCAGGCTGGTCTGTCCGGTGGACTTGCCGTTGATCATCAGCTCGGTGGGACTGGTAGCGGTCACCTCCGCGACCTCCTTCTGACCGATAGCCGCGCGCTTGATCGGCGCGGTAAAGTCCACGATGACCGACTTGCCTACCGCCACAGATACATCGTTAGCCGAGTCTTCGGTGGAAGTTTCTACAGGTGCGGAGGGCAGAACCGGCGGAGGAGCTGCGGGGGCAGCGGCGCCTTTCGCAGCGCCCTTCCCCGCAGGCGCTCCCGGTGCCTGTCCCGGTGCAGCAGCAGGAGCCGCCGGTGCTGCCTGGTCGGTGGCTGCGGCCGGTGTCTCCTGGCCAGCAGGAGGTGTAGCTGGAGCGGCCTGATCTGTCGACGCGGCAGGAGCCGACTGGTCGGTGGAAGCCGCCGGCGCCGTCTGAGTCTGATTCTGGTCAGCCGGGGTCTGCGCGATGAGCCTCGGAGCGCCGCATACGGCAAAAATCAGCAAATAAAGCGATGCAATGGGTAGTATGGTTTGCGCTCTCACTTTTTACCCTCGGAAGCTGAGAATTTTTCTATGCTGGGCGTGGAGCCGTTGTCCACTTCAACTGTGTCGAGTTCAACGGCTTTATGCCGGCCGGTCTTGTGAAGGGCAGGCGCAACCTTCGGCTTATCCCCGTAGAAAATGTTTTCCATTTGATTGCCGTCAAGCTTGGTGATCTGAGTATCCAGCGGGTTGCGCAGTACGAGGCGGATCGAACCGCCGCCCTGGCCGCTGGCCAGGCTCAGAATCTCAGCCTGCTCCGGGGTAACCAGCAGATTCACCACCTGCACCTGCTTGGCCTTGCCCTGTTCGTCCTTCTGGAATTCGGTGCCGGCGGACAAAACCACAATGTTCTGCAGGATGGTCTTGATGATGTTTCCCTGGTCCTGACCGTGGTTGCCGATTGGAGCGGCGGAGGCAAGTACATCAACGCGCGTGCCGGGAGCCGAGAAGCCCGAGACGCTGGCCACATCGTCCACTCGAACCGCGCAGGCTCTCATACCCGGGGGAATCTTGATGGTCAGCCCGCCGCCGGCGCCAATCGGGGCCAGTCGGCTGTCCATAATTGGTTCGCCTTTATAAATGTCCGTCATCACGCCGCGCCCGATCGCGTTCTTCTTGTCCAGAATCGCGCCTGCCGGAGGAGCGCCGCCAATCTCCAAAGTCGTCAGATCGGAATCGGCCAGGATGGTCCCAAGCTTGATATCCCCGGCGGCGGCGATGACATACGTCGTGGCGGAGGGCTTGTTCGCATTCGACTTGTAGCCGCCTACCATCTTCACCACAACAACACTGGCGATAAGAGCAACGATGAGTGCGATCAGGAGGACGGTAGCTAGTCTTCGGTTCATTTAGAATCCTGTTCGAACCAGCGGTACCGCCGGTTCAGCCTTCCTCAGTCATATGGCAATTGCCTTGCCAAAGTTATTATCCTTTGAATTCAAGCAAATCGGTTAAATCCGGCGGCAACCCGTATACAAAGTGTAAACCTGGGTTCACCACGAAGCCAGCGATTGGCGCGGAAACCAGCGTGTTCACAGCTCAATTCGGAACCGGCACAGCTACATTCGCCACGCGCTCCACGCCCTGTCCTGTTTATTCCCAAACTGACACAGTGTGTGAAAAATATGCACACCTTTGCTCAATGATGTGAACTAGATGCTCTCTGGACGCGCCAGCGGTCGCAACCCTTCCGGTTAAGAATGAGATTCCCTGCCGGAGTTTTCCCGGCACCCTGCCCTCGCTCCGAATAGTATGGAAAGAAGCGGGTCGAAAAGACGAGAGATGGAGCTGACCGGTTTATGAGCACGGCCACATCAATATCCCTGTTTAATGAGACCAGGCTGACGCGCCGGGGTCCTTCTGCGGTCGCGCTATCGGCGCTCTTCCATGGCGCTGGCTTCGCCCTGCTTTTCATCGGCATCACACTCACGCCGCCGATTGTCGAGCGCCAGCACCCGGACCACTACATCCTGCGGCTGCTCACGCTGCATTCTCCCGAGGAACAGGCTCGCCAAGCGGCGGCAGATGCAGCCAAGTATCCCAGCGACCAGCCGAAGGCCGAGAAAGCGCCTGCCGGCGGAAGCCCCGCAGCCCAGCAACCGGCCCCCAAGTTGGACAGCGTTCGCAAACAGACCCTGGTTCAGCCAGACGTGCCGCCGGAGGTCAAGCTCCCCGACAACGTACAGTTGCCGCAGGTTGTTGCCTGGCAGAAGCCGAAGGTGGTGTTGAAGGAGGTCGTTCCCGACGCCCCCAAGATCCCTGCCGCCGCCCAAGTAAAACCCTCCATCGATCTGCCGAACGAAGAGGCGGATCTGGCCGATGTGCGCATCTCCTCGACCCCATTTGTGGCCGAGAGTCTGGCGCTGCAGCCCCGCACCACTTCGCCCATTGTGAACCAGGCGGCCAATCCTAATGACAAGATTCCCGAGACCGCATCGAAGGCCGATAAGGCCGCGCCGGCGCAGGTCGTTTCCCTCTCGGATATGAACATGCCGCAAGGCACGACAGCGCTGCCCTTTGCCAACCAACTGGCCTCGGGTGCAGGCTCCCTGGCTCCCGGCATCGGCAAGGATCCTTCACAGGGCAACGCTCACGGGCCCAGCGACGCCAAGGGCGCGGGTTCCGGAGGAAGCGGGAACAAAAGCGGCGCAGCCTCAGGCGGAGGCGCTGACGCCATGAATGGAACCACGCATATCCACCCGCCCAAAGACGGGCATTTCGGCATGGTTGTGGTCGGCACTTCGCTCGAAGAGATGTATCCGGAAACAGCCGGCGTCTGGGGCAACCGGATCTCGTACACCGTTTACATCTCCATGGGAACGGCGAAAAAGTGGATCATGCAGTATTCCCTGCCCCGCGGCGAAGAAGCAACCACAGGCGGCAAAACCGTTCCCCCGGAGGCGCCCTACCCCACGGATATCGTGCGCCCCAACCTGGCCCCCGGCGAGATCAATTCCGATGCGCTCCTGGTGCATGGATTCGTAACCGAGGACGGGAAATTTGAAAAGCTGTCCATCTCTTTCCCGCCGAGTTTCCCCCGCGCCAAGTTCGTGATCGACGCGCTCAACCAGTGGCAGTTCCGCCCCGCCCTGCAACTGGGGCTGCCAACCAGGGTCGAGGTGCTGCTGATTATTCCCGAGACTTACGACTAGCGTCCTGACTCGAAATTTCCTGTCAAAGGGATAAGCTGCCAATCACCTTGACTATGTTTGGCGCTAAATTTGCGCCGAACATAGTCAAAGGTTCTCTATCTTTACTGCAACCGCTTCAATGAACCTCTAACTCGGAGACACTAGTTTTGAATTGTCTCTATCGAGGTGCTGGAGAGTTGAATGGAGCTGGTGAAAAATGGAATATTGGGTTGGAATGGATAATTTACCGTCACCTCAACCTGGCATCCCTGAGCGTATTGCACACATGTGCTGCCAGATGCGGTAGTAGTCAGCCAGGTAACTGTAATGTTGCTTGCCGTCAAGTTGAGGCCGGGGTGCGCCTGGGACAGTATGTAGCTTTGCACGTTGGCCGCTGTAGCCTGGCAGTCAAAGCTGCTCGCCGTCGCGCAGGCGCTAGTCCAATCCGAACCGCGCACCATCGCATATCGCGTCCCTTGCTGCGCGGCAGTCGCGACAAAATTGTCTGCATATAATCCCAGGGAGAACTCGATAATACCAAAGATTAATGTCAAGAAGATCGTGGCAGCCGCGGCGAATTCAACTAATTCGGCGCCATCTTCCTGGCATACGAGCTTTTTCACTCTTCGCATCCTGCCCCCTCAACAGATTCTCAACAGCGTATATCAGACCCACGGAGCATCCTACGGATTGCCGCGAATGGTGGCCGTCTTGGACAAAGTGATTTGGGAGGGGATGAATGGCCATGGCACCAATGTATTATAGGTTGCCGAGGCTTGAACCTGGACCCTATATACAACATTGCTGCCCCGAGTGCCGGTTGCCGAGCAGGTCGTCATAGCACTTGTGCAGCTTGCCGAGTAGGAAGTTCCATCGCTGCATTCACAACCCCATGTGGGCGTCGCCACAATCAAGCCCGACACATTCGGAGCGCTTTGTGTTGCCGCCGCGGTAATGTATGCAGTAGTGATCTTAGCCGGAGTGCTGAAGTTTAGAGCCGAGTATTCTGCTCCAGCATGCGCGGCGTTCGCCACCTCAAGGCCCACATAATACGCGCGGCCAAGGTCAGCAGCCCCCAATACAAGCAGCAACAGCATCGGAGTTACGAAAGCCAACTCGATAAGGGCTGCGCCATCATTGGCTTTGCAGAAGGCGCAGAAGCGCACAAGAAAACTCATAGACTACTCCGCCAGTGCTACGGTTGCTGAACCGCTGCTCGCGCCGCCACTACCAGGACAAACTCCCCCCGGCATTGAGGTGCAAGCAAGGGTTAAAGTTGAGTTCAACATCACTGAATTCGCAACAACCATGCCATAGGCAGCCGCAGTGCTGCCACCATTCAACGTAAGCTGCGCGTCCGGAACGTAGATTGCCCCACCCCAACTGGAATTGGAACCCGAATCCAGGATCATCGAACTGGTATTGTTAGAAGCCTCCCAGATCAACATACCAGCTTGAGGACCAGAAGTAGGCGCGCTCAGCGTCATTTGTGAGGCGCTATTCATGGTAAGCGCCCCACTCTCCATATAGATGGTCACGCCGGTTCCAGTGAGATTCTGCGCGCCTATGTTGAGGCTGCCGGTGAAGTAATATAGGCCAGGCTCCATGGTTACGGTATAGCCGCTCCCATTGAAATTGAGTCCCGTATAGGTACCAGGCTGCAATGTCGTAGTTCCATTGACTGTACCTGAGTTAGTGGGTGAATTGCCCGGTTGCGTCGGCACCGTAAGAGTGCCGGCCGTAATTTCGGCAGCAAAGGGATCCGGTACCGCCGAAGCGCCTACTGTGGGCGAGGGGTTAAGAAAAGCGCCGTTGCTGCAGTCGTTTCCCTTTATATTGAAGGAGCCGACGTTCACAGTGGAGCCGCTGTCCGCCATCACTGCCGGCGTGCCTCCCGTGCATGTACCCGACGCCGTTGAGTTGTCCCAGACGCCGCAGTTAGCGCCCGGGGCATCCGTGATTTTGGCGCCCGAGTTCAGCGTCAAGGTTTGGCCGGAAGTCCCTGTGACATCCATGCAGGGGCCTGAAGGTAAGGATTGTCCGGCTTCGGCCCGAGCTGAGAGTTGGACTGTAGCGACACCAAAAAGTCCCGCAAAGTAGGTTGGCGCCTTCTCAGAAACAACAGCTTCTACATAATTTGCTGCTCCAGCATTCGGATCGCCGGCCACTGCGCAGGGACCGTTGTTGAGAGTCAAGAAGACCTGGCCCGCCGCCCCGGATGCTGCCGCGCATTGCGTGACTAGCGTAGGAGCTGCAGGAGTTGGAGTGAGGCCTTCTGTCAACGCCGTCGTCGCGGCGGTTTGCATCACGCTGCAGTTTTTAGTCCCCGCGCATGCGTCGTACTCCAACGCTCCCGCCATTGCCGCGGAGTCGGCCATTGTCTGCAACTGGCGCTGCGTGTAGTAGAGGTTTCCAACATCTATAGCTAATGCCAGAAATGACATCAGTACAATGAGACTCAGTGCCGTCAGTACGAGTATATTTCCGCTCTCGTCTCTCAGCATCTTCATACTTCTTCCCTCCACGGAGTCCAGACGGATCGATGTTAGCATGAGCCTTACTCTTTGGGAAATAAATTCTCTGCCCACTAATCGAGCTTCTCCCTGTAAACAGCAGCGATTCCCATAGATGTACACATCGCGGAACTCAGATGTGCAGACAGCCGCCGCTCACTAGTACGGATAAATCGAGAGATCTTCATCCGTCTTGAGGCCCTGGAGGAAGCGAACCAACACCTTCTTGTCCGCCAGTTGATTTCCAGAGCGGTGATCGGCGAGCGCGAAGGCAAAGCCCACTCCATCCTCGCCCCAACGGACGACCTTGGCATGCACCGCGATCGAGCGGTCTGCGCTGTCTGCATCTTCGTCCATCCTCTGTATGGTCATCATGATGACGGTTCCAGGCCTCCAGCGCTCTTCGGTCAGCAGGTAAAGTCCGGTGGGGCTGATATCGCGCACCGGATAGCCGGCTGGCGCGGCTCCGGTAAAATAGTAGGCAACAAGCTGGGGCGATGGCTGGCGGTCCAGCTTTCGCCGGTCATCACTCATCCACTTTCCAAACAAGCTCTTCAGGAAATCCATTCCATTCACCCCTGCTCCAGGCCGTTTACCGTTGCTGGGCAGCATCTATTAACATGTCTGTATGCGGGCGCGCTCAGCCACGCGACCCCGCTTTTGCCATCATATCGTTAAACTCTGTCAAATCAGCGTAAATCTTCTGAAACGATTAGCCGCAGGCGGCCAATCGCACTTCCATCTCCTCTACCACGCCGATCAGCAGCCGGTCCCCCGGCAGGGTCTGTGAAGAATAGATGCTGTGCGCGGGCAGCGCCAGTACGCTGGCCGCGCGCACCTTGCCCGGAGTTGGACGGATCGCGGAAAGAGCTTCCACCGCATCCACCACCTGGCATTCTCTATCCAGATAGACGAGATCGAGAGGGAAAAGCCCTCCGCGAGAGCGAATCCCGTTGGGTGGAACCACCCATATCCCCTCGTCCAGGTTGAGCATGGAGCTGCTGATGAGCGTCTTCAGGCGCAGCAGCGAGATATCGGTTACCAGCACGCCAAGGCTAAGAAAGCACTCCCGGGTCTGGTTGTATACGCAGTGTTTTTGTCTTTCCATCTGCACTACGCCCTCCGGAAAGCACTTGCCGGCCAGCGCCGATGGAGCGTCCGGGCCGTCCGGTCATTCTGCGCAGTCGCTGGTCAGACGCAATGTCCCCTATAACCGACTCTAGGATACGCACGCCAAGTGGCATGCCCAAGGCCAAGGAAACCAGGCTCTTGCCGCCGAAGCGGCAAGAGCAAAGGAACAGTTCCACATTCAATCTGCCAAAATCTCCGCAGCCGGTGCCATGGTTTTCTGATTGGCCGGAGTTCTGGTTTTCAAGCGGGTGGCCATCTGTATGCGCAGCCAGCCGGTTTAGCGTTTCGGGTTACTTAGCTGCCTTGCTGCGGCGGCGCTTGATGATGACAAACACCAGAATTACCGCGATCACAGCACATGCGATCTTGATAATCAACGTTGTGTCCACAATGGCTCTCCCTTCAGTTAGTGATTGAAATCCGCTACTTGAACGTCTTTGAGATGGTGATCATCGCAGGACCAAGCGTAACCACGAACAGCGACGGGAAGATGAAAAACACCAGCGGGAAGATGATTTTAACGGTCAACTTCGCTGCCGCCTCCTCCAGTTGCTGAACACGCTTGGTTCTGAGGGTATCGGAATGTACACGCAGGGTTTTGGCTACGCTGGTTCCGAACTGTTCGGCCTGAACGAGCATGGAGACGAGGTTGCGAACATTCTCCTCGCCGGTACGTTCCGCCATATTTCTCCAGGCCTCCGAGCGCGGCCTTCCGGCCCGCTGCTCAAGAACCACCAATCCCAGTTCGTCGCTGAGAACCGGCTGCGAGGGTCCCAATTCCTGAGCGGTGCGCTGTGTGGCCTGATCAAGGCTCAAGCCCGCTTCAATGCAGATGACCAGCATGTCCAGTACGTCAGGCAGTCCTTTGCGGATCTTCTTTTGCCGCTGCGAAACCAAGTAGCGGATGCCAATATCCGGCAGCAGATAACCGACACCCAATGCCAGCACGGAAACCAGCAGTTGGTTGAAGGCAACCAGATTGGTAATCCAGACAATCGCCAGAAACAGGACCGGAAGCAGATAGCGGATTCCGGTAAAGAGATTAACCGCCGCGTCGGAGCGGTACCCGGCCATGGTGAGCTTCTTCTGGATGGTAGAAGCGTCTGCCTGGTTCTTGGGCAGCACCTTCTCGAGCTGGTCGGAAATGTTGCCCAGCGTAAAGCCGGATTGCTGCATGGTGGCCAACACGCCGCGCTCTTTCTGTGCCGGAGTAATCACGCTCGATATGCGCTGCAGCATGGCCTGGCGGTAGAACAGAAGCATTCCGCCAGTAGCAATCACGCCAAATACGCCAAGAAACGCCAGAATGCCAATCCACATACTCTACCCCTTTACACGTCCAACTTGACGATCTGCTGAATAACTGCGCTACCAAGGACAATCAATATCGACGCGGCGATGAGCATCTTTTGCCCCGTAGGGTCGGTCCACAATAAGCTCATTGTCTGCGGACTCATCAAGTAGAGGATGAAGCCCAGGCCTACCGGCAACGCGGAAAGAATCCAACCCGTCATCCTTCCCTGCGCGGTGTGGGTGGCAATCTGGCGCTTAATGCGGAATCTCTCGCGAATCACCTGTGAGGTCTTGTCCAGCACCTCGGCCAAATTGCCGCCGCTCTCTTTCTGAATCAGAATCGCGGTAATTGCGATTCTTAAATCCTGAAGGGGAACGCGAGTGGTCAGGTTCTCCATCGCGGTTCTCAGCTCGAGACCGTAGTTCTGCTCGTCAAAGCAGATGCGGAACTCGGAGCCGATCGGGTCCGCGCACTCGCGCGTCACCAAGCCCATCGCCGCGTTGAGGCTGTGACCGACACGCAGGGCGCTCACCATCAAGTCCAGGGCTTCCGGCAATCCCTTTTCAAAGCTGCCCATGCGCCGGCCGCGCTTGAAGAGCACAAACGAGAAAGGCAAAAATCCGGTCGCGAGGCCGATCAGCAGGCCAAGCCACAGCATATTGGTCTTGGCATAGACCGCGTAACCCGGCACCACAAAACAGGCCAGGCTCATCAAAAGGAAAACGCCGGCTGACCAGTTCAGATCCGCCTGGTAGAGCAGCAGCTTCAGGCGCGGAGCAATTTCCAGCTGCATGAGGATCTTGTTCATCCACGGCACATTGCTGAAAGACTCCGACTTGCGCAGATCGACGACTTCTTCCTGCTCTCTGACCCGCGCTGTTCCCAGCGCCGTATTCAGCGTCGCGAGCACCTTCTTGGTTTGCTCCGATCCTTCCGTGCCGAAGGCAAAGGCGACCAGAGCGACAACCACGAAAACGCTCACGAATACCAGAATTACGATAAGTGCCATTTCGCTTCGCCCTCGTCCCGCTAGTTAACTTCCATGGTTTGCTCAAACATGCTGGGCGGCAGAATAATGCCGGCCACGCGCAACCGCTCCAGGAACCGGGGGCGGATGCGGCTGGGCGTGAAGGTTCCAATCACCTTGCCGTCCGGTCCAATGCCCTTGCGGTTAAAGCTGAAAATCTCCTGCATCGAGATAATGTTTTCTTCCATGCCGGTAATCTCGGCGATGCTGACCACTTTGCGGCTGCCGTCGCTCATGCGCGAGACCTGCACCACAATCGAGAGCGCGGTGCAAACCTGCTGCCGCACCGTCTTCTCCGAGAGATTCATATTGCTCATGGCCACCATCGATTCCAGACGGGTCAAGGCATCGCGGGGCGTGTTCGCGTGAATGGTGGTCATCGAACCCTCGTGGCCGGTATTCATCGCCTGCAGCATGT
>CAZHKN010000117.1:0-14338 GCA_964532725.1 uncultured Occallatibacter sp.
GGCGGCGGCTTGGGTGGTGTTCCCGCAAACACAAACAGCATGGCCGCGTTGTTCAGAAAGTCCCGTGGCCGCGATATGGAAAGCTTCCGTGGCCCAGCCAGCCGGAACCGAATCGTCTGCCCTTGGCGCACCGGCCGCAGCCCCAGCCGCCAGGGCTGGATATCCACTCCGCGATCCCAGAAGCCCGGCTCGGCAGCGGTAATGGACACATCCACCGGACCCGTGATGTCGAAGGAAACCCAATCGTAGCTTGCCGCCGCGTGCGCCACATCCACCCGCCGCCCATTCACCGTGACCGTGAAAGCACTGGACCGCATCTCCGCCGGAACCGGCGCCGCCTGCACGCGCGACAAGCCATGTCCCGCCCCAGGAAGCGCGACAGCCGCAACCACAGCAAACCAGAAACTGCGCAACAAGCAAGACCCCAGCGAAAGAGTGGGAACGAATCCAATGTAGCACCGGCGCTTCGGTCGAGCCCTGGCTCCCTTCGCCCCGGACTCCCTCGCCCCTAGATTCCTTCTCCCATGGACACGTACTCCCGCAACCGTTCCAGCTCCACCCGGTAGGCTTCTCGCTCGGCGGCTTCGGCGGCGAAGGGTTCAGCCACCCGGACGGGCGTGCCCTCCACGCACAGGCAGGCTTCCAGCTCTTCCACCCGCGCCGAGAGCGCGATCAGCGCATCCGAGAGCGGGTCCTTCACGTCGTGCGGATCGGTAATCAGCACCCGCTGCCCGTTGCGGTAAACAATATGCGCGGGCACGCCCACGACGGTCGAATTCGGAGGCACATCCGACAGCACTACCGAACCCGCGCCAACGCGTGAGTTCTCGCCCACGGTAATATTGCCCAGCACGTTGGCGTTGTTGCCGATAAATACGTTGTCGCAGATTGTCGGATGCCGCTTGCCATTTCCCTTGCCGGTCCCACCCAATGTTACGCCTTGATAGATCGTCACATCGTTGCCGACAATCGCCGTCTCACCAATTACCACGCCGGTTGCGTGATCGATAAATAGCCGCCTCCCCAGCACTGCTCCGGGATGTATATCCACGCCCGTGTAGAACCGCGCTACCTGCGAGACAATCCGCGCCAGCAGCCGCAATTTCGCATTCCACAAGCCATGCGAGATGCGCTGCATCCACACCGCCCACAGCCCCGGATAGCAGAGAAAGACTTCCAGCCGCGAGCGCGCAGCCGGGTCGCGTTCCAGAACCGAATTGATATCTTCGCCGATGCGGGAGAAAAAGGACATCTTGAGAGTGTGATCCTGACTGCGTGAGTTATGGGAAGCGAGAGTTGTTCGACTGATCGAGATTGCCCTCAGGGGCTAAAGCCCATCCCTATTCTGTAGCATTTCGGCATGACTGAAGTCATGCCCTGATACAAAGCCTAACTGCTTCTGAAGTCGCAGGTTCCCAAAAGCAAGGATGCCCATGACAGTTATCGAATGGGCATCCCAGGTCCCCAAAAGCGAGGGACCGTGCTTTCCCAGGTCTCAAAATCGAGACCTGGGGCACCCATTTTTTGAATTGAGCACTAAACTGCAATTGCTTCGGTCGGCAACGCCAGCGCCTGCTGCCGCAGCGACTCAAAGAGGATGCTCGACAGATAGCGCTCACCGAAGCTGGGCAGAATGGCGACGATCAGCTTGCCGGCATTCTCAGGCCGGGCGGCTACCTTGAGCGCCGCGGCCACGGCCGCGCCCGAGCTGATGCCCACAAAGAGGCCTTCCTCGCGCGGCAAACGGCGCGCTGTTTCAATGGACTCCTCGTTGGTCACCTGGATGATTTCATCCACGAGTTTGGTATCGAGAATGCTGGGGACGAAGCCCGCGCCGATACCCTGAATCTTGTGCGGTCCCGGCTTGCCGCCCGAGAGCACTGGACTGTCTGTCGGCTCCACGGCAATCGCCTTGAACTCCGGCTTGCGCTCCTTGATGTACTTGGCCACGCCGGTAATCGTTCCGCCCGTGCCCACGCCCGAGATCAAAATATCCACCTTGCCGTCGGTATCGTCCCAAATCTCCGGTCCGGTAGTCGCATAGTGAATCGCCGGGTTTGCCGGGTTGTCGAACTGTCCCAGAATGTATCCCTCCGGCGTCTTCGCCAGAATCTCATTGGCCTTGGCAATCGCGCCTTTCATCCCATTCGGCCCGGGGGTCAGCACAATCTCCGCCCCAAAGGCCAGCAGCAGCACGCGGCGTTCCAGGCTCATCGTCTCCGGCATGGTAAGGATGATCCGGTAGCCCTTCACCGCGGCCACAAAGGCCAGCGCGATGCCGGTATTACCGCTGGTCGGCTCAATGAGGACGGTCTTGCCCGGTGTAATCTTGCCCTGCTTCTCGGCATCTTCGATCATCGCGAACCCGATGCGGTCCTTGACGCTTGATACAGGGTTCTGGCTCTCCAGCTTGACTACGACGGTGGCCGGAAGGCCTGCCGCCACGCGATTCAGCCGCACCAGCGGGGTCCGGCCGATCAGTTCAGTAACACTCGCGGCTATGCGCGCCATGATCTTCTCCTCATTCCGGGAATGCCCCGGAGGGGTTCATATTCAATTGGGGTGTGAGAGTCGAGTTGAAAAGACGGACGCGATCTGGGCGCACGCCGACATCGGAGCTGTCACCAGGACGGTGTTAGCGACATCGATGCATGGCAATAGACTATTCCCGCAACGGGCACTCTGGCAAGAACCGCTCACAGAAATTCATTGGCGTCTTCGGCCAAGCGGCGGGCCGGCAGCGGCGCGGAGATCGCCACTGCAAAAAATAAAGAGAATTTGAGCCATCCGGCGCATGAGAGTAGATATATAAAGCCGCAATTCGCGGCCATATGCTTCAACCGCAAGTTAAGCTGGGATTAATTGCTCCCCGCATAGCTCTAAGATGGAGAAAGCCGCGCCAAACTCCTTGCAACTTCGCGCGGCAGATTTGAATCCAAGGGACATCTTATGGCCAAGCCCTACATTCTCGCTCTCGACGACGATCCCGCGGTATTGCGGGCGGTGGAGCGCGACCTGAAATCGCAGTTTGGTTCCGATTACCGGATTCTTGCCGTAGATTCCCCCGGTCGCGCTATTGAACTCGTAAAGCAACTTACAGCCCGCGCCGACCGTGTGGCGCTTTTTGTGGTGGACCAGCGGATGCCGGGGATGAGCGGCACCGAGTTTCTGCGCGTGGCGCTGCCGCTGCAGCCCGATGCCCGGCGCGTACTGTTGACCGCCTACGCCGACTCCGATGCGGCAATCGAGGCGATCAATAAAGTCCGGCTGAACCATTACCTCATGAAGCCCTGGGAGCCGCCCGAGCAGAATCTCTTCCCCGTGCTTACCGACCTGCTGGGAGATTGGACGGCTGGGAATGCTGCCGCCTTCGATGGCATTTACGTTGTAGGCGACCGCTGGAATCCAGGTACGCACCAATTGAAGGATTTCCTGGCCAAGAGCCAGATTCCTTATCGCTGGTTCGAGCCGGGGGCTGCCGCTGACCCGCGGATCACCGCGGCGCTGGATGCAGCCGAGCGTTCTCTGCCGGCGGTGATCTTTCCCGATGGAACCGTGATGGAGCGCCCAGAGGTTCCCGCGCTGGCGGCCAAGCTGGGCCTCAACACCGCGCCCTCGCGAGAGTTCTACGACGTGATCGTGATTGGCGCCGGACCCGCTGGCCTTGCCTGTGCTCTCTATTGCAGCACCGAGGGATTGCGCACCGTATTGGTTGAACGCGAGGCCCCCGGCGGACAGGCGGGCCTCAGTTCCCGCATTGAGAATTATCTCGGCTTCCCTGCCGGCCTGAGCGGAGCCGATCTTGCGCGGCGCGGCGTGGCTCAGGTCAAACGCTTCGGAACTGAGCTGCTTTCGCCGGCGCGGGCGGTAAAGCTTACTGCCGACGGCGACTATCGCATCGTAACCCTGGACAACGGACGCGAACTGACCGCGCACAGCGTGGTGATTGCTTCCGGCGTCCAGTGGCGCAGGCTGGACGTGGCAGGCATGGACCGGCTGACCGGCGCCGGAGTCTACTATGGAGCGGCTACCACAGAGGCTTCCTCCTGCGAGGGCGAGGACGTCTTTGTTGTAGGCGGAGCAAACTCCGCCGGACAAGCCGCCGTGCATTTCTCCGAGGTTGCAAAGTCGGTAACCATGCTGGTGCGCGCCGACTCTCTCTCCAAGTCCATGTCGCATTATCTGGTCGAGCGCATCAAGGAGATTCCCAATATTCACGTGCTTCCCAATGCCGAGCTGGCCCGCGTGGAAGGCGACAACCGGCTCGATAAAATCTTCATCCAACGCCATGACCTGGATACCATTGAAGAGCGTGACGTCAAGGCTCTTTTCGTCTTTATCGGCGCTGAGCCGCATACCCAATGGCTTGACGGCACGCTCGTTCGCGATCAGAAGGGCTTCCTGATCACCGGCGCAAATCTGCTCAAGGACGGCAAGAGGCCCGCTGGCTGGAAGCTCCAGCGCGACCCCTACCTGCTTGAAACCAACATTCCCGGCGTCTTTGCCGTGGGCGACGCCCGCGATGGCGCAGTGCGCCGCGTTGCCAACAGCGTGGGCGAGGGTTCCGTTGTTCTGTACTTCATTCGCCAGCATCTGGCCAACAGGTAACCGTCTATGACTGAAGACTGCAAAACCGTCACCGTGGAAGAGCTCGCCGGGCTTGACCTCTTCAAGGAAGATTCGCACGAGGCGCTGGAATGGCTTGCCGAGCACTTTGAAATCCGCTGCTACGAAGAGGGCGAAGAGTTTGTCAAGCCCGGCCAGGAGGCGCGTGAGTTCCTGGTGGTTCTGGAAGGCGAGTTGCGCTTTGAGCGCGAGGGCGACCTCTACGGCGGTCCGTATGTGATGCTGCCGGGTCATGCGGGCGGAGTTCTGCCGTTTTCGCGGTTGACCGTTTATCGCGGCACAGGAGTGGCATCCACGAAGAGCCGCGCGCTGGTAATGGACCGCTCAAACCTGCAGGAGCTGGTGTATCGTGCTCCGTGCCTTGCGGAAAAGCTGGTCAACCGCATGATCGACCGCGTGCGGGATTCAGAACAGCGCAACGAACGCGCCAACAAGATGCTGGCCCTGGGCAAACTCTCGGCCGGCTTGGCGCACGAGCTGAATAATCCAGCCTCCGCGGTGGTTCGCTCCTCTGCGCGTTTGCGAGAGCTGCTCGTAATTCGCCGTGAACATGCCATTGCCAACCGCGGAGAAGTTATACCGCCGGAAGCACAGAAAATCATACTGCAATTAAACGAGACGATTGCCGAGGCGGTGCGCAATCCCAAGCGGCTGGATGAACTGGAGCGCAGCGACCGCGAGGAAGAGCTGACGCAATGGCTGAAAGCGCACCAACTGCCAATGGAAGTAGCGGCGGCGCTGACGGAAGCGGGCATTCAAGCTGCGCAAATCGAACCACTGGCGCCGCTGATGACTCCCGAGTCGGCCGGACATGGACTGCATATTCTGGCCGCCGATCTCGAGGAGGCAAATCTCACACGGGAGATTGAGGAGGCATCGCATCGCATCGCCGACCTGATTCAGGCCGTCAAGTCCTACTCGTACATGGATCACATCGCCACCGAGGGCGTGGATGTGGAAGCGGGCATTGATGTCACGCTGCGTATGTTCCAGTACAAATTGAAGCATGGAAACATGGAGGTAAAGCGCCACTTCGACGGCAACCTGCCCAAGATAAGGGCCAACGGAGGCGAACTCAATCAGATTTGGACCAACCTGATCGACAACGCAATCTATGCCATGTGGCATACCCCCGAAAAGACTCTGGAAGTCAGGACGTGCATGGAGGGGGCGAATATTCTGGTCGAGATTGCCGATAGCGGCACCGGGATTCCTCCCGAAGCTCAGGCGCGCGTCTTCGACGCTTTCTATACAACCAAGCCGGTAGGCAAAGGCACAGGGCTCGGCCTGGACATTGTCTACCGCATCGTCCGCAATCATCACGGCGCAATTTCCTTCAAATCCGAGCCGGGCAGAACCCTCTTCCAGGTACGCCTGCCCATATCCAGGCCGGAGAAGCCCGCCTGAGCTGCCGGCGCGCAGCCCGCAGTTCCCCGGAGATTTCCCAGGCAACTGCGGTCAAACCGGCCGCGCGCGATTCAACGAGCACAGCTATGGGCAGGGCGCTCCAGTGCCGGGTACGGTGGCGTTCTTGTACGCGTTCAGAACCAGGCCAATGATGTCCTCCCCTGGCTGGTAAGGCGCAGGCAGCGGAGAGTTCACCACCACAACCACGGGAACGTTGCATTTGAGAACGCCCGCATAGGTCCAAACGTTGATCCCAGCCCCATTGCCCAAATCGCCATTCTTGCAAACGTAAGGACTCGGGCAGTCCGACCGCACCGCGCAGTCCCATCCCAGGCAATCGCTGAACATCTGCTTCTTCTCCGCGGCGGTCAGCAGCGTGTTTCCGGTGGCAAGATTGTTCACCACGTCGAAGATCTGATTCGCGCTCAGCACCCAGCCTCCGCTGCCGCATTCCAGCGACCAGTCGCCCCAGTCATCGCCCGATGTATTGCCTGCGGGGAACGGATACGAGAGAACATCGCCAGTTCCAGCCGGAGGTTTGCACTCGCTCACCGGCACTCCAACCGGCCCAAATACATTCGCGTTCATGTAGTTGATGTACATGGTTGAGCTTACTTGCGCGCGCTGCGATCCGTTGGGATAATTCGTCAGCGGTTGCCCCTGCAAAGCCGGCATCAGTTCGCGCAGCAACGCAAAATTGCAATTGCCATACTGCGGCTGCCCGATATTCGACGCTGTAACTCCGCCGGCGACAATCGTCTCCAGCGCCGAGTAAGTAATGTCGTTGCCGCAGGCGCCATTCGGCAGTTGGCCAAAGCCCGACGAATGCGTCAGCAGTTCCTTGAAGGTGAGCTGGTTGATATTCGCTCCCTGGCTCCAGTCCGGGTAGATATACGGCGAGATTTTCGTGTTGATCGTCAGCCCGTTCTTCGCCAGCAATTGCAGAATCGCCGTCGCGGTCATCGTCTTGCTCACGCTCGCAATGTTTGTAACCAAGCTCGGCGTCATCGCCGTCGCGGGAGGATTCGTGCTCGTCCGCGCCAGCCCTCCGGAGATCGGCCGCAGCCCACCCACGAGGCACGAGTAGCCTACAACTTTATTTGCCAGTGTGTTGCAGATGTTGGCCTGCAGCTTCGCTTCCGAGATGCAACCGCTGGGATCGCAGGCCGTAATGTCCGCCGGAGTATCGCTGATCATCACCGTGACAAAACACTCCCCCCCACTGCAGCCCGGATAGCTTTCCGTCGTAATTGAACGCGCGCCATTGTTCTGCGCATTCGTAAGAACACCGTTCATCGACTGGCCGTAATACCACCACCATGCCGGGCAGCCGCCGGAACACGATTGCATCACCGCATTGAAATTTCCATTGCCCGCCGGAGTCACATCGAGCAGCCGTGCATTGTTTGCAGAGACGGAGTTGCCGATTGCCTGCGGACTCACATTGAAGTACCACCACCAGCCCGCTGCATCGCTGCCGGTGTTCGAGATCATGATGCACGTATACAACGTCTGGCCGTTTGAACTGTAAGACTGCAGCGCGGTAAGCCGGGCATTGTTAGCCTTCACCAGGTTGCCGATCTGCGCAGGCGTCTGCCCGTAGTAGTACCACCAGGCTTTGTCATTCGCGCCAGTGTTCGCGATCATCGCAACGGCAAACCGTATATTTCCGCCGCCAATATCGTAGGCCTTCAGCGCAATCAATCGGGCGTGGTTGTTCGTAAGGTTCGTCCCCAATGTTGCCGCATCGATCCCCACATACCACCACCACTGCCGGGCGTACGAGCCGGTATTCTGCACATAGGTCACGGTAAAAGCGTTCGGATTGTCTACCGATATATCGATAACTCTGGCATTCTTGGTCGTAATCGTATTGCTGATCTCACTCATCGATTGCCCGGAGTATACCCACCACGCTGTCGGAGTGCTGTTCTCATTGTCATCTTGCGCTTTCACCCCCGCCGCGGAAACCAGCAGCAATACACTCAGGCATACCAACCAACGGCAGGCGCTTCGCCATTCCCAGTGCAACAGATCGTGGGAAAGGGGCGCATCCATTGCCGTTTCTGTTTCTCTGGATACAAGATGAATCTGTTGATGCGATGCAAAGTTCGATTCCATCACACTTACTCCTTGGGTTACTCGGTTTGAATTCCAGCCGATACCTCCGGAACAACCGGTAAGTGAGCGACCGTCTAACGGGAATAGTGATCCTGAAAGTAGTTCCGTTACAGAAGACGCAGTACTTCTTCTCCGCACTGCGCTCGCAGCCCAACCCTCTCGCAGCCTCATCACGCAATGCGAAAGCTCTCACTACGCCATGCAAAAACTTCTATCGAAAGGTGAGTTATCTCCTGAGAGATGAGCCGTCATTCTGAACGAAGCGTACTTCAGCGGAGCCGAAGAAGCTGCATTCCCGCAGCTCGATACCTGGTGGAACGCGTTTCCTAAAGCGGCTTTGTATCAGGGCATGACTTCAGTCATGCCGCAAAAGGCGCAATAGAATTGTGGGCTTCAGCTCCCGAGGGATGTCCTTCGGCTCCCCCTGATAGGATTTCTGCTCGATTGCCCCAACCTAATCACCCTTGGACAAACGGCCAAGCCCACTGCATGAACCGAACTATCGAAGAAGTCACCATCCAGCGCTACCACTACGAAAACCACAGCCAGCTAGGGACGCACTTGAACGACGCTTATAATTTTGCCAAACGGATGAGACTCTTGGCGGCCTTACCGCCTATGAATTCATCTGCAAATGCAGGCAAAATGAACCACAAAGATTTACTCTCAATCCAACCAATCAAACCGGGACTACACAACTAGTGCGTTAGGGCTGCGATGCGAACGACACTTGCACTCGACGACGATCTGGAGCGGACGGCCCAGGAATTTACCGGAATGATTGAGAAGACGGCTCTGGCGCTGGAGGCACTGAAATCGCTGATTGAGCGGGAAAGCTCGAGTATGCCGGCAGCGCTGGGCGGAACGATGCCGGAGTTGGAAGATATACCGAGCCGCCTACGGCGCTGGGTGATTCTGGCGGATACCTTCGTTTGGTTGATCATTTCTGCCCGGACAACGCAGAGATGCGGCAACTGTTCGACCAAAGAAAAAGCGCCCTTCATCCATTCATTGTCGCGGAACTCGCGTTGGGATTGCCGCGAGACCGTGCTAAGATTCTTACCTTTTGGGACTATTTGCCGCGAGCGCCGGTGGCGCAACTGCTTGAGGTGCGGCAGATGAATAAGTCGCATTCACTGTATAACCGAGGGATCGACCTGATCGGCGCGCACCTGCCCTGCCTCAGCCTTGCTGAGGCAGGGCAGCAGCTTTGGACGAAAGATAAGCGGCTGCGGGGCGTAGCAGAGCGCCTGGGATTCATACGAGGGTGCCTTAAGGTGCTTGCGCCGCCCTGCACGAAAGATCCTGGGCGACGCTTCGCCCGTCCAGCCGAAAGCAAGTAACGCCATTGATGTCGGTGCTGAAGGTGCGGACGTGCGCGGCTTGCAACTCTTCGAGGACTTCAGAGCGGGGATGACCGTAGCGGTTGTGCAGGCCGCAGGAGATGACAGCCCACTGCGGATTGACGCGCGCGAGGAACTCTGGGCGCGTAGAGGTGATGCTGCCGTGATGGCCGACTTTGAGAAGCGTGCTCTGCAAGCCCGGCTCGGCAAGCATCGCTTCTTCGATTGGAGCTTCGGCATCTCCCTCTAACATTACCGATGTTGCGCCGTAAGCCACATGCATTACCAGCGAGTCGTTGTTGGTTGGCTCTGGGCCGGGCTGGTAGCTGGTCATGGGCGCGAGGACATTGATCTGTGCACTGCCGAGTGTGAGCGCATCGCCAGCGCGAAGTGAGCGAACCCGGATGTGGAGCGTGGCGGCCTCATCGAGCAATGCGTTGTACGCGCCGAAACGGGGGTTGTTGCCGACCCAGAACTCATCCGGATGGAAGTTGCGCAACACGGCGGGCAGGCCGCCCATGTGGTCGGAGTGGGCGTGAGTGAGGGCGACGACATCAAGGTGCCGAATACCGCGAGCCCAGAGGGCCTGCGAGACAACCTCCTCGCCGATGTCGAACTCCTGCGGAGCCTGGCGCGGACCCCCGCCAAAGCCTCCGCCATCGACGAGCAGGGTCTTGCCGTCGGGGGTGATGAGCAGGAGGGAATCGCCCTGGCCGACATCGATGGCTTCCATCAGGAGTGCATCATGCGGGTGATCGACGGGCCGCGGCGCGATGGCTGCAACTGCCGCGGCGATGAGAGCGATGCAGGCCAGGCGGCGGGTACGGCGTGCGCCCGAAAGATAAGCCTGGTGCGCGAGAAAACTGGCTGCGCTAAGCAGCGCGACGAAGGCTGCCGATTGCCAGCCTAACGGCGTTGGAATGCGGAAATCGCCAAAGGCCAACGCAATCGAGCTGAAGAGGTGGACAATACCGACACTGAGATGGAGAACAATGGCCGCAAAGATTGCAGGAACGACGGCAACTGCGGGCCAAACGGCGAGCGCCAGTAATATAAGCAGTGCCGCGGGCATGAGCAATGCGAGGAGCGGCAGGATGAAAATATTGACCGGCAGGGCGAAGACGGTAATGCGGTGGAAGTAGAGCGCCATCGGGAGCGACATGGCCAGCTCGACCACGCAGGAGACTACTATCAACTCCGCGATACGGAGTACGAACTGCACCGCCCAGGGAAAGAAGGTCCAGGCGATGGACTCGGCAAATTGACCATGGCGGGCTGCTTGATATCCGGCGACGGCTATTCGTGCGGCGCCTTGAAACAAAGTGAGCTGCGGGTGAGATGTTTCTTCTATGGATATCAACGCAGAGGCTTTGCGCCCTCGGCTGATGAGCGCCTGTAATGTCTCGGCGACCATCCGCAAAATAACACGGAATTCCGCCAGACGCGGGGCGAGTTTTACATCGAGTTCGACGATTCTGAGACTGCGCGCGGCGGTGAGATAGGGATGGATGGTGCTTTGCAGAAGCGGCGTGGCGATGCCGCCGATGGAAACGACGGCCAGCAGCGTCATTTGAAAACTGGAGTCGAAGAGGCTGCGCGGGCTGATCGACAGCAGGCACAAAGCGGCAAAGCCGATGGTGTTCATCGGCGAGCGGTCGCGGTAGATGAGACGGCCGAGGAGATAGAGCGTGACCATCCATAGCGAACGTTGCACAGGCGTATTAAAGCCGGTAAAGAGCGCGTAGGCGAAAGTGGCAACGATAGTGATGAGCGTGGCGGGAACACGCGGCAGGCGCAGACGGCGGGTAACCCAAAAGACGCAGGCCGCGACGATGGCCAGATGAAAGCCGGAGACGACCAGCATGTGGAAGGAGCCGGTGCGCTCAAAGCCCACGCGCAGGGAGTGGGTGAGATAGGTGCGGTCTCCGGTGACCATTGCAGAGAGCAGGACGGCGTCGTCCTCCGTGAGGCGGAGCGCCGCGGGCAGGTGGCGCATGGCGACAGGTAGGGCCAGAAGGCGGGCGCTCGACGCCTCCTGCAATCCGCGGATGCGGCAGGCGAGGGATATGCTGCCCGGCATAGAACCGATGCGTTCAATGCGTTCGATATTGACGTTGGCTGTAGAGGTGATTCCCTCGTCGAGTAGAAAATCTGCGCGGCTCCAGACTCCGGGGTCGCGATAGGTCTCCGGCGGCAAGAGACGAACCACGGCGCGGATGCGGTCGCCGCAACGAAATGGCCGCGGGCTGGATGAGATGGCCGGCCAGCGAACCGCGAGGCGCACACCGCCGTCAGTATTTCTCTGGAAATCCTCGGCATCCGTAACAAGTTCGAGGGACGAGACGCGCAGATCGACTCGCTGCGAGGGGCGCTCAGTGGAGGCCGGCTCAGTTACATCGAGGTCTTGCTCAGTTTCGTTGCGTATTGGACCGGCATCGGAGACTGTTCCTTCAACAGTGCGCAATAGACCGTCAGAGAGTTGGAGCAGTGTGGGCGCAGCGGCAGGGTGCTGTTCCATCTCCGCGCACCATGTGCCGAGCAGCAACCAGAGTACGGCCAATGGCAGAGCGACAACGCGCTGAGCGCGCAATGCTGCAATTCCGCACAGTACAGAAATGAGCATCAGAGCGATCAAGACCAGGCTGGGCCGTAGCCAGAGCCATCGTGTCAATGTAATTCCTAGAGCAAAAAGCCAGGCTGCATGAAAGAGCGGTGCGGCGCCGAGTCCGGCGACGGCTGGAGCAGGTAGACCTTGCCCGGAGGTGGGGATTCCAGCGCGCATCGCAGGATGAAAGGTTCTCTGGCCGTCAAGCCTATCAGGAATGGCGCAATTGGACCACTGTTTCCAGATGATAGGTTTGCGGAAACAAATCGGCGAGGGTGACGGACTGGATAGCGTAGCCGGAGGCGAGGAGCACGCGCAGGTCGCGCGCGAGCGTTGCTGGATCGCAGGAGACATAGACCAGCGCGGAAGCGGCGATGGCGGCGAGAAGTGCAGTGGCTTCTGAGCCGAGACCTGCGCGCGGAGGATCAACGACAATTAGATCCGGGCGTGTGGTGCTTTGATTGCGGCGCAGGAAATCGAGGGTTGTGGCGCAGACTGCGGCGCCTGAGCTTCCACGTAGATTTTCTTTTAAAGCCGCTGTTGCGGCCGGTGCGGATTCGACTGCAACCACCTGCGTGAAATGAGCGGCAAGCTGCTGTGCAAAGAGTCCAACGCCGGCAAAAAGATCCCAGGCCAGAGCACCGTTGTGCCCAGCAATTACTTTCTCTACAAGTGAATCCACGAGCCAGCGATTGACCTGAAAAAAAGCGCCGTGATCGACGCGATAATTAAAGTCCGCGGCGTGATAGGTGAGAGAAGTGGCTCCCCATTGCGCGACCGTGCGCGGCGCTGTTCCCTCTCGTCCTTCTGCGACTAACTCCGCGCCGATAAGTGAAGGAATCCTTTCCTGGATTGCCAATGTAACTTCGTCGAAGCGAACTTTGGTTCTGCCAGCGACGTAGATTGTGGCCAACATTTCGGTTTCACCGGCATTTGCAAAGAGAGAAACCTCTGCGGGTCGCAAGGCGAATTTTCGGAGAATCGACGCAGTAGCCTGCGCGGCTTCAATCAGCAATGGCGCGGCGATCGGGCACTCGCTCACTGGAATAACTGCATGTGAACGCACTCCACGATAGCCGGGATTTCCGGTGGCATCGAATGCCAGACGTATGCGATTTCTATAGCCCCAGGGCTGCGCGGCAAGAACGGCAATCTCATCCGGGACAGTAACCCCGCCACGCTCCAGTGTCTCGCGCAGAATCGCTTGCTTGAGCTTCAACTGGGTTTCATAATTCGAGTGTTGATAATGGCAGCCGCCGCAGACGCCGAAGTGAGGGCAGGCGGGTTTGATTCGCTCCGGCATGGCAGTGACAATCTCTTCTGCTTCGGCTGTTGCATATCCGCGCTTGTCCAGTGCAATGCGAATCTGTACTTGTTCTCCAGGTAATGTAAGTGGAACAAAGACCGCTTTGCCTTCAACACGCGAGAGGAATGCGCCACCGTAGACGGGCTTTTCGATCTGAACAAGGATCGGCATAGTGTTTTGCGGGGTTGGGCGCTGTTGCGTTGCGGGTTTGTTCTTCCGTTGCTTCATGCCGCGCTCATGTAAAAGAGGCTCAGGCGCGGGAGGTTGTAGTGCTCCAGCAGCCGCTTGTTCACGAATTGCTGTTCGACTTGACGCAGTTGTACCACACCCATGCGGCTGCGAAAAGGAGCCAGTTCACGCGCCGCTTGCTCCTTGAGCGAAAGGAGCAGCTCCACGGGAGCGATAGACCTCAATGTAGCAAATATCTTATCTTCAAATACGGTAAGTTTTCGTTCTAAGTCTTCCAAATCCATCGGGGTGTTGGCAGAACTCTCCGATGCTCGTACTCCGGCAGCCAATTCTCGAAGATGCACTCCGATGGCCGCGCACACTTCAGCAGCAACGGTTGCCGCATCTAATATGGCCGCAGCCGACTCAAGATGAGCAGCAATGCGCTCCGGTTCAAAGCCGGACTCCTGCGGGTTGGCCGATATAGGGGCTGTTCCCGCAGCGGCTTCACGCAACTCTTCGGATGCCTGCATCACAGCCTGTGCGCACCAGGCAAGTCCATTGATGCGGCGCATGCGCCCACGCGTTTGCCGGGCTTCATATTTGTCAAAGGCCGCATCGATGCCGCGCAGAGCCGCTTCCAGCGGGATGCCTGCTTCGCGCCAAGTCTCGATCAGCGCCCAGTCGAGAGTTGAGAGCAGCAAGAGCGACCCGCGCCGCTGCTGAAAGCGCTCTTCGATCTCGGTAAAGTAGTTGAAGTAG
>CAZHKN010000118.1:0-14279 GCA_964532725.1 uncultured Occallatibacter sp.
CAATGATGTGGAGGCCCAGAACACCGGCGATGAATACTTGTTTGGGCCTGCGATCCTGGTCGCTCCAGTTACTCAGCACGGGGCGACGAGCCGTCAGGTGTATCTCCCAAAAGCCAAGTGGTATGACTTCTGGACCGGCGAAAAAATCGAAGGTGAAAAACGAATCAATACGGAAGCACCGTTAAGCAAGCTGCCTTTGTTCGTGCGCGCCGGTTCGATCATTCCATTTGGTCCTTCAATAGAGTGGTCTACCCAGAAACCCGCCGACCCGATCGAATTACGCATCTATCCGGGCGCAGATGGAGATTTCATCTTCTATGAAGATGAGAACGATAATTATCGCTACGAGAAAGGAGCGCACGCCACCATCGCCCTGCACTGGGACGACGCAGCACGGACGCTGACCCTTGGAGCCCGCGATGGCAGCTTTCCCGGAATGCTCTCCGAGCATGTCTTCCAAATAGTTCTTGCCGGCAAAGAGCATGGAGTGGGAGCGGGCGAAAGCACTGTGATTGACAAGACTGTTGAGTATACGGGCGCGAAGATCACGGTCAAGCTATGAAGAAACCTCCTGGCCGCTCTCAACCAAGGGTTTGAGCAGCGATGAAACCAAGGCAATGGGTAACCCGACAACATTGAAGTAGCAGCCTTCAATGCGCGGAATCCAGCGGGCGGCGCGTCCCTGAATCGCGTAAGCGCCTGCCTTGTCCATCGGTTCGCCACTATCAATATATACGGCAATTTCATCCGCTGTTATCGGCAGAAACTGAACCGTCGTCGCTTCGCAAACCGCTTCGGTTTTCCCGGCCATCACAACTGCTATGCCGGTAACTACCCGGTGTTCACGGCCAGATAATAGACGCAGCATTCGTGCGGCATCTTCTGCGTCTTGGGGCTTGCCCAGAATAGCTCCGTCCAGCGTCACGGTCGTATCCGCGCCCAGCACCACCAGATTGTTTGCTGCCTCAACGCCTGCGCATAACCGCGAGTAAACTACCTCCGCCTTTTCGCGGGCCAGCCGCGTAACGTAGGCCGCGGACTCTTCACCTGGGAGCAGGTCTTCGTTGATCTCTGCCGGATGTACCTTGAATAGGAAGCCGGCCTGGGTAAGCAGCTCGCGGCGGCGAGGCGAGGCGGAAGCAAGAATCAGCATGGTTCCAATTATCTATCGCGTGAAGCAAGATTGATTGGAGCGTTTGTCGAGGGCGTCATGCACCGGCTCTGAACGCCGGTTCCGTTTCTTTTATTCCACCATGAGAAAGCTGTGAAGTTCCGAATGAGCACATCTACACAAAATTGGGAATGCCCATTGATTCTCGTTCTCTTTCTCACATCTTCAACTGGAGTCTCAACTCCCATTCAACCTAATGTCAATACCATATGGCGAGGTTTTCAGGCGGAGTTGAGCTTTGATTTTTCCAACTCGAGCCGACGAGGCTCAGCGAAGAATGTCGCCTGCGATGCTCACCGGACGGCTCACCGAGATCGCGCTCGGCTACCAGCAGACGCTGACAGAGAATCCGCGCGAGCCGAAGGCGTTGATCGGGATGAGCCTGGTGGCCCTGGCAAGCAACCAGTCCGAAGCTGCGATCACAATGGCTCAGGCCGCCGTTGATGCGGTGCCTGGGATCGTCGTAGCCTGGGTGGCGCTCGGTCAGGCACTCAAGGGTGCGCGACGCAACGCCGAAGCGGAAGAGGCCTACACCAGAGCCATCCGTCTTGACGGGATGAATCCCCTGGCCCGCATGGGGCTTGGCGAATTGATGATCGCTACCGGCCGCGCACCCTCGGCAATCCGCGAATTCGAATTGGCTCTTCGGAAACAGCCGGCGCTGGTTCCGGCGCAGATGGGCCTCGGCCACGCACTGGCGTGTTTGGGGCGCGACAGCGACGCCTTGGTCTGCTACGAAATGGCGCTATCGCTGCGTCCGAAACTGCCGGAAGCTGAGTTCGCCGCGGGATTTGTTCTGTCGCGACTCGGCAGGCAGAAGGAAGCTGAGATTCGCTATCGTCGCGCGCTCACTCTGCGCAAGGACTTTGCCGCCGCATGGCTGAACCTCGGCAATCTGTTGCGGGAGCAGGGGCGCGAGGTTTATGCAGAGGCCGCTCTACGCCGCGCCATTCAGTTACGCCCCGATCTGGTTCCCGGCTGGCTCATGCTGGCGCAGTTGGAAAGGGAACGAAGCCGCTTTTTAGAAGCCGAGCAACATCTTGGCAAAGCGCTGGCATTGAATCCTGATCAGGTTGAGACCCAGATTGCTTGGTGCCAGCACTACAATTCCCGGAAGAATTTTGCCGCCGCGTGGGAGTGGCTCCGCAAAGCTCTGGCCCACGATTCCTATCCCAATGAAGCGCTCAATATGAAGGGAATCCTGCTGCACGGCGAGGGACGGTTTGTCGAAGCAGTAGCAGCCTTTGAAGAAGCGGAAGCCGCAGGTCACCATGCCGCTGCCTCGAATCGCGGTAATTCCCTGCTCGATCTGGACAGGATTGATGAGGCGGTTGCAGCCCACGAGCGAGCCGTAGAACTGGAGCCGCACAGCCCCGGCGCGCAATACAATCTGGCCATGACCCGGCTCCGTTTGGGCGATTGGGAGCGTGGCTGGCAGGGCTACGAGGCGCGCTGGAACTTTCGTGAGGTGCATCGCAGCCCGCGCATCTTTTCCCAGCCGCGCTGGAAGGGCGAAGCTCTCAATGGTCGTCGGTTGCTGCTCCATGCCGAGCAGGGGCTGGGCGACACCATCCAGTTCTGCCGCTATCTCCCATTGGTCGCAACCCGCGGCGGCACAGCTATCCTGCAGGTCCAGCCGGCAGTTGAGCGGCTTATGAGATCGCTGCCCACAGTGTGTGCCAGCTTGGCCCAGATTGCCCAGCTTGGCCAAAAACCGCCGGATTTCGATATAGAGTGCCCGCTGATGAGCCTGCCGATGGTCTTTGGCACCACCCTACAGACTGTCCCCTGGTTTGGCGCATATCTGGGAGCTGATCCGGAGCTAACTGTAGAAATGTATCAAAAGTTTCCCAGTATTCGGCCCGGTGCTCGCATCGGCATCGCATGGGCTGGCAATTCCCGCTACAAGGCAGACGGTCGCCGTTCCACACAGCTTTCCAGCTTGCTGCCTCTGCTGCGCGCACCATCCATCACCTGGATTTCGCTGCAGAAGGGAGAGCCAACCAATCAATTGTCGGCACTGCCAAGCGATCTCTTCGTCTGGGACGGCTCCAGCAAAGACGTTGATCTAGCGGAGACAGCGGCTCTGGTCGCCACGCTCGACCTCGTCATTACCACCGACACCTGCATTGCCCATCTGGCCGGAGCGATGGGCAAGCCGGTCTGGATTTTGCTGCCTTACCACGCCGACTGGCGCTGGATGCAGAAGATAGAGACCACCCCCTGGTATCCAAACGCGCGGCTTTTCCGCCAGCGCTCTCCAGGCGACTGGACGGAATTGGCCGAACGCACCCGCGATTCCTTGATCCGTTTCTATAAGAATTTCATTCCTTGTGCTGTAGCGAAGACTCACGGCGCATAATTGGAGGCGTCTTAAGAGCAAAAATTAACGAAACCTAGAATATCCTTGACTAGGAGTACTCTATACTATAGAGTACTCTATACTATAGAGTACTCCTAGTATTGAATTCTCGCGAGAGAGTATCTCGCAGATTTCAGGCCAAATTTAACCCTTGGAGGCCACCTATGAAACCAGCATTCAACCGGCTCACAGTGCCGCAGCTCGTTTTCAGCGGTTGCATGGGGATTTTGCTCCAGTTCGCGCCCAGCTTCCCCCTCGACGCGCAGCAGCAGCCATCGAATAGTACGGACATCCAGCGCGAAGCCATGCAGAAGCTCTCTTTTCTCGCGGGCCGCTGGACCGGCCCCATCACCGTTGTTCGCGGCCCAGGGGAACCCCTTCACCTGACGCAAACCGAAAATATTGAGTACAAACTCGACGGCCTCGTGCTGCTCATCGAAGGCAAATCCACCGGCTCGGACGGCAAAGTCCTGTTCCAGGCATTGGCCACAGTCTCATTTGACGACGCGACCCATGCGTATCGCTTTCGCGCCTATCACGACGGCCATTACGTAGACACGGAGCTGACCGTGCTGGTCACTGGCTTCTCTTGGGGCTTTCAGTCTGGTCCGGCGCATGTCGTGAACACCATGCACCTGACCGCCAAAGGTGAGTGGCAGGAGACGACCGAAGTTGCGATGGGCGAAGGTCCAGCCCACCACAGCGTCGATATGCTTCTTCAGCATCAGCCTTGAGCCTGGGATCTCGCCCATGTATTTTCTGAGGAAACGAATCCTATCTGGTTATGCAAGCGCAAAACGATTCAATGGAGAACGGCAATGCAGGAAGAGAGCACTACGCAAGAACTGAAAGACAGACTGGGTTTGATTGAGTCCATGATCGCCGAGGGCCGGCGAACCACCGAAAGCTGGGGCTGGATCTTTGTTTTGTGGGGCGTCGCCTACTATGCGGCCATTGCTTGGTCCGCCTTGGGGGACCATAGTTCGCTAGCCGCCAATGTCACGATAATGGCGGCAGTAATCATCACGGTCGGCGTCATCGTAGGTCGCATAGCTCGACGTAAGCAGAATTCGCTGCCGGCAACGACTTTGGGGCGCTCTGTTACTGCTGTCTGGATCGCCGTGGGAATCTCATTCATGGTTCTTCTTCCGTCTTTGGGCATAGGCGGACTATCCACTTCGAACTTGGTTATAGCTGTGATCGGGACATTGCTGGGCACGGCCAACGGGGCTTCTAGCATGATTCTCAAGTGGAAACTGCAGTTTGGCTGCGCGCTGGTTTGGTGGATGCTAGCGGTGATCGCCTGCGTCGGCACTGCAAGGCAGAGCCTCATTGCATTATTGGTTGCCCTATTTTTCTGCCAGATCGTTTTTGGCGTCTACGGGATGATCTGCGAAGCGCGCGAGCGCAAGCAGCGGGATACAATCCATGTCTGAGCTGCCGGAGCTTGATCCTGTCATTCACGGGAAACTGCGTCTGGCCCTGCTTTCGCTGCTCTCCGGTGTTGAAGAAGCCGAGTTCACCTGGCTCCGCGCAAAAACCGGCTCGACCGACGGAAACCTGGGCGCGCAACTGCTCAAGCTTGAAGAGGCGGGGTACGTATCCGTAGAGAAGAAATTCGTTCAGCGCAAGCCGCAAACCCTCTACCGCATGACTGACTCTGGCCGCTCCGCGCTCACCGGATACGTGCAGGCATTGAAACAACTGCTTGGCGCGGCCATCAACCCATAGCGAACAAGGGAGAAAACCATGCAGATGCCAACCGCAAGTAATCTTCCCGGCGCAACCATTCGGTCGGGGAATTCGTCTTCCATCTCTTTGCTGGGTGAAGCTGTGTCCTCAGCAGTGCGTATCCGCTACATGACGGCAGGAGCGGCAATTCTCACGCTTTTTGGCGCCTGGTGGTGCCTTCAAGCGCTTGCCCAATGGAGCACACATCCCAGCTGGTCCATTCCGGCGGGGATCGCAACAACCGTCACGCTGCTCGGTCTGTGCGTCCTGCGGCTTTCGGCTACTCGCAAGATGCCCCGTTTCAGAGATCCCGTTGCAGCGGCAAAGGGCAAACATGCGGGCATGCTTTTCGGAATCATCTTTGGACTTGAAGGCGTCCTGATTGCGCTTTGCTCCGCGCTGCTGACAAACCACGGCCTGAGCCCCTGGATTCCGACTGCGACAGCGGGCATCGTCGGTTTACATTTCATTCCGCTGGCGCGTGTATTTGAGGTGCCTCTCTACTACTGGACGGGATCTCTCGCCGTGCTTGGCGCGCTGGGGTGTTTACTGGTCCACGATGCCGGCACGCGGCAGCAGTGGGTGGGGTTCTGCATGTCGGCCGTGCTTTGGGGAACCGCGGGGCTGCTGCTCTTGCAAATGCACCGGAGTCAACCGGTACAAGTCTAGACCCCGCCTGGCCGAGCCTTGCAATCACTGCTCACGCTGGGCAGGCAGGCCGGAACTGAATCAGCTTCGCAACAAAAGGAGAAAGACCATGCAAGAATCTATTACTGCAAATCAACTCAGCGGTCGGGCGATCGGCTCCATCTTCTTTTCCGGCTTCGGCGCTCTCTGGCTTCTCCTCGCGCTCTACATCCGGCAGGTTCTTAACTCTGCCTCCGTCTCTGCGGTGCTGCTCGGGCTGGCGTTGCTGCTTCTGTCGGCCTTCAACGTTTTGCACCAGGCCAAACGCTGGCCGCGCGTGGCGGAAGATGCGGCGGAAAAGCAAGCCTTCAGCCGGATCAACATCATCCAATACATTGCAATCGGCATCGTTGCTTTTTCCTTCAGTCGCCTGCACATTGATGCCTATGTCCTCTCAGCCATTACCGCTATTACCGGGCTGCACCTCTTTCCTCTGGCCCGGCTTTTCCGCAATTCATTGAATTACGTGACAGGATCATTGCTCACCGGGTGGGCCATTACCAGCGTTCTCTGTGTACCGGCAGAGCACTTGCAGGGCGTCACCGCGATGGGAACAGGAATCATTCTGTGGTTGGGCACGGCCGTTACGCTGATCCTCGCCTCGCGGGTCGCGCGTCAATGTGCTAGCCCGCAGACCTGTTAACTCGCTGACGTACTGACCTGCTCCAGGCTGCCACGTACCCGCTCCATAATCCCCAGGTAGTACGCCAGATTGTGAATCGAGTTCAGCGTACCGGCCAGCGCTTCTCCGCTGTGCATCAGATGGCGCAGATACGCGCGGGTGTAGCGGCGGCAGACCATGCATTGGCAGGCCGGGTCGGGCGGGCCTTGGTCCTCGGCATACTTTTTGCCTTTGATATTCAGCCGCCCCTCGCTGGTAAAGAGCAGCCCGTGGCGAGCGGCGCGGGTCGGCAGCACGCAATCCATCATATCTACGCCGAGCCGCGCATATTGCTCAATCTCGTCGGGATAACCCACGCCCATTACATAGCGTGGCTTGTCAGCGGGCAAGAGCGGCAGCACCTCGGAGATCATTTCCAGAGTTAAATCGCGCGGCTCGCCCACACTCAACCCGCCAATCGCGTAACCGTCGAAGTCCATCCCGATCAGTCGCTCCGCGCTTTCGCGACGCAAGTCGCGATACATACCGCCTTGCACGATGCCAAACAAGCTCTGTCTTCTGCCACCCAGCTCCTCATGCCACGGAACTTCGTGACAATGCGCGCGGAAGTGATCGAGGGACCGCTGCGCCCAGGTCAGGGTGAGGCGCAGGCTTTCTTCTGCGCGGCTGCGATCAGCAGGATACTCGGTGCACTCGTCAAAGGCCATCGCGATGTCCGCGCCCAACGCGATTTGGACATCAATGGAATGCTCCGGGGTAAAGAAGTGCGAACTTCCGTCGAGGTGGGACCGAAAGCGCACGCCTTCGTCGGTGACCTTACGCAACTGGCTGAGGCTGAAGACCTGAAAGCCGCCCGAATCCGTCAGCATGGCCCGCGGCCAACTGATGAACTTGTGCAGTCCGCCCATGCGCCGCACCGCTTCGTGGCCGGGGCGGAGGTAAAGGTGGTAGGTATTGCCTAAAATAATCTCCGCGCCCAGCGATTCCAGCACATCCTGCGGAACGGCTTTCACGGTTCCAGCAGTCCCAACCGGCATAAATACCGGTGTTTGAATCGTTCGATGCGGCAACGCAAGCTCACCGCGCCGCCCACCCACTTCTGTCGTATTCTGTATTTTGAAATCGAGTCGCACTAAATGATTTTAACGGGGCATCCATACAGCGCTCTGTATCATGAGAATCTCCTCTGAATCATTTGCTGTCCTCGCTTTTGATTTTCCGGCATGGGAGGCCAATAGCTCCCGTGCAGTCTCTCGATAACCGGGTACAAGCAGATCCGGCGCAATCTCGCACAGTGGAACCAGCACAAACGCCCGCTCGGCCAGCCGCGGATGCGGAATCTCCAGATCCGCATCGCTCATCTGCACTTTCTCCACCAACAAAATATCCAGATCCAGCGTCCGCGGCCCGTTCGCAAACCCAGCTTTCCGGTCCCGGCCAAACTCCTTTTCCAGCCCCAGCAAGGCGCCCAGCAGATCGTGTGGCTCCAAATCCGTTTCCAACGCAACTACCGCATTCACAAACCGCGGTTGCTCAGCAAAACCCACAGGCTCCGTCGAATAGAGCGAAGACCTGCGCGTAACCCTCCCCAGCGACTCCAGCCGCACCGCAGCAGCAACCAGGGTCGCTTCCGGCACTCCGGCCCAACTCGCCAGATTTCCGCCCATTCCGATGTACGCTGTCCGCATGCCTCTCAGAGTACTCCGCATCTTGACCTGCCCGGTGTCGTCTGAGCACGGCGATCAAAGATTTACAGTCCCTAAAGTACCAAAAACAAGTCCTTTCCTCGCATGAACTCGCTTCCTGGCTCAATTTGCGCGACAGGAAACTTATGACGCAAGTAATTCACGTTGCGTCCGCCCGGTATCTACTCAACTGCGGTCTGACCACCTTTTTGCGAATGGTTCATCATTTCCCTGTTAAAATCGCCTCAGTTTCGCTCATCAGAAGTTCGTCCTTCGGCACACAGCCACTGCGCGGCCTTCCTGAAATACTTTCCCTGATCGCGACTTCTTCTTGTAGAAGCCGTGCGGAGACCCCAAGACCATGCAACCTCTTTCTCCTGTTTCTTCTGCATTTGAAACGCTCTCCTCCTCCAGCCTGGTTGCCTATTTTTCAATGGAAATCGCCATCTGCCCGGCTATGCCTACCTACTCCGGCGGACTCGGAGTTCTGGCAGGGGATACGCTGCGTTCAGCAGCCGACCTGAATATTCCCCTGGCTGCTTTTTCGCTGCTGCATCGCAAGGGGTATTTTGAGCAGCATCTCGCCAACGGAGTGCAGAGCGAAGAGAGTCAGCCGTGGAATCCGGCACAGTTCTGCACGGAGGAGAAGGCGCGAGTTACCGTCTCCATCGAGGATCGCCCAGTGACCGTGCGCGCCTGGCGCTACGATCTTGAAGGCCGTTCCGGCCATGTCGTGCCCATCTATCTGCTCGATACGGATATCGACGGCAACTCATCCTGGGATCGCACCCTCACCGACCATCTCTATGGCGGCGACTCCAATTATCGCCTCCAGCAGGAGATTGTCCTGGGTATGGCCGGTGTGCGCATGGCCAAGGCCCTCGGCCTGGACGTAAATGTTTATCACATGAACGAAGGCCATGCCGCGCTGCTCACGCTCACCCTTCTGGAGCGCCAGCTCGGCGGTGGCCCCCAGTCCGTGGTCACGGAATTCGATATCGCTCAAGTCCGCCGGCAATGCGTCTTCACCACGCACACACCGGTCGAGGCGGGCCACGACCGCTTCTCGACCGAGCAGACGATCCGCATTCTCGGCGGCGAACGCACCGCGCGCCTGGAGAAGCTCGGCTGCATTCGCGACGGTTGCCTCAACATGACACTGCTCGCGTTACGCTTCTCGCGTTTTGCCAACGGCGTCGCCTTGCAGCATGGCAAAGTCTCTCAGGAGATGTTTCCTGAGTTCAACATCCAGTCCATCACCAACGGCGTACACGCGCCTACCTGGGTCTCTGAGCCGATTCAAAGCCTGCTCGACGAGCGGATTCCTGCATGGCGTCGCGACAATCTCCACCTCCGCAACGCCATTGATCTGCCCGAGCACGAGATTCTCGCCGCACACGCCCGCACCAAAGAGGAACTGCTTACCGAAGTCGCCACACGTACCGGCCTGGTGCTCAATCCCAACGTCCTCACTCTGGGATTTGCCCGCCGCGCCGCCACTTACAAGCGCGCCAGCTTGCTCTTCACTGATCCCGCCCGGCTGGTGGAGATTGCACAAGCAGCAGGCGGCTTGCAGATTCTGATGGGCGGAAAAGCCCATCCCCAGGATCAGCCCGGCAAGGCTGTGATCCATCAGGTCATCGAGACCGCCGCCCACCTCTCCAGCGATGTGCTGCGCGTGATCTATCTCGAAAATTACGACTGGGAACTGGGCGCACTGCTCACCTCCGGCGTCGATGTCTGGGTCAACACCCCTCGCCGCCCCTACGAAGCCTCCGGCACTAGCGGCATGAAGGCCGCGTTGAACGGCGTTCCCAGCCTGTCCATATTGGATGGGTGGTGGATTGAGGGTTGCATCGAAGGCGTCACCGGCTGGGCTATCGAAGACGGTGCAGACGATGCTGCCGAGGCAACTGCGCTTTATCACAAATTGGAACAATCCGTGGTCCCGCTCTATCTCGAAGCTCCCGAGCGCTGGGCACGCCTGATGCGCACCACTCTCGCTTTCAACGGCAGCTACTTCAACACCAATCGCATGGTCAACCAGTACAACCGCAACGCCTACTACCCGGTCAGGCTTACTGAGCGCACACGTGTCGAAGAAGCCGCATTCGCCGCAGACTGAGACGCGAACGCCTGCGGATTTGGCCGAATGAGGTTGACTCGCAGCTTGGCGCTGAGCCGATATAACATTTCGGAATTACTGTAGTCCGAAGGCACACGCTCAAGTGGCTTTTTCTCAAGAAAAAGCCACCTTTCACAGCTCTCAAAAAGTCTATGTATATTCCGAAATGCTCTAAAATCATCCCATGAGCAAAACCGTCATCGCCACCAACTCCGCCCCAGCAGCCATCGGTCCCTACTCACAGGGCATCCGCACAGGGAACCTGGTCTTCACCGCTGGACAGGTTGCCCTCGACCCTGCGACCCAACAGGTTGTCACTGGCGACATCACTGAGCAGACACGTCAGGCGCTGGAGAACTTGAAGGCAATTCTCGAAGCTGGCGGTTCGAGCCTGGCGCAAGTGGTAAAAGCCACCGTCTTCCTCAAGAACTTCAACGATTTCGCCGCAATGAACGCCGTCTATGGGAGCTATCTGGCGCCGGAGGGTGTTGCCGCGCCGGCCCGCTCCACCGTAGAAGTCGCCCGCCTGCCCAAAGACGTTTTGGTAGAGATCGAACTGGTCGCCGAAGTCTGATGTGGGATCGTCGTTGCGATAAACTAGCCCCTGGATGGAACACACACTGGCACAAGCCGTGGAGATTGTGACCACGGCGCTCACCGTGGCCGGCATGGGCTATTTTCTGGCGGCAATGGTGGCGGCACAGGTTTTCCTGCGCGCGCGCCGCACGCGCCTTCAGGCTTTCACGCCAGCCGTTAGCGTTTTCAAGCCGCTCAAAGGCATCGACACCGGCATGATGGATGCTTTTCGCAGCCACTGCCGGCAGACCTACCCCGGCAAATATGAACTGCTTTTCGGCGTTTCCAGCCCCGATGACCCTGCCGCCGATGCTGTCGAGCAATTGAAGGCCGAGTTTCCGGACCTTCCGATCCAACTAATCGAAACGCCACAGCGCCTCGGAACCAACGGCAAGGTCAGCACGCTCATTCAACTCTATCCGCACGCGCAATACGATTTCCTGCTCATCAACGACTCCGACATCACCGTTTCGCCACGCTATCTGGAGCGGGTGATGGCCGGCTTTGTATCAGGGCATGACTTCAGTCGTGCCAATCAAGCGAACGAAATAAAGGGGGCTTTAGCCCCTGAGGAAAATTCACTCCAGCGTCTCGGCACAAAGCCCGTCGGCTTAGTCACCGCTCTTTATCGGGGCCGCGCCCACGGCACGCTCGCTTCGAAATTCGAATCGCTCGGCCTCTCGACCGATTTTCAGCCCAGCATCCTGCTCTCGAAACTGCTTGAAGGCGGCCTGCACTACGGACTCGGCTCCACGCTTGCCGTCCGCCGTGAAGCTCTCGAAAAGATCGGCGGCCTGGAGACGCTGGTCGATCACCTCGCCGACGATTACGAACTTGGCGTCCGCATCGACCGCGCCGGTTACTCCGTCGCGCTCAGCACCGAGGTCGTCGAAACCAGCGTCCCTGCCTATAACTGGAGCGGCTTCATTGAGCACCAGTTGCGCTGGGCGCGCACCGTCCGCGACGCCCGCCCCGGCGGCTATATCGGCCTGGTCTTTACGTATGGACTCTGCTGGGCGCTGCTCAACGTGCTGGCCAGCGGACTCAGCCCGTTGAGCCTGTGGCTGCTGAGCATGAGCTTTTTTTTGCGGCTGGCGCTGGCCATGCAGGCCGGCACGGCGGTCCTCGGCGATCATCAGGTCTTGCCCAATCTCTGGCTGCTCCCGCTACGCGATCTGGTGCAGATGGGACTCTGGATAGCGGGCTTTGCTGGTAACACGATCATCTGGCGCGGCGAGCGGTTCGTGGTTCTGGGCGGCAAGCTGCAGAAACCGGGTGAGCCGTCCAGCAGATAGAGCGTAGTAGTTATTTGAAGCTATCTGCTGTGCGACAACGTACGGCATATTGATCGAAGCTGCATTAATGCGCATTCCAGAGTACATTTGAAATGTAAATTATTAGCGTATAGGAGGGAGGATACGTGGACGCTTCTGAGACATTGGCAAAAGAGTATCTCTCATCGCTGCAGCCGGGCAATATAGTCTATGAACCTGAGGGATATAAGAAACCCCCTGACTTTGCTATCAACGAGAGGATTGCTGTAGAAGTTCGCCGCCTCAATCAGAATTTCGTGTCCGAATCAGGAACTCGCGGACTCGAAGAGTTCCGGATTCCGCTCATGGAGCATATGCCCGAGCTTCTCGAGTCCCTAGGCCCTCCAACTGCGGGTCAGAGTTGGATGGTGGATTACAGATTTAGCCGACCCTTACTCCTCAGCATGTGTCAACTTTTCCAAGCGATACGCAAGAAGCTTGAGGACTTTCGGAGCGGACGGGAAGAAGGTACAGAGTTTGTCATTACAAAGGGATTTCATCTAAGACTAACTCCTCTTGGCAATGCTCATTCTTATTGCTTCGTTGCAGGCCCATGTGTAGACCGGGACGCAAACGGATTTGTAATCCCTAAACTTGCCGAAAATCTTCAGATTTGCATCCAAGAAAAAAGTCGCAAAGTCGCAGGCGTGAGGAAAAAGTATCCGGAATGGTGGCTTGTCCTCATCGACCACATAAATGACGGGCAGATGGAGTCTCTGAATGTTCAGCATGATTGGGATAAGGTTATCTTGGTGAATCCACGTAATCCTAAGCAGGCATTTGAGATCTGATCGGTTCCCGACCGGCTGGCATCGACCTCGCCCCGGATGCTATGGTGAGTTCAAAATGTCCTTGTTAACCACAACCGAAACCGGCGCGCGCATTCAGGGTCCGACTACGACACTGATCTACGACGACTGGTATCCAGCGCTGCGCACCGACACGCTGCGCAAGGGCAAGATGTCCACCGCGATGCTGCTCGATATTCCGCTGGTGCTGGGCCGTCGCGCCGATGGCCGCGTATTTGCCCTGCGCGACAGTTGCCCACACCGCGGCATTCCCCTCAGTGCCGGCTGGTTCGACGGTGTTCGCGTCACTTGCAAATACCACGGCTGGGAGTTCGAACCGTGCAGCGGCCAGTGCGCCGTGATTCCATCCCTCAGCAGCCACGACAAGCTGGACGCAACTCGGATCTTTGCAACGGCCTACCCCTGCGAGGAGCGCGACGGCCATGCCTGGGTCTTCATCCCCAGCCCCGGCAGCGGAAAAACAGTTGAGAATGCGACGGGGCCAGAATCCAGAAAATGGGGAAGAGGCGTGGAACGCCCTGTTCCTGAAGTGGCCAAATTCGGCGCGCGCTATAAGTCCGCGTTTCTTACCGCCGACCTCCCCTGCAATGTTGACCACGGCATCATTGGCCTGATGGACCCGGCGCATGGCCCATTCGTGCATCAGGCCTGGTGGTGGCGTTCGCGCGCCAGCATCCGCGAAAAGACCAAGAAATTCGAGCCGATTCCTGAGGGCTTCCGCATGAGCGCCCACGCGCCCAGCGGCAACTCCGCGCCGTACAAGCTACTCGGCGTATACGGACAACCCGTCGAAACAACTATCGACTTTGTTTTGCCGAACAGGCGCACTGAAACCATTCGCTGCGGCGACAAGTGGTTTAGCAGCCTCACTACTGTTACGCCCGTTACCGGCTCAACCTGCCGCATCGACGTTGTCGCAGCGTGGAATGTTTTTTATCATGTGCCGTTTGTGTTGCCGATTGCGAAGTTTTTCGGCGCCAAATTCGTGCGGCAAGATCAGGTCACGATGATTGAGCAGGCCGAGGGGCTGAAGCACAATCCCAGCCTGATGCTGATCGACGACGCCGACAAGCCGGCCAAATGGTACTTCGCGCTGAAGCAAGCGCGTCTGGAAGGAACGGGAAAGCACCCGCTGGATGGGCCGGTAGAGCTGCACTGGCGCAGTTGAGGGCTGCGTAAGGCGCGGGGTCTATTGTGT
>CAZHKN010000119.1:0-14189 GCA_964532725.1 uncultured Occallatibacter sp.
AGGGCATCTTTGCTTTCGAAATGCCGGTAGAAGGTCGCCTTTGCGACCTCGGCGAGGGACATGATCTTCTCGGTGCCGGTCGCGCGGACCCCCTCAGCGTAGAAGAGGCGGTCGGCTACCGCTAGAATTCTCGCTCGCGGATCGGATTTTTTCTGTGGTTTCATCGAACCTATCTTGACAGAAGACAGACTGGTCTGTCTATACTCATTCTTATCAAGACAGACTTGTCTGTCTAAGAAGACAAGCCTTACGGAGCGCACTGGCGCCGGAAGTCAAAAATCGGGAATTGGAGAAAGAAATGTCTAGCCGCCCAATCAAGGGTCTATCGCTGCTCCTCGGAGTCTGGATGTTCATGTTCGGATTCCTGAAGTTCTTTCAGCCAATCCGTGGATGGTTTGATATCCAGATTCAAAAGAGTCATCTACCTCACGAGGCGATTCTCGCGGGCAAAGTGACAGAAATGATTACCGGCACCCTCTTCTTACTGCCATGGATTTGGAAATCGTTGACCGCGAAGAGCAAAAATCTACTCCTCTTGATCGCGTGTTTGATCCTGTTCACGGAGATGGGCGTGGCAATCTATGTTCACTTGCAGCCTCAGGTGCCTGCGAGCGTTCTTCCTCTCGGTATCAAGACCCCTGTGATTCCCGTTGTTGTTCTCCTTCTCGGATTGTTCACTGCTTTTGGTGTTTGGAAGGAACTGCGAGCAGAGAAGGCAGAACCTGTCTCATAAACCAAATTCTTTGACTCGCGGAGTGCATTCAACCCGCTTTGATGCGGGTCTCACAGTCGGAAAATTTGCAGAGTGCTATTTATGAGACAGGTTGTAGCGATTTTCCGACTCAATGACAGGGGTCGAACCTAGTCAAATTCGTCAAGGTACCGAGCGAGCGTGTCGAACCTGACAGGGATCCTTCATCGCCAGCCCATCAAAAACAACTCACTGCGTCGCTAAATCAACAGGAGCACAAAAAATGGCAACTCTCTTCGAATCGGTTCAGCTTGGGTCTTTGGTCTTGGCAAATCGCGTCTTCATGGCGCCCCTTACGCGCAACCGCGCAGACGCAGATGGCGTACCGGGCGAGCTTGCGGCGACTTATTACTCGCAGCGCGCCTCGGCAGGACTCATCGTCACCGAGGCGACGCAAATCTCGCCGATGGGCAAAGGGTACTTCAATACTCCAGGGATTCATTCCCCGGAACAGGTGCGAGCGTGGAGCCGAATCGTGGAATCCGTGCATAAGAGTGGAGGCCGAATCTTTCTTCAGTTGTGGCATGTCGGCCGAATCTCTCATACGTCCTTGCTGCCGAACAATGTACAGCCAGTAGCTCCCTCCGCAATCCGCGCCAATAGCCTGACATTGATTGCCACCGGTCTGGCACAGGTTTCGGAGCCGGTTGCCTTGACGGCAAGTGGGATCAAAGAGACCTTGGCCGATTATCGGCGGGCAGCCGGCAACGCGAAAGAAGCCGGATTTGACGGAGTCGAGGTCCATGCGGCGAATGGGTATTTGATCGATCAATTTCTCAAAACAGGATCGAATCGACGAACCGATGAATATGGCGGGGTTGCGTCGAATCGAGTCCGCTTTCTGACGGAAGCACTTGAGCGGGTGCTGGAAGTCTGGGATAGCGGGCAGGTGGGTGTGCGCATCTCTCCAACGAGTGGCTTCAACGATATGAGTGACGACAACCCACTGGAAACCTTCTCCGTTGCGGTTGCAAGACTCAACAGTTATAAGCTCGGGTACCTCCACATCGTTGAAACGGCGCAGAACAGCAAAGGAAGCAGCGCGGAGGATCTTGCCCTGTCCGCTCACCTAAGAACGCTTTGGAAGGGTCTGTACGTTGTGAATGGCGGGTATGACAGGCTCAGGGGAGAAGAAGCATTACGGACCGGGCATGCCGACGCTGTCGCCTACGGCCGCGCCTTTCTAGCCAACCCAGATCTACCAAGGCGGCTGCAGCTCGGAGCCGCCCTGAATGTGCCGGACCCAACGACGTTCTACGGAGGAGATGCTGCCGGCTACACGAGCTATCCCGCGCTCTCCTGAAGTTAGCCGAGGACTTGCGGCCGCAAGCCCGTGCTGCGGCAAGCGTTCCTCGATCTTTGGCAGCAGACATTGTCAGGCCGCAGTCAACATATCAGGGAGCATCTTAAGTACACGTTCGAAACAAGCAGTGTCGCCCAAAACTCTTGCCAGGATGAGGGAGCCTTCGATACGTAAGATTGCTTCCTCAGCTCTGGAACGTGCCGCCCCTGAAGCATGTCCACTCTCTTTTGCAATCTGCGCAAATGCACTCACCCAGGCCTGCATCGCTGTCTTGAGAGCTAGTTGCAGTTCCTCGGAGCCTCCAGGAATTGAAAGCACATCCATCAGGCAGGCCTTCGATCCCTTAGAATAGAACTCCCGCAGTCTCTCTGCGACAAAAGATACGCGCTTGCGCGCAGGCCCGCTTCCGGCGAGTGGGTCGAATACGTTGGCCTGAAACCACTTGACGACATCCTCGGCAATGGCCATTGCGATCGCATCCTTACCACCGGGAAAACGGTAGTACAGGCTTGCCTTTTCGAGTCCAGTCGCGTCGGCAAGCCGTTTCAGGCTGACGCCTTCGAACCCATAGGCACGAAACAGATCCAACGCTGTTGCGAGAAAGGCCTCGTCACTGACGATGCGGTGCGCCATGGAATCCTCTCGTTCCAATATATGCCGAACATTCGGTAGGTATTCATTCTACAAGGGAATTCGAATATTTACCGAACAGGGTAGCACCGAGCCGCAAATGCGGAGAATGTTAAGGTAAGAGCACAGGAAATCCATTCGTGACGGCTTGGTCTGGGAGGAAGAACTGTCATTACGCACTGTGCTGGCGGTGCTGTTCGCTGTTGGCTGGGGCGCCGGTCCGCTGGCCGGCCAGGTGGGCGCCCTGGATGCGGGCGATGCGCGGCCCCTGCGTCAATTGGCGTTGAGCACATGGACGAGCGAGCAGGGGCTGCCGCAGGATTTTGTTACCGCCATCGCGCAGACTCCCGACGGATTTCTATGGGTCGGCACCTACGGCGGGCTGGCGCGCTTCGATGGACTTCATTTCAAGAAAATCAGCGAGCCAGCGGCTTTGCGGTCCAACATCTACAGCCTGGCGGTAGACGCAAAGGGTCGGCTGTGGGTGGGAACGCCCGCCGGGTTATTCGTTTCCGACGATCATGGATTTGTGCCGATCCCGTGGCAGGGTAAGACGCTGAGCGTGCGTGAGGTGCTGCCGCGCGGCTCCGGCGGCGTGTGGGTCTGGACGCAAAATGCCCTGTTTCATGCGGATTCCGGCAAATTGGAGACAGACGCGCTGCCCGTAGCGCCGGAGAATGTTTTGGACATTGCGGATGGCGGCGCGGGCGGATGCCTGATCGCCGGGCAGGATCGCGTCCTGCTGGTCGCGGGGAACCGAACGGTTGCCGAGTACCCTTTGGCCGGAGTGCGCCTGCTCTATCGCGCGCCAGACGGGCGGGTCTTTGCCGGCGACGGGCATCATCTGTTTCTGCTGGACAAAAGTGCATTCCGAAGGCAGGCCAAGAGCGGTTCCGAGGAGTTTGTGGGTCTGCTGGTGGACCGGCGAGAGCGGCTCTGGATGGCCAGCGGCGGACTGGAGGGGATTACCAGGCTGGCGAATGGGCGAATCGAGCGGCTGGATAAAACCGGGGGACTCAACAGCAACGACGCGCGCGTGCTGTTTGAAGATCGGGACGGGGATATCTGGATTGGAACGATTGCCGGCTTGCAGCGGCTCCATGCTGGGGCGTTCACGAGCTTTACGGCCAGCGATGGACTGGCGCCGGGCAGGAATCAATTCGACGCCATCTTTGCGGACAGGCGGGGATCGATCTGGGCAGGAACGCTCGACGAAGGGATCGCGCGGTGGGATGGAGTGCGGTGGAAAGTCTTTGGCAAGCGCGAAGGGGTGCGCGCCGGGCAGGTGCGCGGCTTTGCCGATGCGGGCGAGCATCCGGTCTTCGCCATGTCGGATTACGGGTTGTTCGCGTGGTCGCGCGGCAAATACCGGCCACTCAAGGGGATTCCAGCGGGGTATGTCACCGCGCCGTTGCGCGCCCGCGACGGCAGCCTGTGGTTCAGCGTACTGCGCAAAGGAGTCTTCCAGCTCCGCAATGGCAAATTGACCGCTTACGGGGCTGCCGAGGGGATGGCGGACAAAGTGGTCTCCAGCCTCAAGGAGGAGAGCGGCGGCGATCTGCTGGCGGGCGGATCGAGCGGCGTCTTCCGCTGGCGCAACGGGCAATGGTCGCATATTTTGCCGGAGGTGAAGGGGGTGGTAAGCATCTTCACCGCGCCGGATGGCAGCCTGTATTTGGGCACGACCGCGGGGCTGGTCTTTTCTGGTGCGGGCGCGCGGCAGGGCGTTGAGTGGAAGCTTACACAGCAGGATGGGTTGCCGGGAGACTCGATCTTCGGGATCGAACAGAGCAGCAGCGGCGATCTCTGGCTGACCACCACCGGAGGCATCTCCCGGATTCCTCACGAGCAGTTGGAGGCGCTCAACAGGGGCAAGAGCAAGACGGTGACGCCGGAAGTGTATACGCTAGCGGATGGATTGAAGAGCCGCAGCGTGCTGCCCATCGGGCAGGTTACCGTGGCGCGGGGAAAAGATGGCCGCCTATGGTTCGCGGCCAATTATGCGCCGAGCGTGGCGAGTGTGACCGCTTCCGGGCAAGAGGCGCCCCAGGCCATCGTGGACGAGGTAACTGTGGATGAGCGGGCAGCCGGCGCAGGGCCGATTCACATTGCGCCGGGCCGGCGCCGGGTAACGATTCACTTTACCGCGCCCAGTTTTGTTGCGCCGGAGCAGATTCGGTTCCGCTACAAGCTGAACGGCTGGGATGCGCATTGGGTGGAGGGCGATGCGGAGCGCGAGGCCTCGTACGCGGGCCTGCCGCCGGGCGATTACTCGTTTGAAGTTGAGGCGCTGGGACGAACCGGCATTGCCGGCCCAAAGGCGGTGGCCGTGCCCCTGCGGGTCGAGCCATTTTTCTGGCAGACCGCATGGTTCTTGGCTTTGATGGGGCTGCTGGGCGTGGGGATTGTGGTTGAAGTGACGCGGCGGCGCACCCAGGCCAGCGCGGAGCGGATGAATCTCCGCTTCGAGGAGCGGGCCATGGAGCGGGAACGGATCGCGTCGCAGATCCACGACACGTTTATCCAGGACCTGATCGGTACAGCGTTGCAACTGGAGCTGGTGGAGCTGCAATTGAAGGAGGATGCCGAGATTGCGCAACGCTCGCTGCACAGCCTGGCCTCGCGCCTGCGGGGGATCATCGGGCGCAGCCGCGAGATGATCTCCAGTCTTTACTCGATTGCCGCGCCGGAGGGAGGGCTGGAGGAGATCCTGCGGCATCTGGACGCGGAGTTCCGGCTGGGCGATCTACCGCTGTACGAGTTGAGTTGCGAAGGCGAGCCGGTAGAGATCGAACCCTATGTTCGCGACGAGACTTACCGCATCTGCCGCGAAGCCGTGGCCAACGCTTTTCGTCATGCGGGGGCGGCGAAAGTCGCGGTCGCATTGCGTTTTGCCGGGGATCAACTGGCTATCCGCATAGAGGACGACGGAGCGGGGATGAGCGAAGAGACTCGGGAACAGGGCCGGCCCGGTCACTTCGGTCTTCCCGGGATGCGGACACACGCGCGGCGCATTGGAATGGAGCTGCGCGTCATGAGCGAAATTGGCCGGGGGACGACCGTCGTGCTACAACTTGACTTACGGCGATGGCGGCCGGGACGGCTGAGGAAGCTTGTCCGTGAGACGCGAAGGCGGCTAGCCGGTTGAAGCTGCCGAAAGAGCGCGGGGAGCAGCGGGTGACAGTCGGCGAAGCGGAGCAACAGAGCGTGTTGAAGGTGCTGATCGTCGACGATCATCCCATGGTGCGCGAGGGGTTGGCGGGGATTTTCTCGCGGCACGGCATTCACATCACGGGACTTGCGGTAAACGGCCAGCAGGCGTTGGAGATGTTCGCGTCGGAGCGGCCCGATATTGTGCTGCTCGACCTGCGTCTTCCCGATCAAAGCGGCATTGAGGTGTTGCGCAAGCTGCGCGGCATCGACCCGCAGGCGCGGGTGGTGATGCTGACCTCGGCGCAGGGCGAGGCGTCGATTTATCAGGCGATTCAAGCCGGCGCATCGGGCTATCTGCTCAAAGGCGTGGAAGGCGCGGCATTGGCCGCTCATCTGCGCCATGTGGCCGCTGGAGGACGGGCGTTGCAGCCGGAGACCGCCGAAAAGCTGGCGAACTCGGTGGCCGAGCGACGCCTGAGCGATCGCGAGATCGAAGTACTCAACCTGATCTCGCAAGGCAGGAGCAACAAAGAGGCCGCGCAGATGCTCTTCGTCACCGAAGATACAATCAAGATGCATGTAAAGAGCATTCTGCACAAGCTGAAGGCGCAGGACAGAACGCAGGCGGTGGTGATCGCCATTCAGCGCGGCCTGCTGGCGCTGTAAGGCGGAATCGCTTGGACTATTACTCGAAAGAGTAGTTTTATATCTACTCGTTACAGAGCAAGGATGTCGATTCATCTTCTGTTATTCTTCACACACATTCTGAGCCGTTACCCGCTTCCGGCATTCCAGCCTGCGCCTGAAGCGATCGTTTGACTCTACGGGGCCGCGTTTACCCTCCCCCAAAATCGCGGCTTTTCATTGCTCTAGAGCGAAACCAGGGTTACTGTGTCCTGTTGAGTTTTGTTCAAGGTTGCCGCTCGCTGATGGTCGCGTCAACTGGACGGACGTGCTTGCGGGATACACCCTCCCTGGTTTCGCTATAAACCTCTTCGCGCGCGCCGCAGAAACGGCGTTGCCCAGGTTGTTGCAACAGGCATTGTTGGCTCACCCCCGGAGCATCCCAGGAGAATCTTTCATGAACTTGTTCAGGCAGTGTCGCATCGGTTTCACCGCTCTTTTCCTACTCCTTCTCCTCGTTCCCGCAGGCGCCTGGGCAGCAAGCCAGGCCGCCGCGCGCCACACGTTTGCGGGCAGCGTGCCTCGCGAGGCGCTGGCCGCCTCCGACGAGGGACGCGTCGAATCGGCGCTGCCGATGGAAGATATGCTGCTGCTGCTCGAGCCGGACGCGGCGCACACGGCCGCGCTGAAGCAGTTTTTGGAAGATGCGCAAAATCCGAACTCCGCGAGCTATCGCAAATGGGTGACGCCGGCGGAGTTTGGCGAGCGCTTCGGCGTGTCGGAGAGTAGTGTGCAAACCGTAAGCACCTGGCTTGCTGCAAGCGGACTCCATGTCACAGCGGTGGCCAATGGCAGGAACTGGATCCGTTTCTCCGGCACGGCGAGCCAGGTGGAAGCGGCCTTCGCGACCGAGATTCATCGCTATAAGTTGGCCAGCGTGACGCACTACGCCAATGCGACGGAGCTTTCCATTCCGCAAGAGCTTGCCCAAATGGTTGGGGGCGTGGTCAGCCTGAACAACTTTGTGAAGCCGGCGCAGCACACCCGGGTGGGCAAAGTGGCGCGCGATGCGAGCGGAAAGTTGCGGCGGATGGCTCAGACGACGATCGCGGGCGTGAGCACCGACGGGGGCGACGCTCGCCTTCTGGTGCAGCCTGACTTCACCTCGCAGGGGTCGCCGGAGGAGATCTTTCTCGCTCCTGGAGATTTCGCCACCATTTATAACACCACGCCGCTGGTGAGCGCGGGCACCAACGGCAGCGGCGTTTCCATCGCCCTGGTGGGCCGTTCGGACATCAGCATGTCCGACGTGGAAACATTCCGCACAGTCTTCGGGCTGCCTTTCAACGATCCAACCATCACCTACGCCAACAGCGATCCGGGCGTAATCTCCGGCGACGACGAAGAAGCGGTTCTCGATGTCGAATGGTCCGGAGCCGTGGCTCCCGAGGCCAAGATCAACCTGGTGATCGGCGCTACCACAACAACCACGGACGGCGTGGACATTTCGGCATCGTACATTGTGGACAACGCGCTTGCGCCGATCATGTCGGTCAGTTTTGGCGAATGTGAGCAGAGGATCGGCCCGACGGAAACGGCCTTCTATGACGCGCTGTGGCAGCAGGCGGCAGCCGAAGGGATTACCGTCTTTGTCTCCTCAGGAGACGCGGGTTCGAGCGCATGCGATATTCCGAACGAGTACTTTGCCACCAACTATCCGATGGGTGTCAATGGCCTGGCTTCCACGCCTTACAACGTGGCCGTGGGCGGTACGGAATTCAACGATGTGAACACGAACACTTACTGGAACCAGACGGTAAGCGCCAATCTCTCCTCTGCCATCGGCTATATTCCCGAGGCGGTGTGGAATGAGAGCTGCAATCCAAATCTTCCGGTATCTGAGGACAACTGCTACTTTAGCCCCACCGACGAGGGCACATACGCCGGCGGAGGTGGCGCGAGCAACTGCTCCACCTACGATGGATCGGGCCCGAGCCTGCTGACAGGACTCTATGACTGCGTCAGTGGATACGCAAAGCCGAGCTGGCAGTCTGGAAATGGCGTGCCGGCGGACGGCGCTCGCGATCTGCCCGATCTCTCGCTGGCCGCGGCCGCTCTGCACGATGGATTCCTGCTGTGCTATGACGGATCGTGCCAATACACGGTGAACGCCAGCGGCGCCATAACGCTGGATTCGGCAACCATCATCGGCGGCACATCGGCGGCCTCGCCTTCCATGGCCGGCATCATGGCGCTTGTAGAGCAAAAGAACGGCGCCTTCCAGGGCCAGGCCAACTATCGCTTCTACGCGCTGGCCGCGCAGCAGGCCTCCAGCTTGAACTGCGATTCGAGTGCGGCGACCGATCCCACGCAGACAAACGCCTGCGTCTATCACGATGTCACGCTTGGCTCCAATGCGCTGAGTTGCTTATCTCGCGAAAGTTTCTGCACGGCGCCGGTCAGCGGCAGTTCCACCTTTGCTCTGCTGCCCGGAGAATCGGCGACCGCAGGCTACGATCTGGCCAGCGGACTGGGTTCGGTGAATGCGGCGAATCTGGTAAGCGCGTGGTCCAATCTGACCCTGACCGCCACCAACACAAGCCTCGGCGCCTTGTCCAAGAGCTTTGTTCACGGAACCGGGGTCCGAATCATTTCAAATGTGACGCCGGAGAGCGGCGCTGGGACGCCAACAGGCAGCCTGCTGCTCGAATCTGAAAGCAAAGGCGTTTCCACGCCCATTCTCGCTGCCACGCTGAATAACGGTCGATATGAGGCCACCGTCAGCACTCTGCCCGGCGGCAGCTATTCACTCACGGCGCACTACGCGGGCGACTCGACATATAGCGCAAGCACCTCGGCTCCGCTCGCCCTGACCGTGACGCCGGAGGCCAGCACGGCGACGGCGACGGCATGGGCGCCCTCCCGGTTCTCCATTCTCGGCAGGCATCCAATCGTTGAAGTGACCGGCGTCGAACTGGGGACGAACTTCTATCTGCAAGTTCAGCTTGCCGGGGCCAGCGGGAAGGGAATACCGACCGGCACGGTGACGCTGTTCAATGGAACCACCGCGATTGGAACCTATCCGGTGAATAATACCGGCGAGATTTACATACCCTGCGGACCCTACACAGCGTGCGACTATGCTCCGGGTGTTTATAACTTCACGGCGAGTTATTCCGGAGACGCGAGCTTCAATCCGACAACAACGGTATTTGCACCTTTTACCATCTCTCAGGGACCCCTCAACTATGAGGCCTTTCTGAGTAACCAGACGCCGCCGGCCGGTTCCACCGTCATTTGCACGGTCTACTTCGGCTACGATCCAGCCGTGCTGCCCACGGGCACGGTGACGCTGAACCGGAGCGACACGGGAGCGGTTCTGGCAACGGGGACGATCAATTCAAGCGGCGACGCGGTGATTCCATTCGTGGCCGCGGCGGGAACCTACTGGGTGACTGCCACCTACTCCGGCGACGCGAATTACAGCAACGGCATCCTCGAAGAGTACGAACAATTGATCACCGCCACGGCAGGCGCCACGGCGTCGAAGGTGACGTTGGTCAGCGCCGCGAGCAAAGCCAGCCTGGGCCAGCGGACGGCGTTCACGATTACCGTGACGCCCTCGGCGGCAAAGAGCGGCGCGCCGACCCCGACAGGCACGGTTACGTTCTACAGCCCCGCGGGCCAGGCTACTAACCCCATTCAACTGACTGGCGGCGCGGTAACCACCTTCTATGAATGGGACTCCGCGGGAACGCAGCAGCTAAACGCCGTCTACTCCGGCGACGCAAACTATGCCGGCAGCACGAGCAGCTTTGCGACCGTAGCCGTGGCTCAAGGCAACCCGACGCTGACTCTCTCGGCGCTCGCCAGCTATGTCGCGGTGGGCGGCCAAAGCAGCGTGACGGGCACGCTCACCAGCACCATAGCGTCGACCGGCGCGGTGGCTCCGACGGGAAGCGTCCAGTTCTACGATTCCGTGGGCGGGGCGGCGGCAGTGGCAATCGGGACCGCACAGGCCCTGAATACCGGCAATGGCAGCAGTATTCTGGCCACGCTGGCGCCCTATCTTTCCACGGGAGTAAACACAGTAACCGCAGTTTATTCCGGAGACTCGAACTGGGCCAGCGTCCCCTCAAACGCAGTGACCATCACGGTGACAACGCCAGGCTTCGTCGCCACCGAAACGCCGAATCCGCTGGTGCTCACCGCCGGCTCCAGCGCCGCTGTCACGGTTGCGACCCAGAGCATCCTGGGATACAGCGGAACCGTGGCCGTCAGTTGCGGGGGCACGCTGCCGGTAGGCGTCAGTTGCTCGCCAGCCAGCATCGCGGCAGGCGGCACGGGTTCGATCACACTCACCTCGATCGCGCCGGGTACGTCGACCGGGACCAGCGCATCGGCGCGAGGTTTCTGGGGTGCTTCGGGACTGGTCAGCGCGGCCTGCCTGCTCTTCCTCTGCCTGCCACGGCGGATGCGCCGCATCGGACTGCCGGTGTTTCTGCTCATCGCGGGCCTTGGCGTTGGGCTTACCGGTTGCGGAGGCAGCGCAAAGTCGGCCACCACTGTGGCGCTTACCTCGGCGAATACCAAAACCGCATCCGGCAGCGCAGTCGACCTTACCGCAACCTTGAGTTCAAACAACAAGACCACGGGAACGGTGACCTTCTACGACGGAACGACCTCGATCGGAACCTCCACAAACCTGAGCAACGGCGTTGCAACCCTCAGCACCACGTCGCTCAGCGTTGGTACACATGCGCTGACCGCCGTCTATAGCGGCGACAGCAACAACCTGGCCAGCGGCTCTTCCAGTACGCTGGAGCAGGCTGTCACCGGAACGTTCACGCTAACGGTAAACGCAACATCGGGAAGCCTGAGCCAAGCCAGCACGGTGCAGGCAAGCCTGGAATAGGCTATCTGGACCGACAGCCACAACTCTGCGTGGATTTACTCCAAGGATCGGGCATTGGACCCGCCTTGGAGTAATCTGTCTCCTACTTGCCAGATCAATGGAATGCTGCAATCTAGGCCCTTCCCAGTCCCGCAATAGACGGGTTTACCTCTGCGCTGGGACTTCAATCACCACTGCCAAGCCACCGCTTGCTCGGCGGCGCGCGAAGATCCGTCCGCCATTGGCGATTGCCGCTTGCCGTGCAATCGCCAAGCCGAGACCCGAGCCTCGCGGAGTGTCCGCCGAGCTTTCATCGGCGACAGTCATGAATGGCTCGAAGATCGCTTCTTCGCTTCCCTCCGGCACTCCTGGCCCATCGTCTTCAATCAGGATGATCCCCATCTTCGACGTGGACTTGACGACGCAAGACACCTGAATCGTTACTTGGTGTTCTGCAAACCGAAGTCCGTTGCGAAGGACGTTATCGAGCGCCCTCAGCAAGATATCTGGATACCCGGAAACGCGGAAGCTTTCGAGGTTGGTGACGATGACCGTCTTCTTCATCTGCTGCCCTTCGAACACAGCGTTTTCAGACGCTTCTTCTACGACAGCGGCAATATCGAAGACGATGGGTTTCCGGCTGAGTTCATTCCCACTCTCCAGACGGGCGAGCAAAAGCAATTCCTGAACGAGGCTATTCAGGCGGTCAGCCTCCTGCCCGATGCGCGCGTGCTCTTGTTCGAGTTCTTTTCCGCCCTTGCGTTTAGCGAGCGCCAGTGCGATGTTCAAGCGAGTTAAGGGTGAACCAAGCTCATGCGAGGCATGGGCAAGAAAGCTCTTGTACCGATCCACAAGAGATTCAATCCGTTCTGCCATGTCGTTGAGGGTCCTCCCGAGATCGCCCAGTTCATCCTTGCGTTTTCCTAGCGAGGGATTCACGCGGGCCTTGAGGTCGCCGCCTCCGAATGCCGCCGCCATCTGGTTCAGACGGGTGATGGGACGGACGAAATAAGCAGCGACCAGGAGTGAAAGGATGCCGGAGAGGAAGACAAGTCTGCCTATGCGGCTGACAACCGCCATGACTAAGTGGTGGTGTGTCATGAGAAAGGTTGCGAGGTATATGGGGGAACGGGGCGAGCCGAAATCGGCTTCGAAGGCAACGATGGTTCTGTCGGGGAAATATCGAATCACCGTGGCATGGGTATGCGCCGCGCGCTGCACCAGCTGTGCCTCTTCAGAAGAAAGAGGTTGCCCCGCAAGATCGGTCGCCGTACCGTTGTCTGCCGACACGAGCCGGGCATCATTCGGACAGTCCGAGGGAGATTTCAGAAGTCCCGATTTACCGAAAGAGCGATATGCTTCCAACTGTTGTCTAGCGCATGCTTCAGTGGCATGGAGAGGCAACGTTCGCTGGCGGTCATCCTGCAGCGGCGACGATGCGGTCGGCAAAAAGGCCACAGAGGCCGCAAGCAACAGCATCACGATCCAACAGATGAACAGCATGCGGATGAAGATTCTCATGAGGAAATCCCGGCGCCGCTGTTGACCGTGTAGCAATACCCTACGTTGCGCACGCTCTTGATTCGATCGCTTCCGTCTGGATGCGGTCCGAGCTTCCGGCGCAGGTTGTTTACAAGATTGTCGATGCTGCGGTCGAAGGCCGCCGGCTCGCGACCAAAGATCCGCGGGATCAATTCTTCGCGCGACAACGGGTCGCCCGGATGGGCTAAAAGCAGCTTGAGAAGGCTGAACTCCGCTCCTGTCAGTTCAAGGCGCTGCTTATTAATCGAGGCGGAACGTTCTGCCTCGTCGATGATGAGATCTCCGGCGGTGAGTTTGACAAGATCTTTTTGGGGGTACACCCGGCGTAGAATCGATTTGATTCGCGCCACAAGTTCTTCGGGTTGAAACGGTTTTGCGAGGTAGTCGTCAGCCCCACTTTCTAATCCCTGAACGCGATCCATTGCCGCACTCCGAGTCGTGAGCATGAGAACGGGAATGCTCGAAGACCGTCGAAGCCGTTTGAGTACCTCGAACCCATCAATACCCGGCATCATGACATCGAGGATGATCAGAAGAAAATATTGCTGGCGCGCCATACGGATGCCCTCTTCGCCGCTGAGGGCCGACGTGATGGAGAAGCCGCCTGCCGCGCAATACTCCGCGATCAAAGAAGCAAGCGAGCGGTCGTCATCGATAAGCAATAGAGGCGACAACTGACCTGCATCGGTATGGGCAAGACCGGTCACCTTGTTATTGTCGCGCGTTTCACTGAACACTGTTTGTCGAGAACTGTCATCCAAATCCGGTGGTTCCATGTCAGTGTACCGGTCACTTTCGGGGTTGGCTCGTCAAGGCACCTGACGATGGGCAAGACCATAGGGAATGCGAAGAGCTAGCCCATTGCATCCGCTCCACAGGCAGATAACCAGCGGGGCCTTGTCAGGCATCACCAATGTGACCGTTGGAAGTATCCGTTCCAGCATGATGGCGATGAAGGTCAGGCTGCTCTGCAGCACAGCTAATCCGGTTGCAAGATGAGTGGGACTCAAACTGAAGCCTTGCTGCTGCGAGTTGGCGCACACATCTGTTGCAAGTAGACCGTGGCGACTATCAGAGGGTAGAGATGCATGTTAGCTCCTGCCCATATAGACGTCCCCTCATTCCCGAAGATGCGGCGCTCGACGCTTCTCGACATATGAGTTCAGCGTTTCTATCGAAGATTGAATTCGTTTCGTACGCGAAGCAAGAGATTTGTCGTGAAATGTCGAGAAGGGCCTCTCCAGGGAAACAAAACACATTCTCTTCCGTCCTAATCAGACAGGATGCGATTC
>CAZHKN010000120.1:0-14154 GCA_964532725.1 uncultured Occallatibacter sp.
TGGGTGTAAAAACGTAGACATTGGGGCCGAAAATCGTGCTGTTCTGCGCGACTGCAAGATCGGTGGCCGCAAAGATCACCGAGAGGAATATCAGGCTGAAGAAGCGAAGGGATGTGGTTGTTTGCTTTTTTAATTTAGGCGCGCCGGTGCCTCTGTGGTATTGGGTTGGGGGATACATTCGTACTCCATCTGCCAGCGCCATAATTTGCGATATTCGCAGGGCTGGTAATTGTGACTTCGCAACACTCCGCGCATGACTAAACTTCTGGCAAGTGAGTCGCAGTTCATTAACAGATAGCGGAACTGTCAAAAGAGAGGTGAATGCTTGCCTTCACGCAGAGATTGGACCCGTCGGCGCATCGGGTAATGGTATATAAATAGCTCTTACGATTACAGTTGTGTCGAAAAGGATTTTGAACCCTCGCAATTGCAGGATCTCTCTCCTTCGGAAATTTCGTGGCTGCTAACGGTAGCGTTAATGCCCTGTCCTGTCGTCTATACGCTGGACTATAATCATCGCCGCTGCATTTGTGAAGGAGCGGTAAACGCATGGCTTTGGCCTATCCAGAAAACCGGACCAGGGAAGAGGAAGAAAAACAGGAACTGGAAGCTGTTCTCGATGCAGGAATTCTCAAGAAGGCGCCTAACCTTCAACACTTTTTGAAATTCGTAGCTGAAATGTATTTTGCCGGCTCTGCCGGAGAGGTCAAGGAATACAGCATCGCCATAAACGCTCTGAACCGCCCGGAGAATTTTGATCCTCAGTCGGACACGATTGTTCGCGTCACCGCGCACGCACTGCGCAAGAAGCTGGAGCAGTATTACGCCTCTGAGGGTGCAGAGCATCCAATCCATATCAGGATTCCAACCGGCAAGTACGTACTCCAGTTTGAGCATAAACACCCCTCGCCGCTGCCCAGCCTCATTCAGCCGGAAATTGTGCCAGCACCCCAACCGCAGCGCTGGAATTGGCGAAGAACGGACATCTGGGCGCTTCCGATTCTTGCCGCAGTTCTCCTGACACTGGTTGGCACATACATCTTCCGCCAGCATTCGATGGGGGCCGTTGATCGGCTGAAATATCTGGTGCTTGGATCCTCCGCCTCGCCGGGTTCGGCCGGTGCATCCGGCGGGCCGGATCAGACAATGCGCATTCGCTTCGGATCGAATGCGCATCCTTATACGGATGCGGGCGGGCTGCTTTGGGCAACCGACCAGTACTGCAAGGGAGGCGCGGCCTTTTCTCATCCCGGTCACTTGATTCAAGGTTCGGACGACCCGGAGATCTTTGTCGAGGGACGCGAGGGACAGTTCCAATGCAGAATTCCCGCCGCTCCGGGAATCTACCAGCTCCTTTTGCTCTTTGCCGACACCGCCGGAGACAAGGAAGCAGCGCGCCAGGTGGACTTTTCCATCAACAACGCCGTTCCAGTGAGCCTGGATGTAGTGGATGAAGCAGGTGGAAATGACACAGTTGTCGGCAAAGTCTCTGCAGGGATTCATCCCATGAGCGATGGCACCATCCATTTGGACTTTACCTCGGATGGATCCTTTGTCAACGCTGTGGAACTGACCGCTACCGCTTCAGATGCAGGCAATCCGCTGCGAATGCTTGCCGGCCCAGCGGTCGTCCACGACAACCAGGGAAACGCTTGGCATCCTGACCGTTTTTTTCAAGGAGGCCGCAGGACATTTCATCCCGATAACCTCCCTGCCGGAGCAAATTCGCGGCTCTTTGAATGGGAGCGGTATGGGCACTTCCGCTACCTCATTCCTGTCGTCGCAGGCAAGGAGTACCGCGTCCGGCTCTATTTCTCTGAAGGATGGTTTGGCAAAAGCAATGGCGGGCCGGGAGGCATTGGAAGCCGCGTCTTCGATGTTTACTGCAACGGCACCACGCTGTTGAAGGACTTCGACATTCTGCGCGCCGAGAATGACGGCGCTGCGGTGATTACCATCGAAGGCGTCAAGCCCACCGCACACGGAATGCTCGATCTGGATTTCTCGCCTGTAAAAAATTACCCGCTGATCAACGCTATCGAAGTTGAGCCCGAAGGCTGATACAAATGCTCTGCACGCAGGATTGTCCTCCGGGTTAGTCTGCGGCGATTGGTTCTTCGATCAAGACCGTTTCGATGGCTCTGCCGCCTTTTCTCACCCATTTTCTTGTCCACATCCGCGCAAAGTTCTGCATTACAAGAAAAACAAAGATTGCTATTCCTGCATAGATGAGAAAACCCATGCTATAGGAGCCGGTGCGCTGCTTCGACTGGCCGAGGAGGTTGGGAAGAATTGACCCCCCGAGCGCGCCAATTTCGCCGATCATACTGCCAGCAACAGCAGTGGCCGCAGGCCAGCGTAACGGAACAAGTTGAAAGGTCGCTCCATTGCCGGCCCCGAGCGCAGCGAAGCAGAGCATGAAGAGCAGGGTGGTAACCAACAGCGAGGGGGATTGCATCAGCCCCGCTATACCAACGAGCGCAACCACAAATACAATATCGAGTGTCCAAAGGCCTCCAATCTTATCAGAAAGCCAACCACCCAAAACGCGGGTCAAGCTTCCGGTGAGCGTGGCCAGCACGGTCAGCGAGCCTGCCTCTACCTTTGTGACATGAAACTGGCTGTAATAGAAGGAGGGCAGGAAAGTGGCCAGCCCGAGAAAGCCTCCAAAGGTGATGATGTAAATCATATTGAAGACCCAGCCATCCAGTTCCCAGAGACATTTCAAATGCTGGGCCAGAGACTGATGTTCCACGTCGGGCGGCTCTTTGGCGAAGAGAATCATCACCGACAGCGGTAACAGCATCATGAGCGCAGCGAAGCCGTATACCGTCTGCCAGCCGAAGTGCATCGCAAGCCGTGGAGCCAGCAGAGACGCAAGTGCCGTCCCGCTGTTGCCCGCGCCGGCGATGCCCGTCGCAAGACCCTTATATTGCTTGGGAAACCACCCCGACCCAAGCGATAACGCCACGCCGAAGCTGGCCCCCGCAATGCCCAGAAGAACGCCCATCGCGAGCACGTTGTTGAAAGACCTCACGAAGAAGAATCCGTAGAGCAGCGCGATGACAATGGCAGACATCTCCACAATGGCCGCGCTCTTTCTGCCAATATATTGGGAGAGCACGCCAAGAGGAAAGCGCATGAGCGCGCCGGCCAAGGTAGGGACAGAAACCATCAACCCAATTTGCCCCGGCGTAAGGTGAAACTGATCAGAGATAAACGGCCCCATCGCTCCATTCAGCACCCAAACAGCGAAGCTGAAATCAAAATAGAGAAAAGCTGCAAGCAGCGTAGGCGGATGTCCCGACTTCATGAATGTCTTTAGCGTTGCCATGTGTTCACTCCGAAAAAATGTGGATCATTTCTGGCGCATTGTCTTTGCTGAAAAATGCCGAGGAGCAATTGACTGCTAATCTGTCGTTGCGTCACGGCCTGTATCGTTGACCATCCTGGAGACTTGCTCGAATACCGTGAACTTTGTTCGCTCCACGCGCACCGCGCACTGCTTAAAATTGGGTTCGCGTGAGATGGGATCAAAAGCGCCCAGGGTAACAAGGTTGGAGTTGTGCTCGGAGAAGTGGAAAGGCATGAAGACCTGCCCCGGCGCAACGATTCCGGTAATGCGCAACTCAACATCGGCTACGCGACTGCGACGAGAGATCACTGTGACCTTGTCATGCGCCGTCAATTGCAATCTCTGCGCGTCAACCGGGTTCATCTCAAGCCATGCATGAGGAACCATCGTGTTGAGCAGACCAACCTGGCCGGTCTTTGTGCGCGTGTGCCAGTGCTCAACCGTGCGGCCCGTATTCAAGATGATTGGGAACTCTTCATTTGGCTGCTCCGTAAATGGCTCACACGGAACGCAATGCAGACGCGCTCTTCCGTCCGGGTTGGGAAAGACGCCATCCTGATAGAGCCGCTCACCACCCCACTGCGCTCCGCCCTCATCCTCGATTTGCCGCCAGGTAAATGGGCTGTAGTCGCAGATACGTCCCTTTGACACCTGCTGCCACTCGAGAAACGCATCGTGCGATGTCTTCCATTCTGGATATAACTCGTCGGCAATGTCGAGCCGTCTGGCGATATCGAGAAAGATATCGAAGTCCGTCCGAGCCTCTCCCGGCGGTGCGACGATGGCATTGGCCTTGCTGATTCGACGTTCAGAGTTTGTATAGGTACCCTCTTTTTCACCCCAGATGGCGGCCGGCAAAACGAGATGCGCAAAATCGCTCGTGGGAGTGGGATGGAAGCCGTCCTGTACCACAAGAAAATCGACGCTTGTCAGCGCCTGTTTGAGCACATCGTAATTCGGGAAAGATACAGCGGGGTTTGTGGCGATGATCCACATGACCTTGATCTTTCCGGCGACTGCCCCTTCGATAATGTCCGGATAGGCAAGGCCGCGCACCTTGGGAATGCGCTCGGCATCAATTTTCCAGAACCTGGCCAGATCTTCACGGTCGGCAGCGACCTCAAACTTGCGATAGCCGGGAAGGCTGGAAGTAAAGCCGCTCTCCCGCGTCCCCATCGCATTGCACTGCCCTGTAATTGAAAATGGCGAAGCGCCTGCGCGGCCGATATTACCTGTGATCAAAGCAAGGTTGTTGATTGCGGCTACAGTAACCGCCCCTTGCGTGGAGTGGTTGACGCCCATCGTCCAACCGATAAAGGCTGCCTTGGCTTTTCCGTAGAGCCGCGCGGTGTCGATGATTGATTGCTCGCTCAATCCCGTGATCCTGGCAACGTATTCCGGATGAAAAGCGGAAACGTATTCGGCAAACTCCTCGTATCCGGCGGTATGCGCTTCGATATAGGCAGGATCGACCAAGCCTTCGCGGATAAGCACATGCGCGATGCCATTGATCAGCGCGATGTCGCTGCGCGGCTTAACCGGAAGATGGGTGTCAGCCATCATCGCGGTCTTGGTTACGCGTGGATCGACAACGATCAATGTGCGATTCTTGTTCCGCTCCAGACGCTGGCAGAGGATCGGATGATTGTCAGCGATATTGGCGCCGATAAGCAGAATCACATCGGCAGTCTCAAGGTCGGCGTAGGAACCGGGAGGTCCATCGCTGCCAAACGACAGCTTATAGCCGGAGACTGCGCTAGCCATGCAGAGCGTGGTGTTTCCATCGAAGTTAGAACTGCCAAACCCCAGCTGCACCAGTTTGCCGAGCGTATAAAACTCTTCAGTAACCAACTGGCCTGTGCCAATCACGCCGAGTGACTGCCGCCCATATTGAGACTGGGTCGAGCGGAATCTTTCTACCAGTGTGTCGAGCGCTTCATCCCAACTCACTGGAACCAGCTTCCCCTGCTTTCGCAATAGGGGTTGTGTAGCACGACCGGGAGCGGCGAGAATGTGGTGCTCGCTTAGTCCTTTGGGGCAAAGCTTACCGCGATTGACCGGGTGTTGTTCATTGCCTCGCACTGCGACAGCCTTGCCGCCTTTGACGCCAACCTCCATGCCGCAGCCAACCGAACAGTACCCGCAAGTTGTCTTTACCCAGTAATCGGCCACGCGCGAGGCAGATACCTTGCCAAATCGCGGATCATTGCCGTAGCTATATTTATCGCGGAGTGTGTCAATGCCAAGCCTGCGAAGCAGGCTAGACCATATTTGTTTGGCGAGTCTCAATGGCGGCCTCCACGGACGAACGTAAGCGCCATATTCAAAGGCACGACGGAGACGAAGAAGAGATATCGCGTCATCAGAACGCCTGCAAATCCAGCAGCCGCGGCCGCGGCGTGGAGATGCGCGAAAGCGGAAAACGCCGCGAGAGCAACAAAAGCAAATGAAGAGAAGAGTACTGCCTGAAGCGACTCAGTGTTGAGGAGCGCCGCGCTTGCCCGGCGCTCAAAAAGACGAGAGAAGCCAAGCCGCGCCCTGCGCACAACCTGGTTCAAAAACCAGAGAACCGCAAACCAGAGAGCCGGATAGACCGGGAAACTGACCGCGCTCTGCGGGAGCGATAGCATACGCAGTAGCGGTAACCCTACTGCCAAGTGACCGGCGGAAGAAACCGCGCTCGCAAGCAGTGAACCCAGAAGCGCCGTGGCAAGCAAAAAGTCCAGAGGCGTGTGGATCATGTTCCATGAAGGACGTGCAGGCACCAGGTAGATGTACGCGCTGCACACGGTGCCCCCAATGCCGAAGATCGCAGCCGCCCACCCGATGATCTGGAGGCTTTCCTGGCGCAGAAGCGAATGAAGGCCGGGAAAGCTGTCGACGAAAACGCGAAGAGAAGAGGCCGGAATGATCTGCACCACCGACAGCGCAGTGAGTGCGCTCAACGTCGCAAAAAAGAGACTGTACAAGAGAACCTCGCGGCTGATCCATGAGCGGCGCCACATCTTCAATGCGCGCCACGCGTATGCCGGCCTTCCAAGATGCATCGCGGAAACTGTCAGGGCTACAGATGCAATGAGTAGCTCAGCGATCAACGTAATTGCAGACGCGCTCTTGGCGAGCAGTTCATAGACAAGCGCGCCGGAGACGGCCTGCATTATTGTTGTCATGAATACCAGCGAAAGGTGCGCATGCTCTGGTTGAATGTGGCCCAGATCCACGCGTTCCAACTTGACGTTGCTGGATTCAGGGAGGGTAATGCGCGTGGTAGAGATCGTATGCCCGGCGGCTGGCATGCCCGGAGATTCAGCCGTCGCATAATTGTTGCGCCATGCGGCCACATTCACGATCTCAATTTCGATGGCCGATTCCGGACAAGCATTCACGCACGCCGGCTCGAGGCCGTCTTCAAGGCGTCCGTGGCACATGTCGCATTTGCCTACGACGCCACGCTCCGGGTTGAATTGCGGCACACTGTAAGGGCAATTCCAGACGCAGTACTGGCAACCGATGCAGGCATCGGCGGAATGGAGGACGATGCCCGTAGCCGGATCTTTTGTGTAGGCTTCGACCGGGCAGCCCTTCAGGCATGCGGCATCCAGGCAATGGTTGCACCCCATCGAGAGATAGCTTCGCTGTGTCTCCGGCCACGTGCCTCCTTCAATCTCTCCGAAACGCCTCCAATGAATCTCGGCAGGGTTGCCATTCTGCTCGTTGCAGGCGATCTCGCAGGATCGGCATCCAATGCATTTGGTCATGTTGAAGTGAAAGCGGTACTGCTCACCCTCTTCCAGCGCGCGCGTTGGAATGAGGCCCGGCTTGGGAATCGCAGGCCAGTCGAGCACTTTTGCAGCTGCGACCAGATTGAAGATCGATTCCTGTGTGGAGTCAGAGGCATCCGTGGTGAGACGCACGAGCGCGCCCGCATCTGCGGTGAGGGCGCGTTCGTGAAGTGGCAAAGCCATGCTAGGTCTCTGTTCGCGTCCGGTTCTAATTCAGTTGATTGATCAAGCTTTCTCGCATCTGAATTGCTCAATGTTCAATACACATCGCGGTGATAGCGGTGCTGTTCCTTGAGGGAGTCCATATACTCTTCAGTCCGCTCGGGACTCATGCCGCCCTGTTTTGCAGCGATGGTCTGAATTGCAGCATGGACATCCTTGGCCATTCGCGACGCGTCGCCGCACACGTAGACGCTTGCGCCGTCTTGGAGCCAATTCCAGAAGGCCGACGCTTGCTCCAACATCCTGTCCTGCACGTAGATCTTTTGTTCCTGGTCGCGCGAGAACGCGGTGTCGAGCCGCGTCAGATGACCGTCTGCCTGCATTGCTTCGAGTTCGTCGCGATAGAGAAAATCGGTGGAAGCACTGCGCTCGCCGAAGAAGAGCCAGTTGCGCCCCCTCGCTCCGATTGCGCGGCGCTCATGCAGGAAGCCGCGAAACGGCGCAACGCCCGTGCCCGGACCGATCATAATAATCGGAGCAGTGGAATCCTTCGGCAGCCTGAACTGCTTGTTGGGCTGAATGTAGATCGGCAGGCGATCTGAGACTGAAGCGCGATCTGCAAAAAGTGTCGAACAGACGCCGCCCCGTTCGCGGTTATGCGAGTGATAGCGCACTACCGCAACCGTGGCATGAATTTCTCCGGTGTGGGCTGCTGGACTCGACGAAATCGAATAGAGACGGGGTGTAAGCCGGGGAAGCATGGCCACAAAGTTAATTGGATCTTCGACAACGCCAGGGAATTCCAGCAGCAGGTCAATGAGTCCGCGGCCATAGACATAGCTGTCCAGTTGAGTCTGATGCCCGGGTGCAAGCATTTCGAGGAGCCGCGCGCACTGGCCAAGCCGCGCGTACTCAGAGACAGTCTTGCGATTCAGGCGCGTGATCTGCAAGTGGTGGGTGAACGCATCATGAAGCGTGGTTGCCCCATTCTTGCCGCAAGGGACTTGCTCGTTGCCGTTGAAGCCAGCGCTTTGCAGAATCTCTGCAACCAGGTTGGGATCATTCTTTGGGATCACGCCACAGGCATCGCCTGCCTCATAGGTCATTCCAGTCTTATCAATGGAAAACGCAAGGTGCAGCGTGGCTTTGCCGGAATCTTTATGCGTCAACTGTTTTTTGTCCACGACGGGCGCAAACACGGGATTGTCGCGTGCAAATGAGATTGCAGGAGCAGGCTTAGATGCGGGGATGGTGGTTATCGAAGAAGCTTCAACCGGCTTGCGCGTGCTTGTTATCTCCTGGAAGCGAGTCAGCAGCGAAACCTTCCACTGCGCGAACGGCTCATCTACATCCACATCGCACTCAACGCGATTGCAGATGCGGTTGGCTCCCAGTGCGGCGAGCTTGGTGTCCAGATCAATCCCGAATTTGCAGAAATGCTCATAGTGTTTGTCGCCGAGAGCGAGAACGGCGTAGGACAACATCTCGAAGCGGGGGAATGGCTCCAGGCACAACTCTTCAAAGAAAGGCTGCACTCCGTCCGGGGCTTCGCCTTCGCCGTAGGTGCTGGCAATCAGAACGGCGTACTTTTCCGCGGCAAGGGCTGCGGGCGAATAACCTACCAGAGTCGATACTGCGGGCACATGCCCCTGGGACTTCAACTCCTTGGCGAGTTTACGCGCCAAGCCTTCAGCGGTGCCGGATTGCGACGCATAGAGCACGGCAATGCGGTGCGAGGTCTTGACCTCGATCATGGCGGCTGCCGACGAGGCGGAAGAAAATATCCCCGCCAGCAAGCCGTTCAGCCATGCCCGCTGTTCTGGCGTGAAGGGAGCGTTCTCCGGAATATAAGGCACTGTTGCGCTCATTGTTCTGTTTGCTCCATGACCTGGAAGAAGGTCTTCAGTTCCGCACTGCTATGTCTCCGGGTGAAGTCCAGAAAAGACTCGCTGGGGTTGCGGCGCGCCATATATTCGCCGAAAAGCCGCTCCATCGCTGGAGGCAATTGGTCGTAGGGGATTGCGGCGATCAGTTCACGCGCCAGGCCCTGATCCTGATCGGCGCCACCTCCGAGAAAGACCTGGTAGCCCTCTTTGCCTGACACTTTTGTGCCCAGCAGCCCAATGTCGCCGATGTAGTGCTGCGCGCAGGAGTGGGGACAGCCTGTTACGTGCAAATTGACGGGCTGCTCGATTTTGAAGCGCGCGTCCAGCCGGTTGGCCAGTTCTACCGCGTGAGCCTTCGTGTCAGTAGCAGCAAAGCGGCAGCCGCGATTGCCGGTGCAGGCAACGGTTCCGGTCGCCACTGTGCCTGCGGCGAAGTCAAGGCCGGCTGCGCGAATTGCTGCCTTGGCCAGCTCAAGATTCTCCGTCGATATATTCGGGATGAGCAGATTCTGCCAGACTGTGAGACGGAATTCGCCGCTTCCAAACTCGTCGGCGACGGCAGCAAGAGCCTGCATCTGCTCCGCAGGAAGGTGTCCTGCCGGAACGGAAACGCCGATGTAATGCAACCCCTCTTGGCGTTGCGCGTGTACTCCGATGTGGCCGGTACGATCGATCTGATTGCGCGGCTCACACTCCGCCTCGGGAAAGCGAATGATGGGAAATGCCAAGCGCTTTTCCGTTTCTTCAAGAAACTTTTCCACGCCCCAGCGATCGACAAGGTATTTCAATCGCGCCTTCTTGCGGTCGGTACGGTCGCCATTCTCTGAGAAAACGCGAATCATGGCCGCGGCAACGGGGACCGTTTGGTCGGGGCGCAGCAGCAAGCCGGCGTCGGCAGCGAACTGCCTGTGCCCTGTGATACCGCACAGCAGCACTCGGAAGTAGACCCCGGCGGGAATGCTTCGTCCCTCGCCGACCCGCGTCGCGACAAATCCGATGTCGTTGGTATCGGCAACCACGCTGAGGGCGCCACCATTGTCAAAAGCCACGTTGAACTTTCTCGGCAGCTCGTACAGATCGCGCGAGTTCAGAATGTAGTTCTGCAGGGCGTCTGCGAGCGGAGAGACATCGCACAGTTCGGTCGAGTCGAGTCCAGTGATGGGTGAAGCAGTAATGTTGCGAATATTATCCGCGCCTGAACCGCGCGAACACATGCCGAGCGATTGCACTTTGTTCAGGACGCGCACGATGTCTTTGGGTTGAAACTCGCGAATCTGCAGGTTGGCGCGCGTAGTCAAGTCCGCACGGCCCGCTCCCCAATCCGATGCCATCTCCGCCACCCCCCGCATCTGACGCGATGTAAGGATGCCGCCGGGTACCCGCATGCGCAGCATGAATGAATCCTGCGCGGGAGCGACATAGAACAGGCCGTGAAATTTGAAGCGAAAGAGATCGTCCACTGCTGGAGCGCGATTTTCATCCGCATGGGCGAGCAGCTTGTCCCAAATATCGAGGGGATTCTGCTCATGCTTCCATACTTCTTCGCGGCAGAGATCGGAGATCGCTCTTCCAAAATAGGTTGGTTCGCTGTTCTCTGCCCGGTTGACTCCGCCGGACACCGGGTCGTTCGCGATCAAGCCGGCAGCGGTGTGCCCAACAAAGGGCAGAGCGCCGCGCTGTAGCGCGCCCGCAAAGAAGCCCAGGAGATATTCCTTCTGTTGCGCAGTGAAACCTTCCGCAGTGGTTGCCGGGTATAACTCCATACTTATTCCTTTGGAACGTTTGCGGCCGAGGGGATTCGGCGGCATTGTTCAATGGATCGCCGGTCCGCGCGAAGACGCAGATCCGGTATCGTGACTAGGGCGAACACCGCAATAAATGCGGAGACTCAGGCTCATCACGGAGCATGGAATTGGAGATTACTGATTAGAGAACCCGGCACGGCGCGGTGCGGGCAGTCGGGAAGTCAGGAAGACGACGGTGTCTCCCTGTGAATTGCATAGTAGCGCACTATCGCATGAGGTTCAAGAGGGGAAAGAGCTTTTTCTCCATTTTTCCCATGAATCTTGCAGTGTTGCGCATTCGCGGCTAGAATCGCGACATTCGGCTTTACAAATCTCCAGCATTCCAGCTACTGAATGAACGCATCCACTTAACCCGCCGGCGCAATGACAGAAAAGCTTTAGTCCGCTTCAAGAACGCGCAGATTCTATACTGCGCCGAGGAGAGCAGCATTTGGCTCATGCAAACTTCAGAGGTCTGCGCGTTCTCTCACTCGAGTCCCGCCGGTCCGTCGAGGTAGCCAAACTTATCCGCACTTATGGCGGAGAGCCCTTTCTTGTTCCTTGCATGCGTGAAATTCCCCTCTCGGAGAATCCGGAGGCTCTCAACTTTGCCGCCGCATTACTGCGCGGCGAGTTCGACCTTGCCGTGTTTTTTACAGGCATAGGTGTTCGTGCATTGGTGGACGCGGTCGCGACCAAATACGACCGCGAAGGGTTTCTCGACGCTCTTCGCAAGGTGAAGGTCGCTGCGCGCGGCCCAAAACCCTATACCGCGCTGCGAGAACTCCAGGTGCCGGTTGCCGCAACAGCCCCGGAGCCGGCCACGTGGCGAGAATTGATGCAGGTCATCGAGCAGGAGTTCGGCGCCGCACTCTCCGGGATGCGTGTTGCCGTTCAGGAATACGGAGCGTCCAATCCAGAGTTCCTGATGGATCTCACCATGAAATGCGGACATGTCGTCAAGGTTCCGGTATACCAATGGGCGTTGCCCGAGGACCTGACGCCGCTGGAGGAGTGCGTACGAGGGATCGCGCGCGGCGCATACGACGTGCTGCTGTTCATGACGGCGGTGCAGGTGATTCATCTTTTTCAGGTTGCTGAACAGATGCGGCTCGTCGCGGAGATGCGCGCCGGCTTGCTGTCGATGGTAATCATATCCATCGGGCCGACAACCACAGAGGAACTGACGCACTATGGAATTGCCCCTGATTTCGAACCTTCCCGTCCCAAAATGAGCTTTATCGTCAATGAAGCCGCGCAGTATGCGGGGAAAGTGCTTGAACAGAAGCGTGGCGGAGAGGCTCTTGGCACTGCAGTCCCACCAAATCCGGAATCAACAGAACGCCTGGCATCGCCTTCACCGGCTGCGGTTCAAGGCAAGCCAACGGTACCGCGCATTGCCCTGTCTACGCCAACCATGGCCGGCTTCCGCGATGGACTTACACAAATAGACTTTTTGCACGAGATCAGCAGCCGCATTGCCTCTGCCGATTCATTCCACATTGTTCTCAACCGCATCGTCGAGTTTGTAACTTCGGTGATCCCGTGCGATTCTTGCTTTATCTACGTTTTAGACGAGGATAAATTGGTTCTTCGCGCATCGAAGAACCCGCATGCCGACCTGGTGGACCAGCTCGGCGTTCAGTATGGCCAAGGAATTACGGGTTGGGTCGCGGAGCATCGCGAGCCAGTTGCCATCTCTTCGAATGCATCGAATGACCTCCGGTTCAAGGCCTTCAAGAATCTTCCGGAAGATCATTTTGAGGCCATGCTCTGTACGCCAATTCTGTGCGCAAGTAAGGTGGTTGGCGTGATCAACCTGCAGCATCGGCAACCCTACGAGCACTCCGCCAACGAGGTTCGCCTGCTGTCGATGCTGGGCTTTCTGGTAGGGGCAGAGATTGAGCGGGCGCGGCTGGAATCGGAAAACGTCCAACTCGCCGGCAGGCTGGAAACGCGCAAAGCAGTAGACCGCGCAAAGGGAATCCTGCAGCGTGATTTATCGCTGAGTGAGGACGAGGCTTACCGCGCCATGCAAACGGAGAGCCGGCAGCGGCGCAAATCCATGCGAGAAATTGCCGAAGCCGTCATTTTGGGAGAGGATCTGAGGAAATCCCAATCGGCAATCGGTGGCGCGATGCATCCAGTATCAGGAAGCCCAACGAAGAGTCCAACAGTTTCGTAAGCCTGGTTAGGTCGCAGCCGCAATCGTTTTGTTTACTGTTTATGGCGCGAATCTCTACAATGTGCATGAGATTACCCCGATGCACAGAACGCATGCAATAGATCGGCGCGATTTCTGCGTGAATGATCGCCGACGCGCATCCAGCGGGATGAATGCGCGCAAAGCATCTTCCGCTGTCGCGCACTCTCTCCTGCTTCTCAGAATGCTCATCGCCAGTTTTCTTCTTTGCACTGCGACACTGTGCGCGGCCCAGGCCTCTCGGCCTGCCGATTCCACAGTGAAAGCTCAATTGGACCGCGTGATCGTGCTGGCCGAGAGCGGAGATATAGAGCAGGCCCAGACGCTGCTTGACGCGCTGCTCAAAGAACACCCGAATCTTGTGCCTGCGCTCAAAGTGCAGGGCATGCTGTTGGAGAATACGGGGCACACCAGGGAAGCCTCCCTTGTTTATAGAAAAGCATTGCAACTGGCTCCAGAGGATCCCTCGCTGCTCTTTCAGGTTGGATTGGATACGCTCATGGCCGGAGACAAGGATCAAGCCATCGAGTTGTTGCTGCGCGGCCTGAAGATTGCTCCGAAGAATGCGCAGGCACTCTACTATCTCGCTCAGGCCTATCACGAAAAGCACAGCGAGGTTCTCGCCCTCAAAACAATCCGAGAGTGCGTCGAACTCCAGCCGAACAACCCGCTGGCTGGTCAGAGGTATGGCGAGTATCTTGCCAATTCAGGAGACAATGCAACGGCTGAGGAATGGCTGTTGAAGGCTCAGAAGGCTGACCCTAAGTTGAAGCGCATCGATTTCGACATTGCGGTTGCAAGCTACAGGAATTCCGATCTCTCCACGGCGGAGCGCTTTGCCACCCGCGCCGCCGTGAGCGAGCCGGGCGATCTGGACACTCTGCGCGTTCTAGCGAAAATTAAAGAAACACTCTCTGAGCCACGGGACGCCAAGCCGATCTACGAGCGGATTATCGCCTCTCAGCCAGACGATGCTGCGTCC
>CAZHKN010000121.1:0-14098 GCA_964532725.1 uncultured Occallatibacter sp.
CATCTCAGCCGGCGTGGGAGCATTGATCTCCGCCGTCCCCAGCTTGCAGCCGCATACCCTGGCTTTATGCCTCGGGGTGCTGGCCCTTCTGACCATCGTCAACATGCGCGGCGTCCATGACACCGGCGTGGTATTCATGATTCCGACCTACCTGTTTGTTGGAACGCTGCTGATCGTGATTGGTGTGGGCGCATGGCATATTCTTCAGGGCGGTCCGCTGCACCCGGCCACGGCGCTGCCCGCAATTCCGGCGGCTACGGCAACGCTGAGCCTATGGCTGGTGCTAAAAGTCTTTGCCTCCGGTTGCACCGCGATGACCGGCGTAGAAGCGGTAAGCAATGGAGTGATGGCCTTCCGCGAGGACACGCGCAAGAACGCCAAGATCACGCTGACCATCGTCATTATCCTGCTGGCGGTATTGCTGGCGGGCATTGCGCTGTTGTGCCGCGCTTACGGCGTCGCCGCAACCAACCCCGACGGGCCAGGCTACGAGAGTGTGCTCTCCATGCTGACGCGTGCGGTGATGGGCCACGGCTGGTTCTATTCCGTCACCATCGGCTCGGTGCTTCTGGTGCTGGCGCTGAGCGCGAACACCGCCTTTGCCGATTTCCCGCGGCTTACCCGCGCGATTGCGATGGATAGTTACATGCCGCATGTATTTTTGCTGCGTGGACGGCGGCTGCTCTACTCGTGGGGGATTTATGTTCTGGTAGCGCTTACCGCGTTGCTGCTGATTCTCTTTGGCGGCATCACGGACCGGCTGATACCTCTTTATGCCATCGGAGCCTTCTTGGCGTTCACACTCTCGCAGGCGGGCATGGTGGTCCATTGGTATCGCAAGGGAGGCGCGCGGCTGCGGATGGCAGTCAACGCTTTGGGCGCGCTGGCCACGGGCGTCACCACGCTGGTTGTGCTGGTGGCCAAGTTTGCCGAAGGCGCATGGATCACCGCGCTGCTGATTAGCCTGCTGATTCTTCTCATGCGCACCGTCAAGCGCCATTACCGTCGCGTCGACAAGGAGACATATCTCGATCTGCCCCTCTTGCCCAGCGATGTTTCAGAACCCATCGTGGTGGTGCCGATGGACCGCTGGAGCCGCGTTACCGAGAAGGCGTTGGCCTTCGGGCTCTCGATGTCCAGCGATGTTCGCTGCCTGCATGTGCAGACTGCCGATGAACAGGATGAAATCTGCAAAGTGTGGGAGGAGGATGTGGCCGCTCCGCTGCGCGCGGCTGGTAAGCGCATTCCCAAACTGGTGGTTCTGAAATCGCCCTTTCGCTACATTCTGGCGCCGGTTGTCGATTACATCCTCGCCGCGGAATTGGAGTCCCAAACTCATCACGTATGCGTGCTGGTGCCTGAACTGGTGGTGCGGCATTGGTGGGAGAACCTGCTGCACAACCGCCGCGCAGACCTGCTCAAAGTCATCTTGCTCATGCGTGGCAACCGCCGCATCATCGTCATCAACATTCCCTGGTATCTGGAGCGGGATTGAAGGCGCCCTTGCCGTCTCTGCCCCTGAGTCGTTAAAGTGACACCCACACGGTCATTGCGCGGCGCTTGCCTCATGGCACGCGTGGGGTTTAGCGCAAATCATTCTTCCCAAAGGATTCACCATGTCTTCCTCACCCGTCTCCGTACCGCAAAATCGGGATATTGACTCCACTCTCCGTGAAAATCGCGTTTTCCCCCCGCCGCCCGAGTTCAGCGCCAAGGCCCACATCAAGAGCCTGGAGGAGTATGAGGCGCTCTACAAGAAGTCGATTGAAGATCCCGAGGCTTTCTGGGCCGGCGTGGCCACCGATCTCCATTGGTTCAAGCCCTGGGACAAGGTTCTCGAATGGGACTTGCCGAATGCCAAGTGGTTTGTGGGCGGCAAACTCAACCTCAGCTATAACTGCGTGGATCGCCATGCGTTGGGTGCGCGCCGCGATAAGACCGCGTTGATATGGGAGGGGGAGCCGGGCGAGATTCGCCGCCTTACCTACGCCGAGCTGCATCTTGAAGTGCAGCGCTTCGCCAATGCGCTCAAGGCTCTGGGCATCAAAAAAGGCGACCGCGTTGCCGTCTACATGGGCATGACGCCGGAGCTGGCTATCGCGCTGCTGGCCTGCGCGCGCATCGGCGCCGTCCACTCCGTCATCTTCGGCGGATTCGCCGCCAACGCCATTGCCGACCGCGTCAACGATTCTTCGTGCATTGCAATTCTTACGCAGGACTCGAGCTACCGCCGCGGTGGCGAAATCAAGCTCAAGCAAACTGTGGATGAAGCCATGAAGGGTTGCCCCACTGTCGAGCACGTTGTCGTCTACCGCCGCACCGGCTCGCCCGTTGATATGGTGGATGGCCGCGACTGGTGGTGGCACGAACTCATCGCCAACGCACCAACCGAGTGTGCTGCCGAACAGCTTGACTCCGAAGATCCATTGTACATTTTGTATACCAGCGGCACCACCGGCAAGCCCAAGGGCCTCGTCCACACCACCGGCGGGTATTCCGTACAGACCTATCTGACAACCAAATACGTCTTCGACATTCGCGACGAGGATGTCTACTGGTGCACGGCTGACATCGGCTGGGTCACCGGCCATTCTTACGTCGTTTACGGACCGCTGCAGAACGGCGCAACCGTGCTCATGTACGAAGGCGCGCCCAACTGGCCGGATTTCTCGCGCTTCTGGAAGATCGTCGACGACCACAAGGTCTCCGTCTTCTACACCGCGCCCACGGCCATCCGCGCCTTCATCAAGTGGGGCGACCAGCATGTCGAGAAGCACGATCTCAGTTCGCTGCGGCTGCTTGGCACTGTCGGCGAGCCGATTAATCCCGAGGCCTGGATGTGGTACCGCGAGAAGATCGGACACAACCGCTGCCCCATCGTCGATACCTGGTGGCAAACCGAGACCGGCTCCATCCTCATCGCTCCCATCCCCGGCGCGGTTCCCGCCAAGCCCGGTTCAGCTACGCGCCCCTTCTTCGGCATCCAGCCAGAGGTGGTCAATAAAGAGGGCCAGCCGGTTCCTGCCGGCTCCGGTGGCCTGCTCGTGATTCGCAAGCCCTGGCCCTCAATGGCCCGCACAGTCTACGGCGATCCCGAGCGCTTCAGGGAGACGTACTGGAAAGATATTCCCGGCAGCTACTTCACCGGCGACGGCGCGCGCCAGGATGCCGACGGCTACTTCTGGCTGATGGGCCGCGTAGACGACGTAATCAACGTCAGCGGCCACCGGCTCGGAACGATGGAGGTGGAGTCGGCGCTGGTGGCGCACCCCAAAGTCGCCGAGGCCGCGGTTGTTGGCCGTCCCGATGATTTGAAGGGGCAGGCCATCTCGGCATTCGTCTCGCTTGAGAGCGGCAACCAGCCCAGCGAAGAGTTGAAAGACGAGCTGAAGAAGTGGGTCTCGAAAGAGATCGGCTCGCTGGCGCGGCCCGACGATATCCGCTTCACCGAAGCGCTGCCCAAAACCCGCTCCGGCAAGATCATGCGCCGCCTGCTGCGCGAACTCGCTACGCATGGCGAGATCAAAGGCGACACGACGACGCTGGAAGATTTCACGGTGATTGCCAAGTTACGCGAGGCGGAGGAAGGGTAACCGGAGGAAATAATAGAGATAAATCGGATGATTTCACGGCAAGAACTCGACGAAAATTTATCGGAACTCCGACGTCGCGATCCGCAACTGAAACAGTTTGGTGCCAGTACACATCGGTACAAGTTGAATCCGCCGGCGCAAATCGTCGAGATTGAGCAATTTGAAAGCGATGCCGGTGTGAAGCTTCCCCTGGAGTATCTCAATTTCCTTACAAGATGCGGAAATGGGGGCGCAGGACCTCACTACGGCCTGTTGTCGTTGGAGCAGGTGCGGAGCGAGTTTGACGATGAATTTCCATTGAAGTTAGCTGGCAACCATTTTTCTGCTCCTCTGTCTCCACACGAAGAGAGATGTTATCCGGTCCAAGGAGCGATACCCATTGCTCATGGCGGATGTGGGAACATGGCTCTCATTGTTACTACAGGCCCGGACCGTGGAAATATCTGGTTCTACAGCGTTGACGAGCGGCTTCTACCATTCAGTCATGAGATGCCAGTCTATCGACTGAATTCAACAATCGAAGAAACGCTTGCGGCAAATAGCCTGCGAAATGGTCGATTGTTGGCGGACCAGTCGACCCGGTGGCAATTTGTGAGATGGTACGAAGATTGGCTCACGCGCTGCCTCCAAGAGGTCCGCGATCCAGCAATTCGTTGACACTAGACCCAAACGAACATAAGCTCAGCATATGGAACTCCAACTCAGCACCGAGCAAGAAGCCGAGCTATCCCGCATGGCCCATCAGAGCGGAAAGAGCGCGGATGAGTTGGCGCGTGAGGTTGTTGCGCACTACCTGGAAGAGGAGCGCCGCTTTCGTGCGGGGGTTCAGGCTGGCCTTGATGCCGCAGAGTGTGGCGACTTCGTTCCCACCTCCGAGGTCTGGGCACGGGTGGAGCGCGTATTAAGAACCTGATACTACAGTTGTCTCTGGTCTTGATGGTGCTGGTCCAGGCCTAAAGGCCGCGTCTTTTTCGCCCATTTTCAGGGGTTACCCCCCCTGCTCCCCCGCAAAAGCTATCTGCAGGTGTGGTATTTCAGCCTCTGAGGTATGTATTCGGCAGTTTGCATTCCCTCGGCGGCTAAAGCCGGAAAATCGATTCGGTTTTCAATGCACGGGCTGAAGCCCGTACCCTTCAAGCTGACCCTCTACCACTCACTATGCCCCGCTACGTTTACGACATATCGCTTGCTTTCACAAGAAACTCCGTGCTACAGTGCTTGCGATTTCTGGAGAAGAGATGACTAGGTGGCGAAAAACCCTTGAAATTGTTACCAATGTGGCAATTTTAGCGGTATGCTGCCTGATCGGTTGGAGTTACTTCACTCATAAGCACCTGAGTTTCGGCGCGCAGGCTGCGATAGGAGAGCAGGAAATCCGGCTGCAAGGCCAGTCGCTCCCGAACCTGCCAGGTTACCGCTGGGGTAGCCACCAGAAGACTCTTGTCCTGGCCATTCGCAAGGGCTGCCATTTCTGCGAGGCGAGCCTGCCGTTCTACAAGCAACTGGGCGACCTCGAAAAGAGCAATAGCTTTCATGCGCATGTGCTCGCTGTGATGCCGGACGAGAAAAACGCAGGGGCCGGAGTATTGCAATCGAGCGGAGCGGCTATCGACGGTGTATTCGACCAGCCGCTCGACGCCATCAAAGTTTCGGGAACGCCAACCCTTCTGCTGCTCGATGCAGACGGTCGAGTTGAGCATGCATGGGTTGGTCAGCTCTCTGCAGAGCGCGAAAAAGAAGTTATCGTGGCTGCGGAGAAGTAGGCAGTCGGGCTGCGCAGTGCAAGACGCGCAGTTATTTCACTCACACAGTAATTGGTAAATCAAGGAGAGCATATGAAGAGACTTGTACTCAAGCTGTTCGTCCTCGCGGCTCTTTGCGGAGCCTACCTAAGCGCCGAAGCTGTCCCGTTTTGCGGGCAACCGATCTGCGTCTACAACTTTACGCTGCATATGTGTGTTTGTCCGTAGACCGGTGGTGCACCCCAGTCCTTGCAGCTTCTTTTAGTTGCAAGGACTGGAGACCAAATCCTCGGCGCGGATTTCTGTAACTATCACCGAACTGCATCTCAACTCAAGGAGAGACACATGGTGAAACTTGCACTGAAATTGCTCATCCTATTGACCCTCTGTGGGTCGTACGCCTACGCGCTTCCAATCTGTCCCCCGAACGGTCAGCCGATCTGCTTTGTGGTGAATGGCAAAACTGTTTGCATCCCGTGCATTTGAACGGGATGCCGCGGCACCCGTCTTCGTAAAGCCGGGTGCCCAGGTCTCGCTTCTGAGACCTGGGAAAGCACCAACTTCTGCGCATCTCGACTATTGAGGACGCCCCACTTTGCAGATGATTTCCCTCCCCAAGCGCACGATGGCGAGGGAAAGATGGGCTGCGCCACGTCTTCGGGAGAAACCGGCATGACCACTCAACTTGCAATCGCATCCTCATCTAAACCGGACGAGGAGTTCTGTTCCGTCTCGGCAGATTCCGCCGTCGCGCGCTGCCGCGCCGCGTGAACGCAAGCTGTGTACCGCTCAGCGGCATTCCGATCCTGCCGTACTCCGTCCCATCGAAGTAGATTGGTAGCGGATCACCGAGTTGACACTCATCCCCCAGGCTCCTAATCTCAGGGAATGAAAGTACAATACGGCGTCAAGCCGCACACCGCCATAAACGGCGGCTTCATCCCCGCGTCAGAACTCCGGCCAGGCGTCGAGCGTCCGCTGAATGCCTGACGAGCGCGCGAATCCTAAAAGTCCAGGCTCTTTTCAGCCCTCGCCTCCTGCGCGCCCAGGTCTGCATCTGAAATATGTGGATGGTTTCCGCGGACTGGCGGCTCTATATGTTGTACTGGACCACGCCTGGCTGCAAACGGTGACCGTGTCACCGGCTGGCCCGCTACCGCAGTGGGCACAGCTGGCGGAGATGCTGCTCGACTACGGCAAGTTTGCCGTCACGTTTTTCATCGCCATCTCCGGCTTCTGCCTGATGCTGCCCGTGGTGCGCAATGAAGGTTCGTTGGGCGCGGGAGGCGGCAAGCGGTTCTTCGTGCGCCGCGCCCGGCGCATTTTGCCGCCATACTACGCGACGCTGGTTTTATCGATCATGCTGGTGGTTGGATTCATCACCAATCGCTCACACAATCCCTACGAGGTTGCCTTGCCGACAACCGCTGCCGGCATCCTCTCGCATATATTCCTGGTTCACAATCTTCATGCGCTTACCATCACGCAGATCAATCCGCCGTTGTGGTCGATTGCCGTCGAGTGCCAGATTTATCTTCTCTTTCCTTTTCTGATTGAAGTTCGCCGCCGTTATGGAATGCTGGTGGTTTTGGCTGGAACCTACGTGGCCGCCTTCACTCTGGAATCGATGATTGAAGGAACGCCGTATGTCGGGCTGCTGCCTTTGTTTCTGTTTGTCTTTGCGCTGGGAATGTTTGCGGCGGAGGAGGCTTTAGGCCCAAGGAAGAAAATCTATATCTGGCTGGGATGCGCGATGACAGGCGTGATGGCAGTGATGTTGCTGACGCCGCGACTGCGGGATCTGGCGCTGGTTGAAGCGGTGGTGGGCATTGTGGCCATGTGCGGACTCATCGTATGCGGCCAATGGCCGGGCAATCCGCTGGCCCGTGTGGCCACCTGGCCTCCTATCGCAGGCATCGGAATCTTCTCCTACAGCCTGTACCTGATTCACTTCCCGCTTCAGGAAGTTTTGTGGCAACACCTGATTTTACCGCTAGGGCTGGGCCGGGGCGCTGGGTTTGCGCTGATAGGCGGCGTGGGCACGGCCTTGATTCTGCTCCTGGCGTATGGCTTTTACTGGGTTTTTGAGCGGCCATTCTGCAATCAAGCCAGCCGGGTGAATGCGGAGCAGGCCCTGCCTTCCGCCCGATTCGCGCAATAAATGCTCAGTTCATTATCGCGAAAGCAGGAAGGACGGAAGCAACTGCTTTCGTCCTTTCGCATTCATGCAGTATTTCTGCTTCTACACTAGAACCTGTACACAACACCCACAGAGGCGCGCGAGTTGCCGCGTCGGTGGGGCGACAATCCCGAGTTGGTGGACGACGTACCTTCGGCGACTGCAAACGAGGAGAAAATATCGTCGCCGTAGGCGCGGATGGCAAAGCGGCGGTTGAGGCTGTACTCCATACCCAGGCCCAGGCCGCCGGCGAAGGAAACACTCGGGGTGGCATTTTCACCGCTGGTATGCGCGCCGCCCAGCAGTGCATGGACGAGGACGCTGGTCTTCCCGTAAATATTCGCATGGATCACCGGGCCAGCCAGAAACATATTCACCGTCGGGTCGCCGGGGTTGCCGGTGTTGGTGGCGTGGCCATAACTGCCGGCGTCGACGGTGACGCCAAAATACTTGCCCCAATCTCGGGTTCCTGAGACCGTAACACCCATCAGCCCATAGCGCGAACCGGGCACCTGGTTAAGGCTGGTGTAGCCATAGCCGAGAAAGACCTCATATTTGGTGGGTGTTTCCGCGGTGTCGGCGGAGTCGGCTTTTCCGGACGGTTTGGCAACCTGGCTCATCGAGGCCAGCGGCAAAAGAACAGCCGCAACCGCGGCCCAGATGGTAACTGAAAACTTGCTCTTCAACGGGTAACTCTCCTCAACTCTGTACTGGGCGGTTGTGCCGTCTATCCGCCATTTGCAATCACGGCGCGGTTTGCTAATTCCTTACTCTCCTAGACTATCCTCTCGCACCCCATTCCATGAAGCGGGCTGGGGTGCGTCTCCTGAGCCGGCCTCAGGGATGCTGCACCGGTACTGGCTTGTCCAGTTCGAGCAGCTTGCCGGAAGCCGCTGGTACTGTGACGGGAATTCCCTTCGGAAGATAGCGGCTAATCACTTCCGGCTTGGCCCAATCCAGATCCCAGCCCTCTTCAATGGCCACTACTGTGTACTGGCCGGGGACCACATTGCGCAGTCTGAAGCTGCCGTCGGAGTCCGACTGATCGCGCCGGAAGAGCGCCCAGTTTGCTTCCGGATTCCTGGGAACCAGCACGATCATCACGCCCGGCACCCCTTTGTCTTCCTTGAAGGCAAAGCCCGTCACCTGAGCCGCTCCTTTCGCGAGCGCGATACTCAGCGTGAGCGGTTTATCGGCTACCTGAATCCTGCTCTCCTGCCTTGCTCCTCCTGCTCCCTCGACGGAAACCACGGCCAGCGCCTGGTTGGCTGCAAAGGGCAGCACCGTCCAGCTTCCAGGGCGCAGATTTCCGGTCCATGCTCCCGTCAGGGAACCAGTGCTGTTTTGGCTGGCTGCAATCACTGGACCCTGCCTGTCTCTTCCCCCCTCGTTCTGCGGATGCAGCGTCAGTCCCAGGCGCTCGGGCAAGGGCGAATTGTCCGCCATATGCACCTTCAGCGTCACTTTGGCCGCTGGTTCGCCTTGTGCTGGATTCACCTCCATGCTGCCGCCATTGGCATCGATCTCGACGGTTCGTGGCGGGTCGCCCTGACTCACCGAGTAGTGACCTGGAGGAACCCCGGCAAACTCCATCAGCCCCGATCCCGGCGGTCCGGGATGCATCTCGACCGATGTCTCCGCCTCCTGCCCCATCACTGACTGCGAAAGATGCGGCATCATATTGAAGTTGTTGCCGCGCAGGTCGGCTCCGCGGACGAGCAGATGAACGGCCGGAACGGCATGCAGCATTACATTGAGCGCTACATGATCTCCCGAGCGCAGCGTCACCGGCGTTGCGGAGGCCTGATCGGTCTGTGCGTCGTAGTAGGTCACCGGGTAAGCCACATCCAGCGCCGCTGCCGCATTACGGCGCTCCGCGCTCCCAGCTGCATTGTCGGCGGAGTTGCTGATACTGGTTACCGGATGCAATGCAAACCATGGCGTCGCCTGCACTGCCAGAAAATAGGTTCCAGGCTGTAGATTCCAGAATTCGAAATTGCCCTGATCGTCGGTCTGGCCGGAAATCTCAGCCGCAAGATGCTCGCCCAGGCCTCCCGTGCGCGTCCGCCGGATCAGCATAATATGGGCATTCTGCACCGGCTCCCCGGTATCGTCGGTGATCGTGCCGTAGGCCATAGCTCCCGGATTGAGGCGGAAGGGAATGTGCTCCGTATCCTGTCCTTCGCCAGTTACGATCGCGGAACTATATTCGTCGTGCTCGTCAAAAAACGCCGCTATATAACCGCGCCGTGCCGCGCGCAGCGCGTACTTGCCTGCCGCAACCGGCTCCAGCGCGAACTGCCCGTCCGGCCCGGACTCCATCGTCTGCATTGTCTCGCCGGTCGCTTCATCAACCAGCGAGATACTGGCGTGGGCAACGGTTTCCCCGGTTAGGATATTGGTCACCGTTCCGGCAATGCTGTAAAGCTTCTGCGGCGCGGCAGGATTGTGCGGCGAACCCATAGGCCGCGCTGGCGTTTGCGGCGTCTGAGCGCGGCTTGAACCGGGCAAGCTAAGCAGGCAAGCCAGCAGGCCGAGCATCGGCAGCAACGGCAATAACAATGAGTTGGACAGAGGTCTCACCGGTTGGGAATCTCCAGAGTCAGGTTGGCATTTCCGCCGGGCGAGAGGGTGACAGGCTGGCCCTTCACGGAGAGCCGGTCCATCGCCGCGGGGTTGCGATACTCAAGCTGACGAGGCGTATCAAAAACATAGACCCGGTACGCCCCCGGCGTCAGATCTTCCAGCGACACCGTCGTCCCCGATGAGGGAACCACCGTGGTTTGCCGCACCGTCTGCACCGAGTCAAACTCGGGAACCAGATAGAGAAAGAGAACTGGTTCCTCACCCGGGAGGCCGGCGGTCAGCGTCGACGGCAACTCCAGGGTCAGCTTGGCGCAGTCCGTGCGGAGCACGGCCTCAATGGCCGGGCCTGTCCCCTGCGTGCCTGCAATCCACGGCGCAAGCGCCAGGTTTACACCTCCGGCAGTTACGGATCCGAGGCAGGTTCCGGCCTGATTAGCGCTGCCGTGAATCCAATAAGACCCGGGAGCGACCATGTCGAATTGATAAAGGTTCGCATCCGCGCGCTCCGCGCTCTCCATCATCCCACCGCGCGGCGCGGCGCTACCGGCGCGCACTGCCCAAAGGCCCAGCGGTTCGGGATCAGGCTCGCCTCCTTCAGGATCATGTTGGTCCCCAGTGGCGGGCGACTTCGGTGCCGGCGGCGCAGGCTCATAGCGTAGATGAACTGGGGTTGAGAGTCCTGAGTTGAGCGGAACCCGCAATTGGGTTTGCGCTTGTCCTTCTACGGTGAAATCCAACAACCCGGCGAGGGTTTTGCCCCTGTTCCCTGGTCGCATTGCCCTTAGGCTGACACCCTGGATTGAGACGGTGTTGTCTTCAGCCGTGCCTTCCACTGTCAGCGTGTAGGCTCCGTCAGGCAGATAAGCGCAGACCGAGTGATTCTTCTCGTCCTCGCGCAGCGGATAATTCAGCCGCTGCCCGTTATGATCCATCAAGATTGAGGTGAACTGCCACTGGTTGCCGGGAGCCTGCTTTCCCAGCGCTGCCTGAATCTCATGAAACGGACTGAGCGTTAGCGTCAGATTGGCCTGCGCCTGCTGGCCGCCAGCCAAATCAATCCGTTCCGCCCCAGCGCTGTCTGCCGCGTAGGGATAAAAGACCGCGGGGTAGCCCTGTACTTTGGTCGGAGCCGGTCCGTTGCAGGCAGGAGCGCTGGCCTTCTCGTTGTCAAACTCCGGTTGGGTCATGATCGTGTAACTGCCGTCTTCCAGGCCGTAAAACCTGAACTCCCCGCCCGGAGTTGTCTGGTGAGAATCCATTTCCATCCAACTTGCCCGGCCATCCTGCACGGTGAGCTTGAGCAGTGTCAGCCCAATGCCGATTGCCGGTTCGCCGTTCGAGAGCATCACGTGGCCGGAGATGGCATTCAACGGCGAGAGCGCCAGGGACAGCTCCGGCATCTCCGCCGCCACATGAACCAGGTGCGGAACGTAGCCCTCAAAGTCGCCATTTTCTACTTTGCTGCTGAAATTTGGCTTCACCACGGAAAACCCATGCGGTCCCTGCGAGATGCCGGGAATCTCGAAGCGGCCTTCTCCATCCGTCAGAGCGCCAGCCTCGACCTCATCGTCAATGCGGACTAAAGCTCGCGGCAGCGGCTCTCCGGTGGCTGCGTTGCGGACGATGCCATGCACGGTGACGGGTGGGCCTGCCGGGGCGGGCTGGGCTGTGGTGGGCGGAGGAGACATGCCCTCAATAATTTGTGCGTTCAGAGCAGTCGGAGTAAAGACCGTGATCAGAGATACCGCTGCAACGGTGCAGAGATGCAGCGTGTGCCAGGGAGTCTTACTTTGCGAGCCGCATTGTTCGCTCATTCGCTTCTGGATTGTTCTTCGGTCCACTCCTCATTGTGACGGCTTACGGCGGGGAAGGGAATCGCCGCGCTGTAATTTTTATAACTTGAGCTGTAGGAGGGGGTGGCTGAATATAGGACAAGCACTGTTGGTAATCACTTCTTGATTGGGAGAACGGGGAGAAATCAATTAACGTATACCAATACACCCCAGTTTTTCACCCCGGACAGGCAGAGGATCATGACAGATTCCCCATCGCACCAGGCAACCAGCAAGGGCCACCGTAATCGATGGATGATTCTCATTGCCGCCTTCAAGTTGGGACAAGCGCTGCTCTTTGCCGCCGTCGGCGTCGGTGCGGTGCGTCTGCTGCACAAGAACGTTGGCGATGTTCTGCAGCATTTGTCCGATCACCTGCGCTTCAGCCCGGAGTCGCACTTTATCTGGTTTATCAACTACATCCTGGCAAAGTCGTCTCTTGTCAACGATCAGATGCTGCGCCGGATCAGCGCCTTTGGTTTCATCTACGCAGCGCTGGATCTGATCGAAGGAACCGGACTCTATCTGGAAAAAACCTGGGCAGAGTATCTGACGTTGATCATCACCGCCTCGTTTCTCCCACTGGAGGGGTACGAGGTCTTCCACCGGGTTACGCTCATCCGCGTCAGCCTGCTGGTGATCAACGCGCTGGTTTTCTTCTATCTTCTGAAGATGGTGGTGGAGCGGGCGAAGCTGCCGCAGGATACTTCGAGTTCTTCCTGAAGCGCGGATCGTACCTGAAACAGTTATTCGAGAACGAGCACATGCTTGCTGTAGTGCGGCCCAGCCATAGATTTGATTGCCTTGTCCAGGGTGACCAGCACTCCGTCTTCCTTGATTGCCAGTCCCAGCAGGTAGGCGTCGGTGATTTGCTGATGGCCGAAGATCCGGTCAGAGAATGGCGCGGTGAGTTCGCTCCAACCGGCGGTGATCGGCCAGAAGCGGTAGCCCGGGCGTTGCGCTAGACCCGACAGCAAGATCATGGCAGCTTCCACGGTTAGTTTGCCTACGTAGTGATTTGCCGAGATACGGAGGAACCCGGCCTCGGAAAACGCGCAGACTCCCCAGTTGAGGCCTTGACGATCAAACCACTCGCTCGCTGTTTTGAAATGGGAGTGCTCTGGCTGAGTGAGAGCGATCAGCACATTTGTATCGAGCAAGAACTTGTGCCTACTCAAACTCATCCTCTAGCGCGGCTTTTACCATTTCATTTGTGATAACTCTTCCTTGTGGGCGCGCGACAATCATTCCGTTTGGCATTCGCATCAGGCTTGCGGGGAGCGGCTCAGATGACTGCGGCGCGGTTGCCTTGCGCACCATCTCATTGATAGCTCTGCTCAATGTGATTCCTCGGCCCTTCGAATAGAGGGTCGCAATCTCGTAAGTATCTTCATCGAGGGTGATGCTGGTTCTCATCAAACCAGTTTGAACCATTTTTTATGTTGGTGCAAATTTATAATATTGGTGCAGTGAGCATCTCATTGCTTCATATTTACCAGCTAGACGAATGTGCCCTATTCACACGGCATCCAGGTACAGGCCATTCTGCCGAGTGGGGATGGGTGCGGAAAGCGCTCAGAATCGCTTGCGAAATTAAGTCTTCGCTTTTTGTTCTCCTATATACCTATTCTCACCCCTTGCATAGATATCAAATCGATCAATGAATCTGATCTGTAAACACTATATATTGTGTCCATAGATACTGTTAAACCTATTCCGTCCATTTATTGGGTTTTCAGGCCTCCGCAGCCACACTCGCTTGTTTTTCAGATTGGCGCGAAGTGATTTCTGGGCTATGATCGTTGAGAAGTGGAGCAAAAGGGAGTAAAAGGGAAATTTTGGGAACTGAATCACCACTTTCAAAGAAAGATTACCCCAAAATCTCCTCCGATGCGCCAAATTCTGCTCCCAGAGCGGACCGGAAAAGGAATTTTGAACCACCTCCGGCAACCTGAGTGGGAGTTGAGCGGTAAAGCTCAAGCCGACAAGAAGTCGGCGGACGAGGAAAACAATGTTTCGCGGAAACCATCCGGCGAAGGTCGATGAGAAGGGACGGTTGAAGCTCCCGGCTGCTTTCAAGCAGATCGTGGATGCGGATCACGTCTCGGTCTTTTACATCACTTCGACGGACGGCAAGAGCGCCCAGATATGGCCGCTTCCGGAGTG
>CAZHKN010000122.1:0-13943 GCA_964532725.1 uncultured Occallatibacter sp.
GGGCGGCGACTTCGAGGGTGTTGTAGGCCGAGCGGCAGTCGCCGCTGGAGTAGCTCGCTATCAGTTGGAGCGCGTCTTCATCGGCGGTGAGTCCGAGATTGCCGAGTCCATGCTCTTTGTCTTCGAGGGCGCGACGCAGTAACTGCGTGATGCGTTCTTCACTCAACGGTTGGAGAACGTAAACCCGGCAGCGGGAGAGGAGCGCGGAGATGATCTCGAAAGAAGGGTTCTCGGTAGTCGCGCCGATCAGCCGGATGGTGCCGCGTTCGACGTAGGGGAGAAATGCATCCTGCTGTGCTTTGTTGAAGCGGTGAATTTCATCGACGAAGAGGATGGTGCGGGAGTGCATCTCGGCGGCTTGCGCTGCTGTGGCCATCACCTGCTTGATTTCCTTGATGCCGCTCATTACCGCGGAGAACTCGACGAAATTTGCTTTGGTGGTTTCGGCGATGATTTTGGCGAGCGTGGTTTTGCCCACGCCGGGGGGACCCCAGAGAATCATTGAACCTGAGCCGGTGTCATTGAAACGGTCGCGCTCGATCTGCACGCGGAGGGGCTTGCCGGGGCCGAGCAGATGCTCCTGGCCAACGTATTCATCGAGGGAATGCGGCCTCATGCGCTCGGCCAGGGGCGCCATTGCATGGAGCGGACCTTTCGACGATAGTATTGGTTTGTCGGGTTCGCCGTCGAAGAGGCTCATTGCTTGCCTCCTGAGCTTTGCGAAGGTCCGCCCCACCGCAGGTGGTGACGCTGGCGAGAGGCCTCGTAGAGCAGGACACTGGCGGCGACGGCGGCGTTGAGGCTTTCTACCGGGCCGGGGCAGGGAATGGTGATGGCTCCTGAGGCCTCTGCTGCCAGCCCGGCGGGAACGCCGTTACCTTCGTTGCCGATGAGCAGGGCTGCGGGTGCGACGAGATCGACGAAATTTGCTGGACGCGCCTCGTTCACATCCGTAGTCCAGATTGTGATCCCGGATTCGCGGAGCCGGTCAAAACATTCTTTTGCACTCAAAGCCAACAGCGGCATCCGGAAAATGCTGCCCGCGGAGGCGCGCACGGTTTTGGGGTTCCAGGCGCTGACGGTTCCGGGCAAGGCGAGGACGCCGGTTGCTCCGAAGGCTTCTGCTGAACGAAGAATGGTGCCGAGGTTGCCGGGATCTTGCAGGCCGGCTAGGACGACGATCAGCGCGCTGTCTTCTTTGGAGCCGAGCAGCTGCGGCCAGCTCCACTGCGGCGGTTCGGCAAGGGCGGCGATGGGCTGGGGAGCTTCGGTGGTCAGAGCGGAATCGAGCAGTTCTCTGGGCAGTAGCAGGATTTCGGTCTCTGGCGCGAGGAGCAGGTGATCGAGAAGGCTTTCGGAGCCTTGCGCGGCGAAGACTGTAGGAACCCGCAAGCCGGCGCGCAGGGCTTCTCCGAGCAGCTTGATGCCCTCGATACCGGCCAGTCCCGCTGCCTCGCGGCCGGGATGGGTGAGCGCCCGGCGCAGTTCCTTCAGGCGGCCATTCTGCTTACTCTGTACAATGCGATAAGGCATCCGATTCAATCCGCCTGAACCGATTCTAAGCGCTTGAGGTGGGGTGCGAAGGGCAGGCGCGGCTTGCACCATTGCCGGTGCTGTGTTAGCTTCCGAAGTTGGGGCATCTCAACGCTTTACGGCATCTGGAAGCTGGGAACCGAGGTAGACCTTCTTGTCCGCGGAGATATTGCGCGTCCATCCCGATGAACCTCAGCAGGACCGGATTGAGTACATCGTCTCGTGCCTGCGCAAGGGCGATATGGTCGCCCTGCCGACGGACACCTTTTACGGCCTGGCTGTTGACCCGGTGAACCTCTTCGCCGTGGAGCAGATTTACAAGCTGAAATCGCGGCAGAAGCACAAGCCGCTCTCGCTGCTGCTCTCATCGGTGGAGCAGGCCTATGAGTTGGCGCGCGACACCGACCCGATGCTTGACCGGCTGGCGGAGCGCTTTTGGCCCGGCCCTTTGACAATTATTGTGCGGGCCGGGACCAAGTTGCCGCTGCGGTCTACAGCCAATACCGGCAACGTGGCGCTGCGCGTGCCGGATGCGGCGATTCCGCGGGCGGTGGTGAAGGCCTTTGGTCTGCCGATCACCGCGACTTCGGCGAACCTGCAAGGGGCATCGGAGTGCACGCATGCCGCCTGCGTCCGCGACCAGATCGGAGACCGGGTTCCGCTGATCATTGACGGCGGGCCGACGGGCCATGCCCAGCCGACGACGATTGTCGATCTCTCGCTCGGCGACGGGCGCTGGGAGGTTCTGCGCGAGGGCGCCATTCCGACGCATGAAATTGTACTGGCTCTGCAGCGGTAGCGGAGGGCGGGGACTAGGACTAGTGATTAGGGATTAGAAAAATACTCGTCAGCCGGTTCGACTTTACGAACAGCTAAAATAATCCCTGGCCGCAAGCCAGTACTAGGTTTGCTGTCTATTTACCGAAGGCTCACTACCACTGTTCATTGCTACTGAAGGATTCTATGACGCCCAAGCCCAAACGCCGCAACTGGACACTACGCCTCGTGCTGGTTGCGCTGCTGTTGCTTGCGGGCGCTGCCTTCGGCTGGTGTCACTGGGTGTATGGGCAGATTGAGTTGTATGCCAATCAGGATCAGGCGGCGGCGATCACTCGCGCAAACCCCGCGGATGCTATCGGCGTCTTTGGCGCGGCGGAGTACGATGGGCGGCCTTCCCCGGTTTACCGCGCGCGTCTGGACCATGCTCGGCAGCTCTTCAAGCGCGGCGTGGCTCCGCTGATTGTGACTCTGGGCGGGAGCGGCGGCGACCAGTACAGCGAGGGCGCGGTGGGGCGTGAATACCTGGAGGGCACGGGGGTTCCGGAGACGGCGATCATTGCCGAAACCGAGAGCCGCACTACCGAGGAGTCGGCCCGGCGCATTGCTGTTATAGCCAGAGCCAACGGATTGCATAGGCTGGTCATTGTCAGCGACGGAACACATCTTTTTCGCATTCACGAGATCTGCGCCGCGGATGGACTGGATGTTCTAACTTCGCCGCGTCCGCGTGTAACCGTTGAAGCTGGGACGGCGAATGATGGCAATGCGGAATTTCAACGCGTGGCCCATGAGATTTTGAGTTATACAGCATGGCGGATGCATTTGCATTGAAGCGGGAGCGATAAGTCCACGAGAGCTTCAAAACAGGCGCGAAATGAATTGTCCTGAGATGGTCATCGTGTTGCTGCCGTCGATCAAAATGCCTTCTTCGAATTGCACTCGAAACGAACTCAGGCTGATCGCATTGTGAAAGGCTTCGAGATCAGCTTCCTGTGGAAGATCAGGCGCGGGATTGACTGATAAAAATGTAAAGGGAACCTCGCCATGATCGGTAGTGAGAAGCCCTTTCGTTCCTACAAGGTCGTTTAGACGCGCGATTGTATCCACAGAGCAATTGTATATTGTCTCTTATGAGATCGATGCGGCTTTCCTAGTCTGCCAAAATGGTTAGTTGCATGGCTGCTTCTGCGTGCTTGCTTTAATAGAGCAACAAAAACTGCGGCAGCGCTCGGGAATTCGCTTACCGGTAAACTTCCCTCCGATTCCCGATCTGCAATACCAGAACAGTCAACAGCTCGTCCTGGATCTCACAGAGAATTCTGTAATCGCCGACTCGATAGCGCCAAAACTCTCCCAACGGCCCCTTCAGCGCTTTGCCAAGATTGCGTGGGTTTTCGCCTGTCGCGATGCGCTCATCCATGAAGTCTGCAATGCGCCGCTCGACAGATTTGTCCAATTTCGTTAACTGCTTTTTCGCGGTCTCCGCGTATTTAATCGTCCAGGCCAAGTTCGGTCCTTACCGAGGCGGCAGAGTAGATGTTTTCCTGCCCCGTGCGAACCCGTTCTGCGACAGCGGCGGCGAGATAATACTCCTCGACCTCATCAATGCCTTTTTCGATGATCTGGCGCAGATAAAAGGCCTTGGTTCGCCCGGTGCGAGAGGCTAGCTGATCCAATCTGCTGCCCAACTCTGGTGAAAGCCTGATCGAGGTTGCCATCGGCTGCACTCCTCTCGAATACATGTATTCATTGTATTCTCCGCCCAGCAGAATTGCCATCATCCTACGCCGGGATGGGGCAGCAATGCCAGCACTCCGAGCGCAAAGGCCGCTGCACTGGCTGTCGAGAGAAAATTTACCAAGTCATTGTTGAGCCAGCCGCGGCGTTCGAGGGTTGCTCCGAGGAGGCTGTCAAAGAGCAGGCCGAAAACCCCGCCTGCTGCACTGACCCAGAAGGTTTCAAGCTGAAAATATCGCCCGTAGAAGGCCAGTGTGCCCAGTGCGGCGACGATTGTGGCGGCTATCACTCCGGCGAGTGTGCCAATCAGGCTGATGGCGCCGTCGGTTCCTGGGTCCACGGCGCGGAGGGTGGTGATCAGGCGCGGTGTGCCGCCGAGTACCTGGCCGATCTCAGAGGAAACAGTGTCTGCCGCAGCCTCGGCGAGTGCTGCCAGCATGGGTGCAAAGATGGGGTCTGGAGCGAATCCGCCGAGAAAGAATCGGTGCGAATCACTCAGCCATATCAGGACAAACTGATTCGAGACGATGGAGGCTAGGCCGAGGTTCGCGGCTACTTGCGCGGCTGTGCGACCCCGCTTTCCCTCGGCTGTCCCAAGCCGCTCCTTCTTGGCGCGGCCCAATCGCGTTGAGAAGTGGGCCAGCAGCGCGACGGCCAGGACGGGGACGAGAGCTGTGTGCCACGGGGCGTAAGCGGCGATCTCGCGGGGAAAGAAGCTGACGGTTGAAAAGATGAGGCTGGCGGTGATTACTGTCCCGGTGAAAGCTCCGCCGGGGGTTGCGGCATGAAGCGTCAGCACGAGAAAGCCAAGCAGTAGGCTGAAGCCGATGGCCCAGATGGCGACGTTGGCGTCACTGACGGCCCACCAGTGGGTCTGGAGAACGACACCGGCTGCGGCTGTGGGCAGAACCAGCAGCAGGACGAGCTTTGATTGCCACTTGAGATTGATTTGAGTCACAGATTCATCGTAACGGGTGGGAGGCGGGGTGAGTTTTGTTGCTTCCCACCCATTTCGCAGAAGCGCGAAATGGATGGGCCACCCGGCGTTTCCTCGGGGGCTGAAGCCCTCATCGAGTTGAAGGCTTTTGTGGCTGGACTGAAGTCCAGCCCTGATACAAAGCCCGTTCGGCGCATCCTGCCAAGTGTCAGGGCAGCGGTTTACACTTTACAGCGGCAGAGTTTCACCGCGCTTCGCATATCCAATAGGAGACCTTATGAAAATGTATTCATTCGTCCTCGCGGTTCTGGCAATCCTCGGTTTTGCTGGGTTTACCAGCCACTTTGCAACAGCGCAAACAACTGGCCAGCGGCTGGAACTGGACCGTCCCGGCGAGACGATTGTGCTGGAGCCGTATGCGTCGAATATTCTGCGCGTGACGCTGAGCCTGAAGCATGATCCGGCTCTGGCTGCGCCCGGGGTCGGTATCTCAGCTACGCCCGCGGCGGATGGATGGAGTGCGAGTGAGAGCGCGCAGGCCGATGTTTACAAATCATCGCGGATCACTGCGACGGTGGACCGCGACCAACCCAGCACGACGCCGCCCCTGCAGACGCAGGTGGATATCGCGAAGTACTTCAACGGCTCGACTCCTGGGGCTCATATTACGTTGCGCACGCCTGAGGGCAAGACGCTGCTGGAGATGACGGGCTGGTCGCAGGCGGTTCCTAACACCAAGGATGGGACTATCGCGATCCTCAAGGACCGACGCCCGACGGACGCTGAGTTTTATACCGTTGGCGCAACCTTTGCTTCGCCGGACGATGAGCACTACTATGGACTCGGCCAGAATCACGAGGGATTTCTCGATCATCGCGGCCACCCGGTGCGCTGCTGGAACGACTATCTTGCTCCAGCGGCTCCCAGTACCTGCGTTCCCTTCTTGATTACCAACAAAGGCTACGGCCTGTTGTGGGATAACCCTTCAAAGACCACCATTGAGGCGGGTTTCAATGAGCGCACCAAGTGGACATCGGAGGTGGGCGACAGGGTGTCGTTCTTTGTGATTGCCGGCGCGACGGCAGATGAGATCTATGCCGGATACCGGCTGCTGACCGGACCGACGCATATGCTGCCCAAGGCAGCCTACGGCTACATCCAGTGCAAACAGCGCTACCTGAATCAAAGCGAACTAATGGCCGCGGCGCAAGGCTATCGCGACCGTCACTTGCCTGCGGATGTGATGGTGGTGGATTGGTTTCATTACACCAAGATGGGCCAGATTGACCTTGATCCGAAGAACTGGCCGGACCCTGTCGGGATGAACAAACAGCTTCATGCGATGGGCTTTGAGACGATGATCAGCGTCTGGCCGCGTTTCGTACCCGAGGACCGCTATTACGCGATGCTGCGTGAGAAGGGCTGGCTGACTCATCTTGCAGACGGTACGCCCATTGACGGATTGCCGTATGACCGCGCCGGATCGGACATTGATACAACCAACCCGGATGCGGCGGCATGGTATTGGAAGACGATCCACGAAAATATTATGAGCAAGGGTTTTGACTCGCTGTGGGCCGATCAGACGGAGCCGGATTTGCCGCCCAATGGCGCATATCTGCATATAGGTCCAGGCACGCAGTTCTTCAATGTCTATCCTTACTTCCATACCAAGGCGTTGTATGACGGATTCCGTAAAGACGAGCCTGCGAAGCGAGCGTTGATTCTCTCCCGAGATGCTTACACTGGCGCGCAAAGCAACGGCGCGATCTTCTGGTCGTCAGATATTCAGCCAACCTGGGACACGCTCAAGCGGCAGATTCCCACCGGGCTGGATTTTGCGGCCTCAGGGATCACCTACTGGTCGAATGACACCGGCGGCTGGGAGTATCTACCGAAGACACATACGCCGAAGCACAAACCGTTGCTCGATCCTTCGGACGCCCGCGCGAATGTGGGCGGCTATGACGATTACCCGGAGCTGTACACGCGCTGGTTTGAGTACGCGACATTTCTGCCGATCTTTCGCGCGCATGGCAGCAGGCCCGCCAATGAGGTCTGGTCGTATGGCAAGCAAGCGGAGCCGATTTTGGAGAAGTATCTGCGGCTGCGCTATCAACTGATGCCGTATATCTATTCGCTGGGCTACCAAACGTGGCTGACCGGCGCGCCGTTTATGCGCGCGTTGCCACTGGATTTTCCGAATGATCCCAAGGTTGCCGACATCCGCGATGAGTATATGTTTGGGCCGGCGTTCCTGGTGGCTCCGGTAACGGAACAGGGAGCAACCATCCGCGAGGTATATCTGCCGGCAGGGGCGGATTGGTACAACTACTACACCAACGAACGGCTGAGAGGCGGGAAGACGATCATCGTGGCCGCGCCGATTGATATGCTTCCGTTGTTTGTGCGCGCCGGTTCGATCATTCCGATGGGCGCCGCTGTTGCAAGCACGCATGAGGTTCAGTCGATTGCCAAGGTCCGGGTCTATGCAGGTGCAGATGCGAGTTTCACGCTTTTCTCCGACGATGGAACCAGCTACGCCTATGAGAAGGGCGCGGGGTCAATTACAAAGTTGCATTGGGATGAGGCGCAGAAGAAGCTGACCCATGATGGCGCGGCTGCGTGGAGCGGGCAGGACGGCGAGATTGTGCGAGTCATCGGCCATTGAATCGGCGGACAACGGGACTGGTTGAATGCCTTGCGGGCTGATACCCGATGCAGAAGCTGCACGTCTATTGAATGCAGGCAGTTGCGCTTGGGCGACGGCGGCCGACGGGGCAGTGCTGTCTCAATCTGCTGATTTACAATTGACCAGTAGGCAGGAAAGAACTGAATGAGTCTTGTTTTTATGAGTATTAGGCAGTTGAGTGTGCGGTTGGTTCTCTCAGGTGCGGCTCTTGCCGCGGTCGGTTTTATGGTTGGATGCGGAAGCGCGGCCCGGCCGGTGGTAACCCCGATTGGTTCCCCTGGCCCGCCCGCGCAACCTTCATCGCTGGTGGCGGTGGTCTCTTCTCCGGGGAGTAGTCTTCCTGGGGTTGCGACAATCATTGATTACTCGGGCGACACGATCTTGGCGCAACAGACGATCGGTGTTGGTCCGCTGGCATTTACCGCGGATGCACTCGGTTCGAATGGTTATACGATCAACGGCGACGGAACCTTGTCGAATTTTCCGGTTTCGGCCACGCTCCAGGAAAAGTACGTCACTTATACGACGTTGCCGACCAACGCACATCCTACAAATCTCTTTTCTCCGTCCACGGGGCTTTGGGCGGTTGACCAGACGGGCTACAACGTAGATGTTTTTACCGGCAGCCCACAGGATTTTCAACTTGCGATTCAAGTAGCCCCGCAGCCGGTGATGATTATTGGCACCGGCAGCATTGGGCAGAGGGATTTTGCGATCAGTTTGAATGCAGCGAATGCGTCTGCGACCATACCGTATGACGTAAGCTGCAATATCCCCGGCAATTTTGCGGGGTACATCGCGAATGGAGAAGTTGGCGAGGCGGATACGATTGAGGTAAGCACACACTCGATCTCAAACAGCGTTCCGCTGGGCGTCTGCCCGGTCTATGCGGTGATGAGCACAGACGGCCAGCGGCTGTTCGTTCTGAATCGCGGCGATGACACGATCACCGTGATCAATGTGAAGAACAACACGCTGGATGAGTGCCCTGAGCCTCTGGTGAACAACGCCTGCCCGGTGACGAAAAACCAGAACGGCCAGGCAATCACCTTTCATCCGGCGCTTCCGCTTTCCCTCAACGCGGTAGCCGCTATGAACAATAAAATTCCCGGTTCAGGGAATCCTCCCAACGGGACGACAGGAATGACGCAAACCGCCGGCCCTGTTTATGCCGAGTACAACGCAGCCACCAGCCAACTGGTCGTTGCGGACTACGATGGCGGGACGATCAGCGTCATCGATGTCAGTTTGGATGAGTACGGCAATGACAGCGCAACATTCGGGACGACTTTCACGGTTCCGGTGGGCAACACCCCTGCAAGCGTCACGGTTCTGAATGACGGCAGCCGCGCGTATACAGCCAACCAGACCGACGGAACGGTGTCGATTGTGACGCTGGCCAGCCATACGGTTGAGAAGACGCTCACCGTTGTCGGCCATCCGCGCACCGTGGTGAATACGCAGAACTCGGTTTACGGCAAAGTCTATGTGGCTTCGCCGGACAGCCCCTATCTCACGATCGTTCGCACCGATGAGGATATTGTGGATACAACGCTTCTGGTTGTGGGCAGTATCGTGGATGTGCGCGTACAGAGCCAGACCACGGCCAACAGCAATAACAACAATGTTAGCCGGCTGCCTGGGGCGGGGCAGCCGTGCAATCTGCCTCTGAGCGAGTTCGATCCATCGAATCCGGGACAGAACGCGGATACGATCGCCAACTGCGAGGCGCAAAGTATTGGCGCGCTGCAACCGTAGCAACAATCTCATTGCCAAGAACACCAGAAGCAGCCAAAGGAATTCTCCCGCGAGGGGTGGTTCCTTTGGCTGTTTCATTTAGGGTTGTATGAATTGATGGAAGAGAAAGCCGGCAAAGGAAAAACACGCATCGATCTGCTGCTGGTGGAGCAGGGCCTTGCGCCCAGCCGCGCGCGCGCGCAGGCGCTGATTCTGGCTGGCCGGGTGCTGGTGCGGGAGCAGAAGGTGGAGAAACCCGGAGTGCTGGTTGCATTCGATGCGCCCGTTCGATTGCTCGGCGAAGACCAGCCCTATGTGAGCCGAGGCGGACTCAAGCTGGCCGCAGCGCTGGAGCATTGGCGGATTGATGTTGCTGGGCGCGCGTGTCTTGATGTGGGCGCTTCGACGGGCGGGTTTACCGATTGCCTGTTGCAGCACGGCGCTGCTCATGTAACTGCGGTCGATACCGGCTTTGGACAGATTGCAATGAAGCTGCGCAACGATGAGCGGGTTCAATTGATGGAGCGCACCAACGCGCGGCTGCTGGAGCCGGGATCGTTGGGGAGCGAATCGACGCTGCTGGGGATGGATGTTTCGTTTATCTCGGCGACACTGGTGCTGGGGCCGGTGATTGCTGCCGCGCCGGCATTGACGGAAGCAGTGATCCTGGTGAAGCCGCAGTTTGAGGCGGGCCGCGGGCATGTGGGCAAGGGCGGAATCGTGCGCGATCCCGAGGCGCATCAACTGGCGATTGATAAGGTTGCCGATTGCGCTCGCTCGCTGGGCTGGCTGGTGGTGGAGACGATTCCGTCGCCGATCACCGGGATGGAAGGGAATCGGGAGTTCTTATTATATGCAAGGCGTTGAAAGGATAAGCCCACCGCAGGTGGTTGAAGCTCGACCAACCAGAAATCCAATGGCGAGCGAGCAGCCAGCCCCACAGCAGGTGGCAGGTGGTCCGGTACACTGAGAACGCATGGATTCTGTCGGGATTGTTTGCAAGCCGGAGAAGGAAGAACTGGCGCGGGTGCTGCCGGAGCTGATTGGCTGGCTGCGGGAGCGGGGCTATCAGCCGTTAGTAGATCGTGAAGGCGCGTCTTATGCCGCGGGCGCTCAGGTGGTGGACCGGGCATTGATGCCTGCGCACAATCCCGCACTGGTAATCGTGCTGGGTGGGGATGGAACTCTGCTGGCAGTGGGCCGGGCCTTCGCGGCTACGGGAACACCGATTCTGAGCGTCAATCTTGGCTATCTTGGTTTTTTGACCGAGGTGCGGCTGGGGGAACTTTATCCGACGCTGGAGGCCTGGCGCAGCGGATGCCATACGATAGACCGCCGCACACTGCTTCATGCGGAGATCTGGCGCGAGGGCGCGCTGTTGAAGGCAACTCCCTCATGTTTTGATGCGCTCAATGAGGTGGTCGTTTCCAAAAGCGACATTGCCCGCATGGGCGATTTTGCCGTGGAGTTGGACGGCAAGCTGGTGGCGCGCTTTCGTGCGGATGGGGTGATTGTTTCTACTCCGACCGGCTCGACGGCGTACACGCTGGCCGCCAATGGGCCGATTCTGACGCCGGATGTGGATGCGCTGGTGGTGACGCCGATCTGCCCGCATCTGTTGACGCTGCGGCCGATTGTGATTCGCGGCGATGCCTTGCTGACGGTGCGCGTGGAGGGGGTTCCCAACCAAGCGCTGCTTACCGTGGATGGGCAACTGGGCGTGGAACTGCGCCGCTGCGACGAGGTGCGCTGCTGCCGGTCGGGTCATACAGTGAATCTGGTGCGGCTGAGCGAGAGCAGCTTCTTTGAGGCGCTGCGGAACAAACTCAGTTGGGGCGAACAGTAATCATCCTACCCCCCAAAAAACTAAGGAATTTCGCAACTCACGTATGAAGAATCACGCATGGGTTATTCTTTCGCTCTTGAGTTTCTTCTCAGCGGACTTGAATTCTCCAAACTCAAGGACGCCAATGAATACCTGCGAACGGTGACCCTCGACAGCACATCGCAACTCACCGTCAACGGCCTCGACATTCCCCTCGCCGTCAGCGACGCCCTCATCAAGGATGAACTCGGCGCCATCACCGACATCACGGCCGTCCGCATGGGCAATCACGAAAGTTTCGCGGAAGTCGGGCGCCGGTTGGAGGCTGGGCCAGTGCGATTCTGCGCAAAAGCAAAAAATATTTTTCATAACAGCCATCAAACGTTATTCGCGCGCGAAAAAGAAAATCGCCTTTGGCTGCGGCTTTTAAAGTAGCTATTTTATTGATGTTATGGTGGACGCGGTAGGAATCGAACCTACAACCTGTCGGTTAAGAGCCGAATGCTCTGCCAGTTGAGCTACGCGTCCTGAAAAATCGATAACGGCGTGTGGAAGGGAAAGTTGCACAGCCGTTGGGACCAGACATGCAAGCGCAAAATCCAGAACCCACTTGAAAAATATAGCACATGTGAGGCATCAATCCAACCACCTAGGGGTGATTTCGCGCGAGGCGGGCACAAGCTGGATGAATTGACAGCGTAGTTAGCAGCGCGGACATGGCCCTAGAAGGTAAAGGCGAATCCGCCGCCAATATTGCGCTGGTCCTGCGCAAAAATCAGCATTGCGCCGTCGCTGGTTAAGTATGGCTGATATCCCTCGGCAAGGAGGTTCCGTATATCCAGCAGAGCCTCAATTTTCATGCAGCTATTGTGACTCAGAGGAATGGGCTGACGCAGATGAAGGTTGAGATAAGGATCAGTCGCATGCGCATTGAAGGTTGCGACCGGGGTGATCGTAGCTTCCGGTTGCCAGCGATAGCTGGCCTGCCAGCGGGTGCCGCTTCCTTCCAGAGTTCCAGAGAGGGAGATAGAATAGCTTTGCGTACGGCGGGTATGGGCCGCAGAGACGATTCGAGCAGCCGAGGCTGGATTGGTGGCAGGCGCCAAAACCAACGCCTGCCCATTCGCATAGCTGAGCCGCAATTGGTTGCCGTTCGCAAAACGGTGATCAGCGGACGCTAGTACGCCGGCGGCGGAGTAATTTGCTCCAGCGACACGGAGCAGGCCGGTCGAGCGATCCAGAAGAGCTTCCGAGGCCGTGGCATCGCCATCCGCAAGGCGGCTCATTGCTTCAATGGCTGGATGATCGATTTGGTCAGAATAGACCGTCAGCGCAACGCCGGAGGAATCAGTGAGGCGCTCCCATCCCAGTTCCTGATGAAACCCGTGTTCCAAAGTCAATTGGCCGTTACCGGCGGAGATCTTGGGCAACCAGGTTGCGGCTTGGGTATCCCCGGAGCTCTCTGGACCTGGCAGAGCGGTTGCGACGCGATAGCGGACAGTGGAAGCGCCATCGCGCCAGCCAGCAGTTGCAAAGGGCAGGGTCGCAGCCACGGTGTTGACGCCGCCTTGCCCAAAGCGGGCTATCACCTGCTCAGAGCCGGCTTCTGCTTCAAACTCGTCGCCGAGATTAATCGTCTCCCAACTGCGAACTGAGGCCTCTTCTAAGCCTTCGGCATTGGCCAACTCAACCTCCGGGTGGAGTGAGATGGCAGCTACCGATTGCACCGCCCCTGCGTAGCCAAGATCCTGGCGGAAGCCGAGCATTGACTCAAGGCCTGCATCTGTACTGGGGTCGAAATCAACGCGGGCCAGCAGTTCGCGGCTGTTTCCGGGGGTCTCCTCGACTGTGGCCGAGTAGCGTTCGCCGCTTTCGCCAAAGGAACCCTCACGGCCGGTGGCCATCAGACGCGCCTTGAGTTTGGGCTTTGCTCCAGAGCTTTCTGAAACCACCACCAGCGGTCCATCTTCGAGCCAGCGCAGGAGCGGACGGTTGGCTGCAGAGCGTAAAGTCCAATCCCAGTCATCCTTTTGCGCTTTGCCGCCGCGTGGCTGGGCCGGTAGCCACTGCACAACCTCATAGAGGGTATTCAGGGTCAGATTGACGACGGTGGCGGTACGGATATGGAGGTTTTCGCGCAGTGAAGGCAGGAAGGAGGATCCCATCGCCTTAAGCGCGTATCGGCCCGGCATTACCTTAGAAATAAGGAAGCGACCATTATTGTCGGTATAGACGCAGGCCAAAATGCTCAGATCGGGCCGGAGTAACTGGACTGCGGCACCGATCTGCGGTGTGCCCGCCGAGTCGCGCACTACTCCTGTGACCGACCCAAGGGTAGTTCCGCGAGCGAACTCGCTTCCCAAGGCGATCAGCACCACAAACAACGCGAAATGGACTCTGCGCATTCTCACTGATTCATCGGATCTAGCAGCGACCCTGGCGAATGCTCCCAAGAGGGTTCCCGCGTAACGCGCCGAATCTGGTGTTCGGCTACCTCCTGCACGGGATGTTTCTTATTCGACGACAAAAGGCGCGGTTTGTGCAATCTCTTGTTTAGAAATTGCGTCGTTAATTTTGACCGTCACCGAATATTTTCCGGGTTGAAGACCCGCGACCGGGATACTTTTCTCCACAGTTAATTGATCGCTGTGAGATCCCATATCCTTCGACTCCAATTGCTTGTCAAGAATAACCGTCCCAGA
>CAZHKN010000123.1:0-13891 GCA_964532725.1 uncultured Occallatibacter sp.
ACGGACTCGAAAACTTCTGGAGCCTGTTGAAGCGCGGCATTAACGGAACCTATGTCAGCATTGAACCGTTTCATCTCTTCCGTTACCTCGACGAACAAACCTTCCGCTATAACAACCGTGCAACCAAAGACAACCCTTTAACGGATGCTGACCGCTTCTCTGCTGTCCTATCCCAAGTGGCCGGTAAGCGCCTTACCTATGCCGAGGTCACCGGCAAGGTGGGAGAAACGGCCCTCTAACATCAAACGCCAGAACAGAGGAAAGAGGCGCTCCAATGTCTCAAATGCTGATTGATCGAGATCTGCTCCAGCACATATTGAAGAAGCACCTTGAGCTACATATTGAGACTGGAGCTTATCGGGCGCTGGTTTACACGGCTGTAATTGGGAAAGTGGAAGCTGCGGTGAAGTTTGCTGAGGCTTTACAGGCCGAACAGGACGCATTACGAGTTCGAGAGGGGGGCGTCTATCTGGCCCTGGAGGATGCGCTATCTCGTCAAGACGACGATTACGCTCTCTCTCTACTATCAAGTTTATTTCCCCGTCATTCGTAGCTGTCCACAGATGATTCACAAAGAATACCTCTTCGGCAACACTTCGAGCGGGAGGCCAATAATCGGCGGAAATTGAATTCTCAGCCATCTATGCCTCCCTTTCTCCCTTGTCGCCCTTAGATCGCTTTCCGATCTCCGGAACCTTTGAGCTGCGCGCCTGAGCACGGTCCCGCTTATCAGCTTCCATTGCAGCTTTGACCGCCGCCGGGTCCGCCTTCAAAATCGTGTTCATTGCGGCGTTAAACGTGTCGAATTCTGTGCTCATGTCTCTTTCTGGATGACCTATCCGGCGGGTAAACTACTAAACTATCTGGGCCGGATTCTGTATTGTCTACTTCATCTTTGATTTTGTTCAATGTTTCTTTTCCGAATTGATAACCAAGGAAACCTGTTGTGCCAAGCATACTTTCCAAGGACTTGCGCATTTCTGCAACTCCTTTTCTTCTTTCGTTAATGAGCCTGAAGGTTTCATAGGCCACAAAATCAGCAGGTTGTAGACCGATATGATCTACAGCGGCTCCTGGTATGCAAGATTCCAGCCTACTGCTGTGCTGAAACTTTGGATTATCCTTCATCGAATAGAAGGCCCGTACAGCATCTAGTTCAAAATCTCCACGATCAACAATGACAGCAAATTTATCCTCTGGAGCGAAGCCTCCTTCGTTCATCTGCTGACCTATTACAGAGATTAAGGCCTTGAAGCATACAAGGTACGGATGCCCCATTTTTGTCTGTCCTTCGGGGCTTATGATCCTTCGATACTCGTCTACGAACAAACCGCAGCTTATCCCGTGCAAATGCTTGTTCTGATCCTTGAGAATTTTCAGCATCCCTTTGCTGTAGGTCTTCCGTTGCTGCCTGGTCCAGCCATCATATTCCCAAGTTCCAGCGTTTAGATGTGAAGCGTGAAAACGAGGGACACCCTTGCGCTCATTCCGATCTTTCCACCGTCTTTCAACCTTCTCCCAAGTTTTCTGATCACCGAAAAAACCACCAACAACATAAGTTTTCGGCTCCGCCTTTTTCGTGCTTGGCGAGTCGTAACTCTCATCGCAATAGAACTTAAATATCAAAAAGAATCTCCGAGCGGGCGCATGGCTAGAGTGTAAGCAGCCTGCAATCTCGCGAATGGGAACCATGTCACACCCCTATCATGCGCCCTTCACTTTGATTCGTCAAGTATATATTTGCCCAAATTAGGTAGCCAGATAATGGACGAACAGGCCAGGGAGGGACTTGCAAACTTCCAGAAGCAGCACGATCTCCTCGACAGTCAATATGATGCGGCGTTAGCCGGCTACACTGCGGACCGGGACTTCTCCCATGCGGATACAGCCGTGAAAGGCAAGGATCGCCCGCCGACAGATTCGCTTGACAAGGTTGTCGCGCAGTTGACTGCCCTTTCTGTGTCAATGGCTTCCGGCGAGGCAACCCGGTTGCACCGGGAGCAGTCAGTTCTGATCGGAATCCTGGCCGTCTTGTGGGCTGGACTGGCTGCTTGGTGCGTGGCCTTTGCACACGCGCTGGGGCTGCGAATGAATGACTGCGTACAGTTTGTTCACGGCATCGCAGGCGGGGATTTGACCGTTATAGCGCCGGAAGAAGGCCGCGAAGATGAGCTGGGCTTGCTGATTTCGGCCATGTGCGAGATGCGCGATCGGCTGCGTGAAACTGTCGCCACCATTCAGTCCGTGGCGGCCAAAATGACCGCAGGGGCTGAGGGAGTTTCTGGCTCGTCCGCACAGATTGCCACTGCGGTATCGCAACAGAAGCGCCAGGTTGAGCAGGTGACAGCGGCGCTCGAAGAGATGATCGCTAGTGTAGGCGAGGTCGCCCGTCACTGCAGTGAAGCCGCCGATCATGCCGCTACGACCGGAGAACTGGCAAAGGGCAGCAGCGATTCGGTAGGTAAAGTCGCAGGCGAAGTTCGCTCAATGGCCGCCGAAGTGCATAACAACGCCACCAGCGTGCAGGGGCTGGGGGAGCGCTCCCGGCAGATCAGCCAGATTGTCACATTGATTGAAGAAATTGCCGGCCAGACCAACCTGCTGGCGTTGAATGCCGCTATCGAATCCGCGCGCGCAGGGGAACATGGCCGAGGATTTGCCGTCGTCGCCGGCGAAGTGCGACGGCTGGCTGAGCGGACCACATCTGCGACCAAGGAGATTGCCGTCGCCGTGCAGTCTATCCAGAGCGGAACGAACGAAGCCGTCACCAGCATCGAGGGCAGCACCGGGCGTGTTGCGCAGAGTGTGGTTACCGCGGATGCCGCCGTGAACTCGCTAAGTGTGCTTGGCAGCAGCGCTGCCGAGGTGCGGCAAAGAATCAAGCAGGTTGCTCAGGCCAGCGAAGAGCAGTTGGAAGCGGTCAGCCTGGTAGGCAAATCGATGCACGAAATCACCTCCGGCATTACCACTTCGTCCGAAGGGGCTGAACGGGCCGCCGCGACCGCGACGGATCTAGTCATGCTAGCTCACCAATTGAAGGATCAGGCCAGCCAGTTCAACACTGGGCACTCCGCCGCTGCGTAACGGATTCTTACGGCATTAAAGTGCTAGCCGCACACACGCAGCCGGAACTCCCTGCTAACTGCTTTAGCCTTTTGTCTCCTCGGCAATAAATGCCTCATACGCCGCGGCATCAAGCAGCGCGTTGAACTGCGCGGGGTCGGCCACTTCCACCTTGATGATCCAGGCTTCGTGCGGAGTCTCGTTGATCTTGTCGGGCGAAGACTTCAGTTCGTCATTGGTCGCAATGATCGTTCCCGTAACCGGCGAATAGAGATCGCTCACCGCCTTGACGCTCTCAACCGATCCAAAAACAGTATGTGCGGTGACAGCGTCGCCCACCTTGGGCACGTCCACGTAGACAATGTCGCCCAGCGAAGCCTGCGCGTAGTCGGTAATGCCGACGGTGCCGGTTGTGCCGTCGAGAGCAATCCATTCATGTTCGCGGGTATAACGGTATTGCGTGGGATAAGCCATGGCCTGCGCGCTCCTTGCAAGAGAAATCAAAATACTTCTTCGACGTTCCGCCGAATGGATAGTGTACGGTCTCAGGCAGGTTCAAGGGAACCCGTCAGCGGGTCGCCACACACGGTTTGATCCAAATGAGCCCGGTTCGGTTGCGAGCGATTACGCCGCGCTGAAGCCGGGATAGGGTTCGAGCGGCGTCAGCGCCAGAATCTCCAGCATCCCTGCCTGGCTCAATGGCAGGCTCGCCAAAGCTTTGCGAACTTCGGCCTCGCTGGCTGCTTCCCACAGAATCGCCGAGCCGGGCAGGTCGCCGCGCTTCCAGATCTGACGCAGAATTCCGGCGGAATAGAGCTGCTTGACGCGCAGCCCTTCGCGCGCAATCAGCTCCGGGGTAAAGGCTTCAGGGGGAAACTGGTCGATGCGGCGGCGGGAAAGGGAGAGAAATTGCATGGAGAAATTGTAATCTGCGGAATGGAATCCGGGGAGTCACTGGCACGGGGCAGCCCTGATCGGAGACAATCTTGCTGCTATGACAACTTTTTCTCGCCGTAAATTTCTCCTCTCTGCCTCCGCCGCCACCCTTGCCGCCACTGCACCGCCCGGCTTCGCCGCCGGCAATCCAGCCGCGCCCATCCGTCAACGGGTCTTCGTCGGCTCAAGCACTGCAAATGGAATCCTTGCCTTCGACTGGGATCCTGCAACGGGCGAGTTGACCTCGGCGGCAGTTGCAGCCACACCCGCCAAAGTGGCTTGGATCACCTATTCCCGTGACCGCAAGTCGCTCTTCGCCGCTTCTGAGATTGCGAGCTTCAACGGCAAGCCAACCGGCGCGGTGGTGAGCTTTCGCGTTGAAAACGGGGCGCTCACCCCGCTCTCGCAGCAGAACTCGGCCAGCGACGGCACCTGCCATATTGCCCTGGACCAGAGCGGCAAGGTGCTGGTGTCCGCCGACTACGGCGGCGGCGCGGCGGCTAGCTTTCTGGTCTCCGCAGGCAAGCTCAGCCCCGCCGTCTGGACCGAGCGCTACACCGGTCACGGCCCCGTCTCCGACCGCCAGCAGAGCGCGCACGCGCACTTTGCGTCTTTCTCGCCGGATAACCGCTTTGCCTATATCAACGACCTCGGCAGCGACTGCATTCATATCTACAGCCTCGATGAGTCAACCGCAAAGCTGACCCCAGCCGGAACGTACAAAGCCAAGCCCGGCTCCGGCCCGCGCACGCTGCACTTCCATCCCAATGGCCACACCGCTTATGGAATGAACGAACTGACCTCGACGGTGGACGTGCTGGAATGGAACCGCGCCGACGGCAGCCTGACCTTTGTTACACGCATCGAACTGCTGCCCACAGGCGGCGCGACAAGCGTTGTCAACACCGGCTGCGACACGGTGATCGGCAAAGACGGCCGCCACGTCTATTTCGCCAATCGCGGCAACGATTTTCTCTATGCATTCAACGCCGACGTCAAGACCGGAGCATTGAGTCCAATCGGCCGCACAATCTCCGGCGGCAAAACCCCGCGCAATTTTGTCCTCGACCCCACCGAACGTTGGATGCTGGTCGCCAACCAAGACTCGAGCCAGATCACCGTCTTCGCCCGCAACCCCGATACCGGGGCGCTGGCGAATGAGGGCAAGAGCTTCGCGGCGGCTACGCCAATGTGTATTTTGTTTTAGTCAATAACAACCTATCCGCAAATTGAGAGCCTCCAGTATCGCCAGTCTTCAGACCGGCGATACTGGAGGCCTCGCTGCTTTATCAACCCAGCAATAATGGACCGACGATTTGAACTCCATACTGGTTGGCAAGGGCCATCAAGTCAATATCAGGCCCCCCCTGAACCATCAAGCGGAGAACTTCTTCTACACCGCCCGGCGTACAGGTCACCACCATACGGAGCGGAGCGTCCGTGGCATTGCCCCAGGCATGTGGAATTTTCCTGGTGAGGGTGATCGATGTGCCGGCGGCGGCATCAAAAATCTTATCGCCGTAGGCAATGCGCGCGGTACCCTCCACAATGACGAAATGCTCGTCTTCGTTCTGATGAACGTGCATCGGTGTGCTGTCACCGGGACTCGATACAATCTCAACCACGGAATAGGCGCCGTTTGTTTCAGTAGCGGGTATGCATATCAAAGTGCGCTCGCCAGGCCTCGTTTGTAGCCAGTCGCGCGTGTCTGCGTGGCCGTTCAATGTTGCTGGGGACGTCGCTGAGGTCGTCTGAGAGCCATTCGCCGCCGAGACCTTCTCGTAGCGTTCTATTGTTGCCATATGCTGTTACTCCTTTTGGGGGTTCGAATCGATGGGGAAAAGCGAAGTTCGATGATATTGGCGCTGGGGACAAGACGCCGGCCGTCAATTCTTATTGGCGGTTAGCTGTATTCTACAGGCCAAGCTCAGCAATGCTGCGCTTGGCGCCCCACCATCCTGCCTACGAAATACGAACCTGATCCGCTTTTGCCGAGGTGTGAGATCCCTCGTTACCGCATCGTCTTCAAGATCAAATGATCGAACATGCGGTCAGGCAGAAAGCGCTTGAGAAAAAGCGTTATCCCGGCCGTCGCTCCACCGTGGTAACGAGTTCGAGGCCGTTTGGCCCTCAGTGCTTTCACGAGCAGATCGGTGATGATCCGCGGCGGCGGCATCTTGCGCTGCCAAGTCGATGACTTGAGCATTGATGCCACAAGAGCACCGTAAGCGCCCTGTCCGGAATATCGCTGCGCTTCCCCTAACGCGATCGGTATCCATTCAGTCTCGGTGCCGCCCGGTTCAATGACAATCACATCGATGCCGAAAGGCTTTACTTCCATCCTCAGCGCGTCAGAGTAGCCCTCCAGCGCGAACTTTGAGGCATGATACCAACCGGCCAACGGCGTAGAAATCTTTCCTCCCATCGAGGAGATATTGACGATCTTGCCAAACTTCTGGGCGCGCATATGGGGGAGAACAAGCTGAGTGAGGCGAACCGCTCCTATGAGATTGACCTCCATCTGCCGCCGCCCCTCTTCCATCGGCACGTCTTCGAGGGCTCCCATCAGCCCATAGCCGGCATTGTTGATGAGCACGTCGATTCGGTTCTGTTCGCGAATGATTCGATTGATCGCGGTCACCATCGCGGCGTCATTGGTGACGTCCATCTCGAGTGCTACGCCGCCCGCCGCCTCGATATCGCGCATGCGTTCGGTCCGGCGGGCCGCTCCGTACACGGCGTAGCCCTCCGAAAGCAGCCTCAAGGCAAAATCCTTGCCCAGGCCCGAGGATGCCCCCGTGACCAGGGCTACACGCTTGGTTTCGACGATCATTCACTACCCTCCAGGACTGCATGTTTCAAGCCCTATCGACTACCATAAGGTGTGGAGTAACCCCACAGTCAAGGAAACGGAAATGCTGATCAATGAGATCGCGAAAATGGCCGGCCTGTCCAAGGATGGTATCCGTCACTATGAAGAACTTGGGCTGATCACGTCGGCATCCCGCCCGGCCGGCAGCAAAACCTACCGCGATTACGATGCTTCCGTCTTGAAGGCGGTGGAAAACATCCGCGCCCTTCAGCGGCTGGGCCTCTCATTGACCGAGATCAGGCCTATCTTGAAGATCAGTGTTACGGGCTATACCCAAGAGCAGCTAATGGAATTCCTCGAAGAGCGCCTCAAAGTCATTCGTGGAAAGATAGCCGAGTTGAGGGAGATTGAAGAGTATATCTCGGGAAAGTTGAAGCGCCTCCAGGAAGAACGCAAGCTCTCCAAGGAACCAAAGCACGCGAAGAAAAAAAAAGCGGTCGCGGCGCGGATGCCGCGGAAACCCAATTCCTGACCGGTGCCCGTGCCGTATATTGATCCCACCGCGGCCCTTTAGAAGGCGTTGAGCCGTGTCACCTTCATTGGCCCTTCAAGTTTTCCTTCGAGATCAACTGCCAGCTTGTGCGTGTATTCCTGCGCCATATGGAATTTGTGCGCTTCTTCGGATGTGAAAATCTCAAAGAAAACAAGTTTGTTCGGGTCTCCGTCGATCGAGGTGGTGTACATTGCCTCGCAGCCCTCCTCCTTGAGAACCGTGGGAAGAAGTTTCGAAAAAATTCCCTTCGTTTCTTCCAGAAATTCTGGTTTTGCCGAAATTTCCGCGAGCAGGTAAAACTTCTCGTCAGCCATAGTTTTTCTCCTTTGTTGATCGCGCTGGAGGCATTGAATTGATTCCGGGGAGCAGCCACGCTCCCCGGATTGCTGGTCTTCATTACTTCTTTAAGCCGTAGCGAGAGGCAGCCTTTTTCGTCTGAGCCGCGTGGAACATCTTGATCCTTGCGGCATCGAAGGTCTCCCAGAGCGAAGCATCTTCAACGGAAGGGAGCGTAACCGTCTCGCCCTGGTCTAGTCCGGCAAGCGCGGCATCAACCAGGTCATCTACCGGCATCACGGTTTCGGGGTCGAGGTTCTGGACACCGAGACCCATGACATCCCAGATTTCCGTATGCGTGCTCGCGGGCAGCACGAGCTGCACCCGGACACCGGTACTTGCGAGTTCATCGCGCAGACCGATCGTGTAGAGCATCACGTGGGCTTTCGTTGCACTGTACGAGGTGCTGAAGGGGAGAGCGAAGAAGGAGAGCACGGAACCGAGATTGATCAACGTTCCACTATTCCGTCTGACGAATCCCGGTAAGATCGCCTGGCTCAGGTGCGTGACGGCTCTGGCATTCACATCCAACTGGTTTTCTATCCCCTGAATTGGAATCTCAGGAGAGGCCCCAATGATAGCGGTCCCTGCGTTGTTGACGAGAACCGTAATTCGCTCGTTCGACGCGATGGCATCGCCTGCCTTCTTTAGGTCTTCGTACTTTGCAAGGTCCGCCACCAGGACGTCGACCTTTACTCCGTACGTCTGATGGAGCTCCTTGGAAAGCGCATCAAGCCTGTCTTTCCGCCGAGCCACGAGAAGTAGATCGTAGCCGCGTTTCGCAAAACGATCTGCGTAGACCTTGCCGATTCCTGAGGAAGCACCCGTTACCACCGCTACTCCCTGACTTTGATTGCTCATTTTCCTCTTCCTTTGACCCAGCATGACAACCGTCATGCGTGAGTAGCTAAGAACATGACAATCATCATGTTCAATGTCAAAAGTCTTGGCGGAGTCCGACGGAGTCCCCACCTCACGTCAATACGTAAAGCTCTTGGACGTCAGGGCAATCGCATTTGAAATTCTGTCTCAACCGCAAGATTGCGCTGGCGAAAACTCATGCGGAAACAGGCTCTGTATCAGGGCACGGCTTCAGCCGTGCCGCACAGGCCAACAAGAGAAGTGGCCTTTAGGCCCTGCGGGACGCCTTTAGTTGCTCGTTCCGTGCAAAGGTTTGATCGGACACAAAGCATATTCAAACCTCCATTTCCCAGTGATAGCCACTGTCGGTTCAATAAGATTCCAAATGCGATTGCCCTACTCCTGGAATGCTTATCAGCATGACATACATAATGCTGATAAGCAAGTAGAGGCGCGAAATCAAAGAAAGATTCACGAATGCTAACAAAATTCACAATTTTAGGAATCACGAGTTGATCTACCTCGCGCGCGAATGCGTCAGCAAGGAGGTGAGGGTCGAAGCAGGTGCAACGGTTAGGCTAAGATCCTATCCGCAAATTTGCAGCGCCGATAAAGAGGTAGCGCCGACCTCCAGGTCGGCTGTCCTGTGGGTCTCCAGACCCACAGCAGACGTCTGGTGGCGCGGACACCGCCAGGACAGCCGGTCTTGGAGACCAGCGCAAAATTCTTTTTTCTATTTACGGATCGGCTCTAAGAAACTCGCTGTCTGACTTCGTCTAGAATTTCTTTGGCGAATCTTTGATCGCTCACGGCTCTTGCCAGAATCATGGCGCCGACCATTGCGGCAAACAGATGGATGGCATCGCCGCGCGCGGACCGGCGAGATCGCCAGGGGAAGTGTGTCGCCAGCTTCTGGATGATTCCTTTAAGCTGCATTGTGAACGATTCCCGAAGCTCCTCATGCTGTCTCACCTCGGCTGCAAGGGCTGCAACGTTGCATCCTCCCGAGGGATCGTCTCTGTGCTCCAGGCTCAGGTATTCGCCAATATATTGCGCCAAGCCTTTTTCAGTAGCGGGATACTTGTCATAACCGCTGGTATCGCGCTGCATGGAGCGCGTCAGGCATTCAGCCATCAGCGCCTCTTTCGAGGCAAAATGATTGTAGAAAGGACCGTGCGTAAGGCCTGCGGCCTGCATCACCTGCCCCACACTTACTCCTGCGAAGCCGCGTTCGCGGAACAGCCTGATGGACTCGTCGAGTATCTGCTCATGCTTCCATGCGGTTTCAGCAGCCGTTTGTCCCAAACTGCCCTCCTTCGTTCAGTGCCAATCTGCATGATACACGCCATGCAGGACAGGAAGAAGAGGGGCTGCGGTGACCTCGCTGCCAGTGCCGGGTACCTCATCCTTGTGGCTTTTTGTAGCGCAAGAGTAGGAAAGCACGAACCCCAACCCGTCACGGCGAAGCCAGCCAACCCCACCACAGGTGCTGCGAATAATTACCTTCCTTTGGCGCACAATGGAATCTGAGTGCGAACCGCAAAGTTGACGACGTCGCAGGAGTGCAAAACCATGAAAAACATCACCGTAACCGTCACCGACAAAGCATACCGCCAGGCGCGTGTCTGGGCCGCCGAGCGCGAGACATCGGTATCCGCCGTCGTGCGCTATCTCCTCCAGACCCTGCCCGGCATCCAACGAGCCAACGCGCACTTCCCCGTCACCAAATCAGACTCTCCCACCCCCGCCGCATCTTCTGCCGAGGCAAATTGAGCCGAAATCGGCGTTTTCACAGGCAATTTCAGCCAAAAATCAGGCAATTTTGATGAAAAAACTCGACATATATGCCTACTTTTCCCGTCGAGGCGATCAGCGTAAACAGTTCAACTTAAAATACTTATCAGGCCATATAGGTAACCTGGGGCAGGACGGCAAAAAAATTCCGGGCTGTGAAACTGTGACAACCTTCAACTAACTTGAATTCAATAACTTAACCCTAAAATATCCCACAGAAACACAGGGACTGTGTAACTGTGCGTCGCCAAGAACCGTCATAACCAATGCAAATTCAATTAGTTACAAAAAGGCCGAAAAACGTCCACAGTTTCTGTGAAGGAGCAGCGCGAATGGGGTATGAACCTCGGAAAGACCAAGTTGAACTTTGCGATTTCCTCTTTGATATCTATGTTTTATGCGCTCACTAATACAGCATTGCCAAGTGCCGCGCTCACCCCGGCCAGCTCTGTTTCCCCCGCCGGTTCGGCTGCAATCGGCACATGCGCCAGCTCCCACGCCGAACGGTCTTTGATCAGCCGTGAGACCAACGCCGTATGCATCGCGTGTCCGGCGCGCTCGGCCACTACATGGCCTTCTATGCGTCGTCCGGCAAGCGCTAAGTCGCCGATGAGGTCCAGCACCTTATGGCGTACGTACTCATCCGGGAAGCGCAGCGGGCCGTTCTCCGGTCCCTCTGGCCCTAGGATAATCGCGCTCTCCGCGCTGGCGCCGCGGATCAGCCCCATGTCGCGGAGCTTCTTTTCGTCGGCTTTGTATCCAAAAGTGCGCGCAGCGGCGATGGCTGTGCCGTACGTCTCTGCGGCCAGGTCAACGGTGGCTCGCTGGTGGCCGATCGGCGCGGGAAAATCGATGGCGTATCGGATGCTGTACCCGGAACCGGGATAGACGCCGATGAACTTGTCGCCCTCGCGCACCTCGACAGGGTGCAGGATGCGCAGGTATTCGCGGCGGCGGCGCTGGGTGCGGATACCGACGCGGAGAAAGGCCTGCACATAGGGCAGCGCGCTCCCGTCCAGAATGGGCAGCTCCAGGTTGTCCAGCTCAGCGATCACGTTGTCTATGCCCATGCCGATCAGTGCGGAGAGCAGATGCTCGGTGGTGGAGATGAGCACACCCTGCCGCATGAGGCTGGTAGCGTAGCTGACCTTGGCAACATTGCGGCCAGTAGCGGGAATCTCGAAGTTGTCCAGATCGGTGCGGCGGAAGACGATTCCCGACCCCGCCGGAGCGGGTAGCAGCCGCATGGTCACCGCTGCTCCGGAATGCAGGCCCACACCAGAAAACTCAAGCGGCGCGGCAATGGTCTGTTCCGGGTGCGTGGGATTCGCCAATCAGTACTCTCCACTAGTGCTGTACTAATACCCTTTCGGGCGCAATTGATAGATTAGACGGGAGATTGCAATACTGCAGTGTGCCATTTTTACCACAGAATGCGCCTGCAGGACGACGGCTGGAGCCAGACCGACGGCCGGAAACTTTAGACTAACGGTCGTAGAATCAGTAGATAATCGGTGTAAACGGAATCAGAGAATGGAAAGCGATGGTCCCATGATAGTTACCTCCGATTCATCTCCTTCGATGCGCGCTCTTCTGGCCGGGGCCAGGCGCAAGCACTCAGCGCTGGTGGCTCTGACGCAAAAGCTGGTGCGGGCTGAATCTCCCTCGGACGATAAAGCCGCCGTTGACGCTTGCATAGCGTTGGCAGCGCAGTACGCCAAGGCATTAGGCGGGCGGGTGAAACTGCATCGCCAACGCGCATTTGGCGACCTGCTCGAGGCGCGATTTGGGCCAAAGTCGAAGACAGGCGCAGCAGGAAGGACTCTCCTGCTTGGGCATCTGGACACCGTCTGGCCACTTGGAACGCTCAAAACCATACCATGTCGGCTGGGCGAGGGGAGGCTATGGGGTCCGGGAACGCTGGATATGAAAGCGGGCGTGGCGATGGCTCTCACAGCCATTGAAATGTTGACCGAAGCGGAAGCCTTGAATCACGAAATCATCCTGCTGTTGAATTCAGATGAGGAGGTCGGCAGTACCGTTTCGCGCCCGATGACGGAGCAGCTGGCAGTGGAGTGCGCCGCCGTCTTTGTGCTGGAGCCCGCGCAGGGGTTAGCATACAAAACCGCGCGTAAAGGCACCGGAAACTGGCGAATCGAGGTGCAGGGAGTTGCCGCCCACGCGGGACTGGACTTTGTGAAGGGTTCAAACGCGATTCTGGAGCTAGCTCACGCGATCAAAACAGCGAGTGGCTGGACTGATTTGCGGCGAGGATTGACAGTATGTGTAGGCGTTGCGGGCGGCGGCACAAAGAGCAATGTCATCCCCGCCTCAGCGTGGGCAGAGGTCGATGTGCGGATCGCGCGCAAAGCAGATGGCCCGCTTATTGAACGAAAATTCGCCGCGCTGCGAGCGGTGGATAAGAGATGCACACTGACTATAAAGGGCGGCATCAATAGGCCGCCGATGGAGCGCGTCCGAGGCACGGTAAAGCTCTTCTCTCGTGCGCAGGCGCTGGCTGCTGAGTTAGGCTTGCAACTTGACGAAGCTGCCGTCGGCGGTGCTTCTGATGGAAACTTTACCTCCGCGCTGGGCATTCCGACTTTGGATGGAATGGGCGCAGTGGGCGAAGGCGCGCACGCAAGACATGAATCAGTTTTAGTAGAATATCTTGCTGCGCGAACGGCACTACTGGCAGGGATGCTCGCGGGAAGTGTTCTCCCGAACAGGTGATAGACGAATGAATCTTCAAGAAAATAAGTTATAGCCTGCGCTTGGCCTCAAGTACACGGCTCAATGCCACTTCCGCCGTCGCTCCGATAGCAGATAAGTGCCCCATCTTTCTCCCCGCGCGCGGTGAATGCTTTTCATAGAGATGCAAGCGAACGCCAGGGATCGCAAGGGCAGCCGCGAAGTTGGGCTGACCAGAGAGCCATACATCTCCGAGTAAGTTCACAATTGCCGCTGGAGTTATCAGCGATGTTTCGCCGAGAGGAAGATTGCAGGCTGCGCGCACTGCCTGTTCAAACTGACCCGTAACGCATCCGCGTTCGCTCTGGTGATAACTATTGTGAGGGCGTGGAGCAAGCTCGTTAATAAGTAAATCGCCTGAGCGAGTAATAAACATTTCGACGCAAAGCAGGCCCTCAAGACCAAGCTTCTCTATAATTGCCGCCGCCAATGCCTCTGCTCGTACTTCTAACTCTTGTGGAATCCCGGCGGGTAATGTGCTCCAGGCGAGTATCTGATTTTCGTGATGATTGCGCGCTGCGGGGTAACTCCGCACTTCACCCGATGGATTACGTGCAGCCATAACCGAGATCTCAAAGTCTAGATCGAGAGCTTTCTCGGCCACCGCGGGCCTCGCGCCTATTGACCGCCACGCTTCAGCGATTACTTGTTCCGTCACCTCGGCGCACATACCGATGAGCGCTTGTCCACGCCCATCGTAGCCGCCGCAACCAATCTTTAAAAAAACCCTGCCCCCTAATGCCGGAACCGCCTCTTGTAACTCGACTTCACTGCACACCACGCGA
>CAZHKN010000124.1:0-3308 GCA_964532725.1 uncultured Occallatibacter sp.
GGTGAGCGTGTAGTCAATCATCAGAGCCGCGGCCGCCAGCAGGCCCGCGCCGTGGCCCAGATTCTCCGTGGCAACAGTGTACGAGCCGCCGCCGTGGGGATAAGCGTCAATGGTCTGCCGGTAGCTGAAGTACACAATGGCCAGCAGCACTACAATGGCCGCGCTTACCGGGACGATGTATTGCACGCCCAGCAAGCCCAGCGGGATAAGCAGGGTGAGCGCTGCCTCCGGCCCGTAAGCGGCGGAGCTGAGTGCGTCAAGGCCGAAGACGGGAATGCCGGCGATGGGTCCGATGTGCTCTGCACGCTCCTCGCTGGTGGCCAGCGGGCGGCCAAAGAGCAGGTTCAGAAGGTTTGAAGACAAAGCCATGCGAGTGTTTTTCCCGGCAGCCGGGGTGTTGGGGAATCAGTGGCCTGCCGAGGGCATTGTCTCATGGCGAGGCGGAAGCAACCGGCGGGAGCGCGGGAGCGGTGGTGAAATATGCTTGGAAATCCCACTCTCAAGACCGCATCAGGCTTTCGCAACCTCATTCCAGATTAGTGTGCCGTGCGTCTCGCGGAGGAAGATCATGCCAACCACAAAGGTCAGTGCCGCTACGCCGATGGGATAGTAAAGCCCGGCATAGATGTTGCCTGTGGAGGCGCAGAGGCCAAGGCCGATCAGCGGCAGAAGGCCTCCGAAAACGCCGTTGCCGATGTGATACGGCAGCGAGACCGAGGTGTAACGGACCTTGGCTGGAAAGGCTTCAACCAGGTAGGCGGCGATAGGTCCGTAGATCATGCAGACGAAGATGACCTGAATCCAGACGAGGAGCATGAGCAGGGGCTGGTTGGCGTTCTCCGCTGCCTTGGCGGGGACCTGCTTGCCGGTTTTTTCATCGATCGTCAGCGGAGTCAGCTTGATCGCTCCGGTAACTTTGTCGGTCACTGAACTTACTGTGACAACGTTATTTCCAGCCGCTTGTTGCATCGCGTGATAGATGGGGATGTAAGTCACGACGGCGAGCAAGAGTGAGGCCATCATCAGTTTCTTGCGTCCGATCCTGTCTGAGATAGCTCCGAAGACAGTGAAGAAGGGCATAGCGAAGAGCAATGCGACGGCGATGATGATATAGGCGGTTTTGGTGGGCACCTTGAGGACAGTTTGCAGATAGAAGAGCGCGTAGAACTGGCCAGTGTACCAGACGACTCCCTGGCCTGCGGTTGCGCCGAAGAGAGAGATGAGTACGCCCTTGAGATTGGGCCATTTGGTGAAGGCGTCGGTGAGGGGCTTGGTCGAAGACATGCCCGCTGCCTTGATCTGCGAGTAGATGGGCGACTCTTTCATGCTGAGGCGGATATAGAGCGAGACGGCGACCAGCACGATGGAGATCAGAAACGGAACGCGCCAGCCCCAGTCGAGGAAGGTTGCCGGGGACATGTTCTGCTGGGTGGCGAGAATGACCAGCAGCGAGACGAAGAGACCGAGCGTTGCGGTGATTTGGATAAAGCTGGTGTAGAAGCCGCGCTTGTTGTCGGGTACGTGCTCGGCAACGTAGACCGCCGCGCCGCCGTATTCGCCGCCCAGGGCCAAGCCTTGCAGCACGCGGATGACGATGAGCGCGATGGGCGAGAACCATCCAGCGTAGTGATACGTTGGCATGAAGCCGATGAGAGCCGTTGAGCCGCCCATGATGGTGAGGGTGATGATGAAAGCGACTTTGCGGCCGACGAGATCGCCGATGCGGCCGAAGAAAAGCGCGCCAAAGGGGCGGACGAGAAATCCGACGGCGAAGGTAGAAAGATATGCGATGAGGGCGAAGGTGTCATTTCCTGCCGGATAAAACTTCTGAGAGAGAACAGTCGCGAGCGAGCCAAAGATGTAGAAGTCGTACCACTCGATCATGGTGCCAGTGGACGAGGCAAGAAGGACGCGGGGCAGGCTGGTGGCCTTTTCGCCGTTGACGCGAGGCAAGGCAGTAGCAGGGGATGACATGTGGCTTCGGACCTCGAACTTCGCCGTGCGCACCGGTGAGACGGGGAAATTTGGAGTGCGCCGGCGGGAAAGATTGACTACAGCAGCCAACGTTGCCTGTTGCGAGGCACGGCTGTCAAGTGAATTTCTTGTGAGGGAGGCGCGGATGGTACTGCAAATGCAATGGGCAGCATGGTCTCAGGCGTTAACATGGAGGTTGACCGCTGCTGGATGGGCGGCATGGACTCCATGGCTACGAAGAAAAAATCCGTAAAGGTGTTGCACTGCCCGACCTGCGGGATGCTAGTGCGGGCAGAGGATGAGGACTTTCCTTTTTGCAGTGATCGCTGCCGCAAGATCGACCTGGGCAAGTGGGCGATGGGGGTGTACAAGATCAGTTCACCTGTGCTGGACCCGGAGGTGCTGGAAGATCTGGGCGAGCTTGGCAACTCGTCGCGGAGCGATTCGCATGACGAGTGACGCAAAGGCTGCTTCGTCTGAGGAAAACTCGACAGGCTCGGCAAATAAAACAGCTTGGGCGTGGACCATTGCCACATTTTTCGGCGCAGGGCTGGGCAAGCCTGGTCCGGGGACGTGGGGCTCGGTGGCTGCGACGCTGCTCTGGGCGGGTTTCGCCTGGGGAATGCATCCATCTGAGCGGGTTTTGTATTTGGCGCTGCTGGCAGGAATCGTGCTGGCGGTCGGGCTAGGGATTCCAGCGGCTACAATTGCCGCGCGGGAGAGCGGGCGCAAAGATCCGGGTTTTGTGGTGATCGACGAGGTAGCCGGGCAGTGGATTGCGCTGCTGGGCAGCGCGGTGAGCTGGCGAGATGGGCTGATCGCGCTGCTGCTCTTCCGGGCGTTCGATATTACGAAGCCTTTCCCTGTTCGCCAACTGGAGGCGCTGCCCGAGGGGTGGGGGATTGTCTTCGATGATGTGGCCGCGGGGCTGTATGCTTTGGGGGTGGTAACAGTTGTGCATCTAGCCCCGCTTTATTTTCATCTGTGGAATTGAGATGTCTGCTGCGAAAAAACAATCCGAGGGGGGAATTCTGGCTGAGCCGCGCATTGACGGCATTGCTCCGGCGGCGGCGCTGCCGTGGGGCGAGGTGGAGCTGACCGGCGTGCATCTGGGTCCGGATACCTCTGGGACTACGCCCATTGGACTGCCGGTTGTGCTTGTAGATGGGCATCCGACGCAGGTATTGATGAGCCGCGCGAGCCGGCTAGCTCTGCGGGTTCCAGGGGATGCGGGAACGGGGCTGGTGCAGGTGCAAAACGGGGTGGGATTGAGCAACGCAGCGCCGCTGCGGGTAGCGCGGCGAGCGACAACATCAATAACAGATTGAGGCGAT
>CAZHKN010000124.1:3318-13882 GCA_964532725.1 uncultured Occallatibacter sp.
GGTGAGCTGCATCCGGTGACCAATCCTGCGGTGAGCCGCTCGGGAATGATTTACGCCACGATCTCCGGGCCGCGCGGCAAGATGATGCCTGTATCAGTGGTGCGGGTGAGCACCGATGGGCGCGGAACTGCGTTTGTAACAGGCATCCTGAATGCAACCGGGCTTGCATTTAATCGCGATGGAGATCTGTTTGTGACCTCGCGAGCCGAGGGGAATGTTTATCGCGTGGATGCGGCGGGCGAATCCACTGTTTATGCCGAAGGCATGGGCGTGGCGACCGGAGCGGCCTTCGACGCCGAGAACAATCTCTTTGTCGGCGACCGCAGCGGAACGATCTTCAAGATCGACACCGAACGGCGTATCTTTGTGCATACCACGCTTGAGCCAAGCGTCTCGGCCTACCATCTGGCGATTGACGGCAATGGAAACCTGCTGGTGACCGGGCCAACGCTCAGCTCGAATGACGCGATCTGGTTGATTGATCCGCAGGGCGAGTCGCGGGTCTGGTATCGCGGATTGGGGCGTCCGCAAGGACTGGCGCTGGATAGCGAAGGCAATGTTTATGTAGCCGCGCATCTGCATGGCCGACGCGGGCTGGTTCGCATTCCCCCCAGCGGCAATGCCGAACTTGTCGTAGCTGGTTCCAATCTGGTCGGCGTAGCGTTTTCTCCTTTGGGCACCACCGTTCTGGCAACCCACCAGGCAGTTTATGATGTGGACCTGGGCGTGGAAGGACTTACTTTTTAGCTATTGGCTGCTCTCCCCGGGCAAATAGCTTTTGGCGACAGTTTGTGGTGTGAAATCAGTTGCCTTTTCCCGTTTGCGGTTGTTGAATTTTTAGCTGGAGTTGACTTCTAAAAGAATGAGATCAGAAATTATTGCAGTCGGCTCCGAGATGCTTACTCCGTGGCGGCAGGATACTAACTCGCTCGCGCTGACAGAAAAGTTGAATGACCTGGGCGTTATAGTCGCCTTCAAAACGATTGTGGGCGACCGCCGTACCGATCTCGCCGACGCCATACGCATCGCTCTAGGCCGAGTGGACATTGTTCTGTTGACCGGCGGGCTGGGACCGACCGAGGATGACCTGACCCGCGAGGCCGTTGCCGATGCGCTGGGACTTGAGTTGCGCCGCGATCATGCGCAGGTGACGGCTCTCTATACCCGTGCGGCTTCAATGCGCATCTCGATGCCCGAGAACAACCTGAAGCAGGCGGATGTGATCGATACAGCGGTTGTGCTGCCCAATCCCAATGGCAGCGCACCGGGGCAATGGCTGGACACGGCTTTCAACGGCTACAGAAAATTGGTCATGCTGCTGCCAGGCCCGCCGGGCGAGTGCATTCCGCTTTTTGATATAGCCTATTTGCCGCGACTCAAGGAGCTGTTGCCGCCGCGGCATATCGCCAAGCGAACCTTGCGCGCGGCAATGATTCTCGAATCGCAGGCGGACAAGATTCTAGCCCCGATCTATATGACGTACCCCGACGTGGAGACGACGATTCTGGCCAGCGGCGGAGAGATTCAACTGACGCTGATTGCCGCCAAGCCCGCGCAGGACGCGGCGCAGAAGCGCGTCGATGAGCTAGCCGGGCGTCTGGAAGTAGCTCTCCAAGATTGGCTCTTTGCTTCCGACGGAGAGTCGCTGGAAGAGATTGTACTGTTGAATCTGGCGCTGCGGCAAATGACGCTGGCGGTGGCGGAGAGCTGCACGGGAGGCAAGATCAGCGAACGGCTGACCTCGATCAGCGGAAGCTCACGCTCGTTTGTAGGCGGGGCTATAGCCTACTCCAATAACTTGAAGACGGATTTTGCCGGGGTTCCGGCAGAGGTTATCGCGCGCTATGGGGCGGTGTCAGTCGAGGTGGCTGCGGCGATGGCCGAGGGGATTCGCAAGCGCACCGGCGCATCGATTGGACTGTCGGTAACAGGAATTGCCGGACCGACCGGCGGCACGGATGCCAAGCCCGTGGGACTGGTCTATTTTTCCGTCGCCGACGCGCAGAAGACTGAGACCTTCGAGCGGAATTTCCGCGGACCAAGAGAGCGGGTAAGAACCTGGGCCGCGCAGCAGGCGCTGGATCTGGTGCGGCGGCGATTGATGTAGGGTGTAACTGCGCAATAACTGGTGAATATTTATTGCAGAAAATCGAGTTTGTAGCTATCTCCATAGTCAGACTGAGCGAATTGCATCTCCGCAGCGTCTTACAGTGAGTCCAGGAGTCGCAGTATGGCTATGTCACGGTTTAGCCTCACGCTCACCGCAGCTCTCATCCTTGGTTCTGCGGCAGCCGGCTTTGCACAGGCAAATTCTGTCCCCCTTGAACCTCTCTTGCGGAACCAAGATCCACGGCTGGAAGCTATTGGCGCATGGAAAGCGCTCAACACCCAGGATGAAGGCCTCATCACCATAATGCTGGACATAGTGGAACGTTGGGATCCCTGGCAGCGGTATCGGTCTGAGGATGGCTACCGGTACGATGCAATGTCTGTCATCCTCGATACACTGATTCAGCGCGGAGAAGTCGTCTCGCCAGCGGGCATCGTTGCGATTCAACATACCTTTCCCTCCGAGGCGCTGATTCTTGCCCGTCGCCTGCCTTGGGTCGATCAGGAGAAGCTGCTGCGCGCCTGGTATGAAGACGGCAGAGTCTATGACCGCACCCGGGTAACGAACGAAGGCAGCGACTACCTGATGATTGCGCGGGTCTCCGCGATGATCCTCACCCAACATCGAGAACAGGGATTTGCCGTCGGCTTGCTGGCTGATTCCGTCATGCGGCTTTCTGTCTCCATCCCCGATGATGGATCGCAGGGCTTATCGAGATGCCTGGTGGACTGCGAAGCCAAAGCGCCATGTTCGCCGGAAAGAGGCGGCATGCAGCGGGTTGGCTGGCCTCACTTCTTTCACTATGTACTCGAAGAGAACAGACCAAGCAGAGACGATACTGGCCGGCTGATCATCGGTCCTCTCCTGGCGGCTGCAGGCGGGGACAACATTACCTACAGGCGTGTCGATACGGATGTTTACCTGAATAATTGCTACTATCCTGCGCCGCTCAATGCCGTAACTCGCCATCGCCTGTTGGCGGATATGCTGGGCATCCCGGATAGAGATATGGCGTGGAGTATCCAGGATGACCTGGTTCTACCCTGGACGAATGACCGGCAGTTTCTGGCGGGAATGGGCGAAAGCAGTGCTCTAGAAGAGGCGAAACTTCACTCAACCGTCCAGGCGATTTACGCCAAAGGTCTGCTCACCAAAGTCGAGGCAGCGTCAACACGCCCAAAACTCTCCATCATTGTTTTTGACGACCGTCAGAAGACAGATCCGTCGAAACCGGCATTGCCGCAATTTGCGCCGCAGGATCTGCGCACAAGTTACCGGATCAGTAAATTGAATTCGCTCCCCTGAACAGGCAGTCCTGCCGTTCCGGATTGTTGCTCTCGAATTGCGATGGAACCATCTCTCATATCCTTGCGTATTTTCATTGGCGCGCAGACTAGCATAGAATTGGCTGCATTGGTTTGAAGCTTCGGGCCGCAATCGGGTGACAATTCAGCGGTGAAATGCACTCATAATGGACCATGCAATTGTCCTGCATAGCAAATTCAATCGATTGAACCCTTTTCCTGAACGCACGCGTCAACAACCACGAGGATTGCATGAAGAATCGTATTTTCGCCTTCTCATCGCGCACGGCATTGGTAGCATCGGCCGCGCTTGTGTCTCTGTTTCTGGCCCCCGCTTGTAGGCTCAATGCCCAGCGGTTGCCGGAGACGGTTCGCCCCGAGCACTACACGCTGACGCTGGCTCCGGACCTGAAGGCCGCGACTTTCTCCGGCGTGGAGACGATTGACCTCAATCTGGCTGAGGCGACGGACAAGATTGCTCTGAACGCCGCGGAAATCACCTTCCAGAGCGTGACGGTGACAGCCGGCGGCAAAGAGTTGAAGCCAAGCATCACTCTTGACGAGCAGAAGGACAAGGAGCAGGTTGCATTCACCTTCCCTGAAAGGCTACCTGCGGGCAAGGCGACACTGAATATTCTTTACACTGGCATCCTCAACAACGAGCTGCGCGGCTTTTATCTCTCCAAGACCGCCAAGCGCAACTACGCAGTGACGCAGTTTGAGGCCACCGATGCGCGGCGGGCCTTTCCGTCGTTTGATGAGCCGGCCTTCAAGGCAACTTACGATGTTTCCCTGATTATTGACGCGACGGACACAGCGATTTCGAACGGTCCGATTATCTCTGACACACCGGGACCGGCAGCGGGCAAGCACACACTGAAGTTTCTGACCTCGCCAAAGATGTCAACTTACTTGGTGGCTTTTCTCGTCGGTGACTTCCAATGCTCTTCTGGTTCCTCGGACGGCGTGGCGATCCGCGTCTGCGCAACGCCGGACAAAGTCGCGCTCACTCCCTATGGCGTGGATGTAGCCGAGAAGGTGTTGCATTACTACAATGGCTACTTTGGAATTCCCTACCCCCTCAAGAAGCTGGACCTGATTGCGCTGCCGGATTTTGAAGCCGGCGCGATGGAGAATTTTGGCGCGATCACTTATCGCGAGACAGCTCTGTTAATCGATCCCAAGACAGCCTCGGTGGGCGCGAAGAAGCAGGTATCGCTGGTAATCGCCCACGAGATGGCGCACCAGTGGTTTGGCGATCTGGTGACGATGCAGTGGTGGAACAATCTCTGGCTCAACGAAGGCTTTGCCACCTGGATGGAGTACAAGGCGGTTGACCATCTCAATCCTGAATGGAATATGAAGCCGAGCATGATCGCCGGCGTGGATCAGGCAATGGGCGTGGATGCGCAGCCGACGACGCGGGCCATTCGCGCCAAGGCCGACACGCCGGATGAGATCAACCAAATGTTTGACGGCATAGCGTACGGCAAGGCCGGCGCGGTGCTGGGCGATGTGGAGAATTACCTGGGCGAAGAGACCTTCCGCCAGGGAGTACATAATTATCTCGAAGCGCACAAGTATTCAAACGCCACGGCAGAAGATTTCTGGGGTGCGCAGACAGCCAACAGCCACAAGCCTGTGGACAAGATCATGGAGAGCCTGGTCGCGCAGCCGGGAGTGCCGCTGGTGACATTCGGACCGGAGGAGAAGGACAAGGTTGCAGTCTCGCAGAAGCGGTTCTTCCTGAGTCCCAGCATCACGCCCGACCCCAAGCAGCAGTGGACACTGCCGATCTGCTTCAAGGTGGCCTCCAATCAGGAATGCAAGGTTCTGACGCCGGAAACCACATCGCTTGAAGTGCCCAAAGGCGGGATCTTCTTCGCCAATGCCAACGGCAAGGGGTACTTTCGCAGCGCCTATGCGCCGGCTGAGTACAAGGCGCTGGTGGCAAGCGTTGAAACCAGGCTGACACCGGGAGAGCGCATCAGCCTGATCGGCGATGAGTGGTCGCAGGTGCGCGCGAATCAGGCGTCGGCGGGTGATTATCTTGACCTGGTGTCCGCAGTCAAAGCAGACACCAATGCCGAGGTCTTGAGCGAAGCGCTGGCAGGCGTGAATGCGATCAGCCAGCGCGTGGCGTCGAACCAGCAAGAGAAGGACGCGATTGCCGCATGGATTCGTAAAACCTTCTCGCCTGAGTATGCCAAGCTACCTCCAGCATCGGCGGATGACTCGTCGAATACCCGTGAGTTGCGCTCGCAATTATTCGGCTTGCTCGGCTACTACGGTAAGGATCCGGCAGTGCTGGCGCAGGCCCATGATCTGGCCCTGAAGTTCTTGGCCGATCCCTCGTCAGTCGATGCGGGGATGGGGCAGACAGCGCTCTCGATTGCAGCGCGCAACGGAGATGCGGCGCTCTTTGACCAGGTGCAGAAGGTCTATGAAACTTCGACCAATCCCGAGCTGCAGGAGGGCGCGCTGCGGCTGCTGGCGCAGTTCACCGATCCGGCCTTGGCCGCGCGCGCGCTGGACTATGCCGTCAGCGGCAAGGTGCGCAATCAGGATGCGGCGATTCAACTCATCATTGCCATGCAGGTGGATGAGATCAGAGACCAAGCCTGGAAGTACATCGGCCGCCACTGGGATAAGGTGCAGGCCCAGTTGACCACCGCGATGGGCGGCTATCTGGTCGGTTCCGCCGGCGCATTCTGCTCAACCGATGCGCGCGAGGATGTGAAGCAGTTCTTCGCCGCGCACAAGGTGGCTGCATCGGATAAGTCGTTACAGCACGCCATTGAGCGCATCGACGGCTGCATTGAGCTGCGCAGTTTGCAGGAGCCGAAGCTGAAAGAGTGGCTGGCGGCGCAGGGCAAGTAGAAGTTATCAATCCATAAGTAACTCAATACTCATCCCGGCGAATTCATTCTCCGCTGGGATGAGTATTTTATAGGCCTGTGATTCGTGATCTCTCATGGAGGCCGCATGGTGAATTTCATCCAGATCACTCCATTTCTCACGGTTGAAAACCTTGAACGGGCAATTGCTTTCTTCTCAGATATTCTCGGCTTTGAAGTGACCTTTCGCTTGCCCGACTATGCCTTTGTCCGGCGCGAGACGGTAGGTTTTCGGCTATTGGAGCAGAGTGAGGGCAATCCGGCTCCTGTAGGCAACCGACGGTTTGCGTATTATATTGACGTGCGCGATGTGGATACACTCTATGCCGAACTGAAGCCGAAACTCGACACTCTACCCAAAGAGGATGTTTATGGGCCGGTCGATCAAAGTTATGGCCAGCGGGAGTTATTGGTCCTGGCTCCGGATGGAAATCTGATCGCCTTCGGGCAGTTGATTGAGAAATAAGATAGCAAGCTATGCGACAAATCGGATGACAAATCGCGCGAGTTGGTCTCCAGCTGCGAGGCCAGCGATGATCCACAGGATATTGAGAGCAAATATGCTGGCGGCAAACCTGTTCTGTATCTGCGCAGAATAGTGCTGTGACCAATTCCAGATGTGTTTTCCGCATTGCCAATTCAGCCAAAAGATGAGTATGCTCAGCCCGAATGCCAGCGGCATGCCCGCCACGTAACGAAGCACGCTGCTGCATGAGCGATTTAATGCCATGATCACAATTTCTATCGGCGCAATAAAAGCCATCATCATGAACAAATGGCCGAGCGTTATCTGCCCCGCCTCGGATTTCCAGATAGATCCTTTCCACGCAATCATCAAACTGCCCCCCACTTTCTTCTGCGACAGAATCTCTGTGCAGCAGCTATGGATGGACGATGCTGATGGAGCGAGCGCTCGGCTTGTGAAACCCCTCCATAAGATGGGATCACTGTAAGATGCAAAATAACTTGCGCCCAGCTCCGCGAATCCAAAGCTGGGCGCATTGTGGACCGAATCATCGCATCCCTGCGGTGCCCCCTCAGTGCTTGCTATACATCTCCATGACATCTTTGCGCAGATCGGCGCGGCTTGTGGCGCGGGTATAGAACATATGCCCGCCCGGATACTCGCGCACCGCGACACGCGTTGGGTCGCCCATGACGGGTATCTGATCTACAGTAAGCACCGATCCCATGAAGGGGCAGGAGAGATCGTTCCAGCCGTGAACAATGAGGATGCGCAGCTTGGGATCGGCGGCGACAGCCTCGCGCAACTGGCGCACGGCCCCTCCGCGCAGGTCGGGACCACGATCCCAGAGCTTGTTCACATCAAAGGAGAGCGCGTTATAACGCGCGTCCACTTTCCAGCCCACCGTGCGGGTAACAAAATCCACCATCGCCGTGGTCATGGGAGCGATGATGGTGGCGAGAATGGGATCGTTGGCCCGCTGCTCGGGCGCGTAGGGAAAGGGATCGAAGGAGGTGACATTCGAGTCATAGACGGAGCCGAGCTTGCCCTGCTCGCGGAAGACCTCGCGAAGATACGCCCCAGTCTCGATCCTGCCGCCGGAGTACTTTACAAAAGCCGGGTCGAGGCCGCTCAGTTCGGTGACATGCTGAATCATCTTCTCGGTCGCCGCGGGGTCAGAGCGCCCCTTGAGCAATGTCGTGGCATACTCTCCGCGAGTGTAGGCGATCACGTCGGCCATCGCCTCCGGAGTCAGCTTCTTCTCGCGCTCCAGATGGGCTGCGGTGATCGAGGGCAGCGTCATCATCCAGGGCAGCGGAGAGAGAATGTCGTTGTCGTCGATGGTGGGGTTGAGATACGGCGAGACCAGAACCACGCCATTGAGCGCAACGCCTAACTGCGACTGCAAGTAATGCGTGATGCGCGGGCCGCGAAAGCCTCCATAACTCTCCCCGGCAAGATACTTGCGCGACTCAAGCCGGTTGTTCTTCACCAGCCAGTCGTAGATGATGCGCGAGAGATATTCGATATCCGGCACGGTGCTGTAAAAGAGCTTCTTCGATGCAGCCTCGGGCACACTCGATCGGCTGAATCCCGTGCCGACGGGATCGATGAAAACCAGGTCGGTAAAATCCAGCCAGGTGCCGGGATTGTCGGTGAGCAGCGCCGGGTCAGAAGGGCTGTCCCCGTCATTGCCGGCCGCCAGATGCTTGGGGCCGATAGCGCCAAAGTTGAGATAAACGCTGGATGCGCCGGGTCCGCCGTTGAGAGCGAAGGTGACCGGGCGGTTCTCGCCCTCGACCGTATAGGCTGTCAAAACAACCTGGCCGGCAATCTTGCCGTCATTGTCACGCACGGGCAGCGCGCCGACAGTAACGGTATAAGTAAGCTTCTTGCCGTCAAGCTGGATGGACTGCTGCACATGCGCGTCGGCAGGCAGTGGCGGCAGTTTCGATTTTTCATCGGCTGCTTTGTCTGGAGCGGAAGATTTTTCAGTCGCGGCGGGCTTGTCGTCAGAGGCTGAGTCTTTGTCTGCCTGCGCCCATCCCGTGGAGCAGACAGCAAGGCAGGCGGCGGCGCAGATCAGCAGGGAAAAGCGGCGAAGGGAAAGTTGCGGCAAAGGACAATTCATGTGGATACGGTACAGAACTCCCGCGCCTCTGGCAATATGGGCGGCACGGCTTCTACCGCGAGATTGAAAAAACGAAAGAGATCAGAGATCTTTCCAGGAATCGCGCGGCGATATTTCCCATCGAATAGCTATGACCCTTCTTCCTGCCCGGCGCGATGGCCGCCGGTTTCTTAACCCCGTTCCTACCAGCGTGGGCGGAATCTCAATTATGTTCAAAGTGGGGCTGCGTTTCTTCACCGGAGCAGCCGCACGTTCGCCCCGGCTCCCGCTGGGACCATTCAAGACCGATCCGCGCATCTATGCAACCAGCCCCGCGTCTGGCCTGCGCATTACATGGTTTGGCCACTCGTCTTCATTGGTTGAAATCGACGGCGCGCGTGTGCTCATCGATCCGGTCTGGGATGAACGCGCGGCTCCCATGCAATGGGCCGGGCCAAAGCGCTTCTTCCCTCCAACGCTGGCTCTCGAAGATTTGCCTGCGATCGATGCGGTAATCATCTCGCACGACCACTACGATCATCTAGGCGCGGGGACGGTTCAGCGACTGGCAAAGTTGGAATCGTTGCGGCAAGCGCGCTGGATCACGCCGCTCGGCGTCGGTTCAATCCTCAGCGGTCTCGGTGTCGATCCGAAGCGCTGCACGGAACTCGACTGGACGGAGGGGGTCGATGTAGGACCGCTGCGCATCACCGCTCTGCCTACACGCCATTTCTCCGGACGCAGCCTCTTCAACCGCTTTGAAACGCTCTGGGCTTCCTTCGTTCTTGCCGGCCCGAAGCATCGCGTCTACTACGGCGCGGACTCCGGCGAGTGGCAGGGCTTCCGCGAGATCGGCGAGCAATACGGCCCGTTCGACCTGACGATGCTGGAGATTGGCGCCTTCGATCCGCTCTGGGCCGATATACACATGGGGCCCGAAGGAGCCGTGCGCAGCTTTCGCGCACTGGGCGGCCAGGGACTGCTGATGCCCATCCACTGGGGCCTCTTCGATCTCGCGCTCCACCCCTGGACGCAGCCGATTGAAAGCATCTTCGCCGTTGACAGCCTCAAACTGTGGTCGCCAGTACCCGGCGCGCCGACCGAAGTTATTCCCGGTGAGGAGACTCGCTCGGAGTGGTGGCGGTGACGTAGAAATGAAGTGAGTCTGATTGCGCTTGAGCGGTTGCTTATTGACTCTCTGCCCCAAGATATCCGGCCTAGGAACCTAAGAGTATTCAAAAGTTTTAATTTACAGTTTGACGTGCGTGTGGTAAGGTTCTCTGCAAAAGGGGAAGCATGAAAATCTGTTCCCAAATTACGCGCATCCGGTCATTTTGCCATTTGCTGGCTCTTTGTGCCTTTTGCTCTGTCTTATTTTTCGGAACCCAATTCGCCCATTCGCAGTCAAGCCTTGAAAGCGACGTTGACAATGCTCGCATCATAGAAATGACTAATAAAGGACTTGGGGACGACGTTATTATTGCGAGAATAAAAGCGAGCGCAACGAAGTTTGAACTCTCTGATGACAACCTCGCTAAACTCAAAAAATCAGGTGTGTCTGATGCCGTAGTTGCTGCGATGATTCAGTCAACGCAGTTGACAATTCCTAAAGTCATGATCGACGGTAATCCCGTCGAAGTGCGCACAATTGGCGAGCAGAAGGTCGGCGGGCGGCTC
>CAZHKN010000125.1:0-13860 GCA_964532725.1 uncultured Occallatibacter sp.
CCTGCCCCAGCCGCGCGCTCATCCAGGAGAGCATCTACGACCGCTTCATGGAGCGCGCGTTGCAAAGAGTCGCCGCCATCAAGCAGGCCAACCCATTGCACAGCGACACCATGCTCGGCGCGCAGGTCTCCACCGAGCAACTTGAAAAGATTCTCAGCTACATCGACATTGGCCGCCAGGAGGGAGCCGAGCTGCTCGCCGGCGGAGACCGCGCCCATCTCGGCGGCGACCTTGAAGGCGGCTACTATGTGCAACCGACTGTCTTCCGCGGCCACAACAAGATGCGTATCTTCCAGGAAGAGATTTTTGGCCCCGTGGTCTCGGTAACCACCTTCAAGACCGAGGAAGAAGCGCTGGCCATCGCCAACGACACTCTCTACGGCCTCGGCGCAGGGCTGTGGACCCGCAACATCAATCGCTGCCATCGCCTGGGACGAGGCATTCAGGCCGGGCGCGTCTGGATCAACTGCTACCACGCCTATCCCGCCCACGCGGCCTTCGGCGGCTACAAGCAATCCGGCATTGGCCGCGAGACGCACAGCATGATGCTCGACCATTATCAGCAGACCAAGAACCTGCTGGTAAGTTACAGCCCCAAGAAGCTAGGCTTCTTTTAGGCCGCGTCAATGTTATTGAATTCTGTGTACCCCATCCTTGGCGCGTTCTTGTTTTTGTGCCAGGGGTGGGAGTTACGCCTTCCATTTACCGGAGGGAGCAGGGGCCTTCAGGCCCCTGAATAAGGCTGCTAGCTGATCGCTGGGCTTTAGCCCCGGAGAAGGTTCCAGGTCGGCCTTCTACCTCCTCAACCCGAGATGACCTCATGCCCAACTTACCCGAACAAGTCCTCGCTACTGACTTAGCCATTCACCTGATAAGAACACTGCGCGACAAGCACGGCCAGCTGATGTTTCACCAATCGGGGGGCTGCTGCGACGGCAGCTCCCCGATGTGTTACCCGCGCGGCGAGTTTATTGTCGGCGATTCCGATGTTCAGTTAGGAGCGTTGGACGGCGAGCCTTTTTACATGAGCCGCAGCCAGTTCGAATATTGGAAGCACACGCAACTCATCCTCGACGTAGTGCCAGGCCGCGGAGGCATGTTTTCACTCGATGGAGCCGAAGGCGTCCGATTCCTGACCCGCTCGCGCGTCTTTGCGGATGAAGAAATACATGCGCTACGCGCGGCCGGCCGCATATAAAAACGGGAATCGCCGGAGCCCCACCCCCACAAGTTGTCCACCCTGACATATGCTGTCACCCTGAGTGACTGGACCCTAAGCGCAGCGAAGGGGAAGGGAATCGAAGAACCAGCATTTTCGCAATGCTGTCATCCTGAGCGAAGTCGAAGGACCTGTATTTTCTTCCAGTCCAATCAACTCTGGGTGCCCCAGATCCCTCGCTGTCAAGTGCCGGGAAATGGTTTACACCCTCGCTTTTGGGGACCTGGGAGACTGCAACTCTAAGCCTCAACCGGAGGGAGTCGAAGAACCAGCATTTCCGCAATGCCGTCATCCTGAGCAACCGGAACGATTTGCGTTCATCGGGGAATCGCGCCCAGTTAGGTAGGCGTTTTCAGTCCCTGAATTAGAGTAAATCCGGCGCTCCGAACCTGCTAAAGAACGCGCCAAGACGCTGAACCAGCGCAGGCAGGAAGTCGGTACTTATGGAAGCAAGGCGACGGTCCTTTAGAGCCTTGTACTCTTCAGATTGCATCTCGACAGATCGGACCCTATCGAATCGCACGAACCATGGTCCTTGCAATTTCCCCGGCTTCAAAGTCATTTCCGGGATAAAGTGCTGTACGTGTTTACCCTCATGCTGCATAATTTTCTTGACGTCATTTTGGCTTGTCGTGCTGGCAGACTTGCGGAGTCCCTTCCACCTCTCCGATATATCCAGACATGCCGCCAATTGCAGCGTCTCCGCCTTGCCAGCATGAGCAATGTCGCAGCGCGGCGTAATGACCACTTCGACAAGCCCGGATGAACTGGTTAGAAGATCGCCGGTGGAGAACTCGCTCTCGGGAATTGGTGGGACATAATAGTGCTCTTCGGGATGGACTTTTTCACTTCGGAGTAGCCGTGTATACACATGCGAAACGAGGTGGCGTGCCAGGGGTAATTCAACCTTATCGGCTCCAGCTTGGTCTTCCCGCCACTGCTGCCATCGGGGCCAAATGGAGCGATGAAAGGTCAGGGCCATATCCTGCCTAATGATCTTTTGAGCTTTACGGATTGCAAGAATGATTTCATCCTGCGCTAGAAGCCAAGCGAACGCTTCATCTACGCCGTCGCCCTTAATTAGAACCTTTATGTTGTCAGAGTCGTATGTTGCTGCCTCGGCAGGTTGTCCAGTGTACACTACCACCGCAGCCATCTCGCCCGCCGCTAGCGCTCGAACAACTTCGTTGCCGTCGTCGTTATGGTGCTGGCCAATTCCTTCGAGCCTCAAACTTAGGTCAACGATGGCTGCATCGAATCGACGTGCTTGAATCAAGCTTTCAGCCTCAAATCTGGATTTGGCGAATGCTATTTCAATGGCAAATCGCTTACCTTCTTCCGCATTGTGCCGCTCTACTCTGTTTACCCATTGCCGCAGGTCGTTTTCAGAGTCCTCGACTACAAGCAGATTCACGCATTCCGCCATGGTCGGCCCCCCTCTCAGTTCTCAAATCTTGGGATCATAATCGCAAACATGGTCTCTGGTGAATTCTGATCAAAAATTACATCGCCTTTGCTGCGTCTCATCGCCTCACGGGAAATTGCGAGTCCAAGCCCAGTTCCTGAACTCTTGAGGGTGAATCCCGCCTCAAATAGCCGTTCGGCATAGGTAGGGGCAATAACAGGGCCATTGTTTTTCAAGGTGATTCTGATGTTTCTTGCCTTCGTTGCCGCAATAATACTCATTTTTCGCGGCAGACCACCTGTAGTGAGCCAAAAGACTGCGTTATCAATGATGTTCATCAGCGCAGCTTGAAGATCGTCTTCATATCCGTAGGCTACAAGAGTACTTTCGCATTCAACGCTGAGTAAGATGGCACCCTTGGAGATCGCGTCGTCGAATAGGTCGAGTGATCTTTGTATGACTTGGCAGACGGCAAATTTTGCGGGGCGTCCACGTTTTCTGCCGGAGATTGGATCCAATTTCTTGAAGAGTTTACCTAAATCGCGTACGCCATCGCGGACTGTTTCGGCATTTTCAGGAAACTGGCGGCGGTAAACATCGCCGCGCTTTGAATCTTCCATGAGCCAATCTCTTCCATCCAAGATGGCCTTAGCAGAAGAGGCAACGGGGTTTAAGAGCCTCCGTCCCTCATGAAGAACTTCAGCGAGCACAAGACCTAGGGCGGCACGGGATTGAAGTATCTGCTGATACTGATCGATTTGCTTCAACTCCTCCGCGAGTTCAGTAGAGTCCTGATTGATGGCCTCCTCAACTTTTTCGCGGTAAATCGGCGGCAGGGTTTTCGCTACCTGCGCCGCCCTGTGGAGGCTGGAAGCTTGGCGCAGGCTATCGAGATTTCCAGGAAGCGCGCGACTAATCCCAGCCTTGCTTCTGAAATCAAAGCGACGCTCCTCGGCATGGATCAGGACATTCTGGATCAGTGATTTGAGTCTTTCAAATGGGCCATTGTGTTCCAGGCCCTCTCTGCTGCTTCTCTCAATGAGTCCTGAAGACTCCTCGTCGCCAACCTGGACCAGCCCGGACACCTGAGAGATACCGAGCTTTCTCGATGGATCGTTTACCCTTTGCCTTTCAAGCTCAAGCCAGTCGTTTTCGGGTTCCCCATACGGTCTGATCCGGAAGTCCTTCCTGAAGATTGAAATGCCAGCATTGTCTGTAAGAATGCGGCGCGCATTTAACAGGCCGATGCGATCCAAATCCAATCCCATTCGGGCAAACAACCCTTTCAGCGCGTCGGGTTCTCTGTCGTAAATATTGATTCGAATGTGGAAGGCGCCGCAACCCTCTTCCTCGGACTCCATCGGCAGTGCGGGAATAGTGAGCGGCTGCGTGTGGGCGTCCCCACGCTGAATGATGAATGTGCCGATGAAGTCTCCTTTGCTGTCGAAGTCGCCAGTTAGCGAATAGTCTGCTTGCTCCTGCAAAGCGAATGGCCGGATGAGGAATGGGTCCTCATCCTCCTCGTCATCTGTGCCATCCGAAATCAGATTGCTTCGGGAGAGCAGGTTTTGCCCGTCAAAACCGTGGCTCGCGAGCGTAAATGCAGTAATGTCGAGCCTTATAGAAAAGTTTTCCGCGAGGGTCCTCACGGGAGATGCTAATCTTCTCAACTCGCGGATGAGCGATTCGAGCGCTTTTGCTGTCCACTGATCCCGTAGATCACGGATATAGATGTCTACTCCAGGAAGTGCTTTGCTCTTCTGAGAAAGCTTTGTTTCTTCCACGGGGATATCAATTTGGTCCAGATATTTGTCAGCAGTGAAACAATTCCAGTCGATTTCTACGGTTACGAGAGAACGGGTGCTTCCGCTGGTGTGTGTACTTTCGAGTCTGGTAAACCTTCCTAGCCTCGCTGCAGCGAATCTGCCGATCCCTTTAGCACCCAGCATCGACCGTCCTCCAGGACTGGTCCTTCGCTGCAGCTTGTCATCGGTCGCTGGTTCGAACCAACGGTCGATGATTTCGGACTTGGACATGCCATGTCCTTCATCCGAGACCAGAATCATGCCTTGAGGTTCAGCGGACCCACGAGGTAGGATTGTGATGTTGACAACCGGGGAATCCGCGTCAAAAGAGTTCTTGACAAGCTCGATCACGGCCGCATCAGGGCCGCTAATCAGCTGGTCGCCAATCGTTCTGATGATGCGTGCGCGCGGACGTAGTATCGGCAAAAACAGCTCCTGTCTTGAGCACAGGTATTCTACCCGATTTAACCTCCCAACCGTGATGCGCTCATATCAAGCTGGAAGACCTTGGAAACAAGCGCTCGCATTACGGGCGGGCAAACAGCGTTTCCCAATAACTTGACCTTATTGCGTCGAGTTCCGTCGGGAAACCGATACGACCGAGGAAAGCCCATCGCCCTCCTCAACTCGCTTGGCTGCAGCATCCGCATTATGTGGCCGGCCCGCGAAGGCTGCACCAGGGCGAATCGGTCTACTGTTGTAACGGTCCTCAAGGGCTGATCGAGGGATTGCCAACCGCCGGAGCCATCGGTGCCATAATACACAAGCAGAAATGGAGACCTCGGTCCCAACGTATCGATGGCGCGAGAGGCGCGTTCGAGAGTTCCGGAGGCCCTGCGGTCGCTGAAAAGCGGCGTTGTCGGCCAGACTCCATTTTGATCTAGGATCGTCAAAGCTGCCTTCGTTTGCCTTAAAGGGAGGTTTTCAATCAACACGTCTCCAACTAGAGAGGCAACCATGAAGAGCCTCCGCCTGCGTTGAGGTACTCCAAATTCCGCTGAGTCCAACACCGTTTCTTTGATTGTGTAGCCCATGCTCTGGAGTTCTGACCTTAGTTCGGGAAAGCGCTTCCAAGGCCGCATGTGCACGACGTTTTCCAGAATGATCCAAGATGGCAACAGCGTCCGCGCGAACCGAATTACCTCTAAGGCCGTTTCCTTGCTCTCCTCGGAACGGGGTGCGCTCCCCTTGGCACACGTGTGGTTCGTGCATTCTGGGGAGGCGAGGAGCAGATCAATTCGGCCCAGGTCACGTCTGATTGATCGGGGGCTGAGTTCGCGGAGATCACACTCATACAAACGTGCTTCAGGGAAGTTCATTCTGAATGCGGCTGCTGGATATGAGGCCATCTCGGCCCCGCCGACGATCTCTAGGCCTGCCATCGACGCGCCCAGGCTGCTCCCTCCACCGCCGGAGAAGAGGTCGAAAGCTCGAAGGGATCTTACTGGCTCTTCTCTATTTCTCAAAGTTAGACCAGGCTACCAAGCTGCACCCCAATTCGCCAAGGAGATAATTGAGGTATGCCTCCTGATCGGTTCACACCTGCGATTCGTAGCGCCATGATGTCCAGGATTCAGGGTAAGAACACAACTCCTGAACTAACGATTCGGAAAAGGCTTTGGAAGAAGGGATTGCGATATCGCCTTCATCCACAGGTCTTCGGGCGGCCAGATTTTGCGTTCATTCACGCCAGGGTAGCGGTGTTCATTGACGGGTGCTTTTGGCACGGATGTCCCGAACATTATCAGGCGCCAAAGTCGAACAAGGCTTTCTGGAAGAAGAAGCTGACTGCAAATCGTGCGCGCGATGCTGTCGTGTCAGAGACGCTATCGGCGATGGGGTGGCTTTGCCTGCGCTTCTGGGAACACGACGTCGAAGACAGGCCCGATCGTTGCGCAAACTCAATTCTGAGAGCTGTAAGGCTACGCCGGGTGCCCCACCGTTGATTCCCCACCTTCAGGGTGCTCCATCCATCGATTTTTTCTATCGAAGGGTGGGAAAGCACGAACCCCAACCCGCCACGCCCAAGCCAATCTATCTCTCCGTAACGTGCCCACGCCGAAGGCCGCTGGCCCCACCGCAAGTGGCTGGGAAAACACGTACTCCGAGCGAGCGGAAATCGTAACGCCGGTCCTCAGACCGGCTGTCCTGAGTGCCTCCAGGCACTCAGACACTTGTCTAGGCATTGAATTCTGTCTTGCGGCTCTCCCTGAAGAGCAAAAAAGCGCACCGATGTAAACGTATACAACATGCATTTTTGCGCAAAAAGCAGCCTTTTTTAGCCTGTTTTTCACCTTTTACTCCGCGCCCGCAGAGAGATACCCGCAAAATATCTCCGCCTGCGCAAGGAGTTTTCGCAATCATCAGCCTCGCTCAGCTCAAAACCCCAGTTCTAAGCCCACAAAATCCCCTTTTTTATGGGCATATATGCGCAGCACAGAATCACAGAAACGTAGATCCTACGCCGGTACCGCCAGCCGGGCCTCCCCTGCCGTATACTCGCAGATTATGTCGGCTATGGAGACGGAGATCAAATTTGCAGTGGCAGATCTGGCAGATCTGGCGGAGCGGTTGCTGGCCGCCGGCTTCCAGGTGCAGACCCCGCGGGCCTTTGAGAGCAATACCCTCTATGACACGCCAGACAGGCAGCTTCGCGCGCGCACCGAGATTGTGCGCATCCGCAGCTATGCCGGGCGCACGGTGTTGACCCACAAGAGGGTTCCAGAGACTGGGCCGGGCGCCGGGCAGAGTGACGGGCAGCAGGCGGGGGCCAATCAGGACCGCCACAAGCATCGCATTGAAACCGAGACAGAAGTCTCCGACGGCGAGGCTCTGGCGCAAGTCTTTCGCTCTCTGGGGCTGCTTCCTGCCTTCCGCTACGAAAAATGGCGAACCGAGTGGACAGACGGCCAGGGCCACTGCGTCGTGGATGAAACACCAATCGGCAATTACGCCGAACTAGAGGGCCACGCAGAGTGGATCGACCGCATCGCTGCACGACTGGGAGTAGCGCCGGAGCAGTATTCCACGCTGAGCTATGGGCGCCTATTCGAGCAGTGGCGAGAACGGACAGGGTCAACTGCAGCGGATCTGACGTTTGAAGAGTCCGCAAGAGTCATACATCACTTATAGATATGAGCTATAGCCAGTCGATTGGAATCGCTCAGACGGCTTCGACGGCGTGTATTTTGGCGAGGATGTCCTGTGAAAGACTCTCGATGTTGGGATGGAAGACGGAGCGCTGCGGGGCGGGCAGTTCCTCGATGAGTTCGGCATAGGAAGTGAACTCGCAGCCGGCGAAAGCAGTGAAGCCGGCGGTGTCGGCAAGCCTGCAACTGAGATCAACGACGTCGGACATGGTCCAGGTGCCCCCTTTATGGCCCGGAAAGTGGTGTTGGCTGACTATTTCCTCGAATTCGTGCGGGAGCATCCAGTCGCCGATGAGCTGCTTGCCTGCCTCACAATGGTCGCAGCCGAAGAGCTCGCGCTCGGCCGGCAGTATGCTGGCGGAGGGGCCTGTGTGCTGCTCCAGTAGGCCGAGGTACTCCTTGGGCCGGATGGCTGCAAGGGCTAGGCGACCGATGTCGTGGACCACACCGGCGGTGTAAGCCATATCCTTGTCCATGCAACTGACGAGCGCGATCTGCTCGGCGATAAGTGCGCAGGCAAGATTGTGCCTCCAGATGGCCTGCATGGCCGGCTCACTCATGGTTTTGCCGAGGTACGTGCGGACGCCTACGGTGATGCAAAGTCCCTGAATGCAGCGGGTGCCGAGGCGGGCAACGGCCTGCAGAATACTGGTGGCGGGTACGCGCGGGGCGTACAGCGCCGAGTTGGCGATGGTAAGGACTTCACTGGAAAAGGCGGGGTCAGAGCTGATGAGGCCGCTGAGCTTGTGGAGGGGAACCTCTTCGCGATTGGCCAACTGCATGACGCGGATGGCGATCTGCGGAAACGGACGGAGGCGAAAGTAGGCCCAGGGCAGGTTCAGCGCGCTGTCTTTGGAGGTTTCGATTGTCATCCCGGTCCCCTCACAGTGGTACATCGATCGCGGCTGAATAGGTTAATTCGACTACTGAATAACGTTGAAACAGTTGGCGTGGATCCGTCTATGAGATTTGCAGGCCAGCCTGAAGTTTTTAGATTTGTCGCTCCCGGAATGGCTTTGACATTGGAAATCCCGGATCGGAACTTGACAGGAGTCCTACGATGCGGGACACTAAGGTATCCACAAAGCGGAATTGAGGACCACAGTGCGAGACGAATCCCCACAAGGCACTTATAAAGTACAGGCTCTGGACCGAGCTTTCGCCGTTCTGGATCTGCTCGGCGAGAGCGATACACCGCTGGGGCTGGCGCAGGTGGCCTCGGCTCTTTCGTTGCATAAGAGTACAGCTCATCGTTTTCTGATGGTCCTCGAGCGGCATCGTATGGTGGAACGGACAGGGACTGGAAAATTCAGGCTTGGACTCCGTCTTTTTGACTTCGGCAACCGGGCGATTGAGCAATATGATCTGCGGGAGCGGGCGCAACCACATCTGCGGCGTCTGGTAGCCGAGACCGAAGAGACGGCACACCTGTGCGTACTGGAAGCAGCACGGGTGATTTATATCGACAAGATTGAACCGGCGCGCTCGGTGCGCATGATTACGCGGATCGGAGCGAGCAATCCGGTGCATTGCACCTCGGTGGGCAAGGCGATTCTGGCATTTCTGCCCGAAGAGCGGATCAACGACGTAATTCACCGAACCCGCTTTGAGCGCTTTACGCATCGTACGATTGCGACGGCCGAGGCACTGCGCGCAGAGATTGAGAAGACGAAGCGGCGCGGCTATGCGGTGGATGATGAGGAACTGGAAGACGGGTTGCGGTGCATTGCGGTTCCGGTGCTGGATGCGCAGAGGCTGCCGGTCGCCGCGGTCAGCATCTCCGGCCCGTCGTTCAGGGTAACGGCCCACAAACTGCCGGCGATTGCGAATCAACTGCTGCAATGCGTACGCGGCATCTCGACAGATATGGGCTTTGTCTCGGCCCGGCGCGGTGCAAGGGCGGCGTGGAAGGGATAGCAATTTACGGTCCGGGCTGCTGATGAAATCAGCGGAAGATTGATCTGCTTTTTACGCCATATTCACCGGAGAAGCGATATCTATACAAAAAGCGGCCTGCGTCAGGATTTCGCGAACGGGATCCAACTCCAGGCGGGTTTATGAGCATCCTCTCTTATGCGAAAAACCTCCCTCCCCAGAGTATTTGTATTTTTGGCCGTGGTTTCCAACCAATTATTGAATGCGCAACTCTCGCGCGAGGTTTGCCCGCGTCCGGCGGTTGGCAGCGTAGTCGCTGAGCCGGAAGATCTGCGCAGCCGCAACGGTGTTTTGGAGGCGGAACTGACCGCCAATAGTGCGGCAAACCCCGATGGTACGGTTCGCTACTGTTATACCGATGCGGCGGGACGTGAATCGCCAAATCTGCGGGTGAGTCCCGGCGATCTGGTGATTCTCCACCTGAAAAATGCCCTGCGCGATCTGGGCGCCCCCAGCGGCGGAACGGCTGTTCATGCGCATTCGATGGCGCACGCGGAGAAGAGAGGCGATCCCTGCGCGAGCGGCGTAATGAGCGCAGTCTCAACCAACCTGCACTTTCATGGGTTGACGATTCCGCCGGTCTGTCACCAGGATGAGGTACTGAAAACATCGATCCAGCCGGGCGACCCTCCGTTTGAATACCGGTTCCGCATCCCCGAAGATGAGCCGCCGGGGCTGTATTGGTATCACCCGCATATTCATGGATTTACCAAGGAGCCGATGCTGGGTGGCGCCTCCGGCGCACTAATTGTGGAGGGACTGGAGCGGGCAAAGAGGGCCACAGCGGGATTGCCGGAACGGGTGTTTATTATCCGCGATCAAGACCTGCTAAACCCCAATGCTCCGCCCTCAAGGTCAGAGCCGGTGATGCCGAGGTTTCTGATTGACAGGGATGGCGATGCAGCCAACACCGGGACGGGTTTCGGCAAACCAGCCAAGGATCTGTCGATCAATTACGTTCCGGTTCCTTATCCGGATTACCCTACCGCAGTGATCCAGATGCGGCCGTCGGAGCGCCAACTATGGCGGGTGTTGAATGCTTCCGCAATCACGTACCTGAATCTCGCGCTCTTGTTTAACCACGCGCCGCAGCCACTGGGGATTGTAGCGATGGACGGCGTGCCGATGAGTCACGACGACCCAACCGGTGAGCACGTAAACGAACAGACGCATATTGCCCTGCCGCCGGGCGCGCGGGTTGAGTTTGTTGTGACTGGTCCCGCTCTGGGCCAAACAGGATTACTGGTGACGCGAACCGTGGACACCGGTCCCGGCGGGGAAAATGATCCCAACCGGGCGCTGGCGACGATTGCTCCTCTGCCTACAGCGCCCGAACCGCGCGCCAAGCTGGAGGACGCGCCGAAGCCGATTGCCCCATCAAGCAAGGAGTGGCTTGGAGATGTGAAGCCCGTGCGGGTGCGGCGGCTGTATTTTTCAGAAAAACTTGATGCTCCCGACGATCCTACCAGTGCTGTGGAGTTCTATCTGACGGTGGATGGGCAAACGCCGAAGATGTTTGATATGAATTCGGATGTGCCGGACATCGTTGCGCAGGAAGGTACGGTAGAAGACTGGATCATTGAAAACCGCTCCCGAGAGTTACATGCCTTTCACATTCATCAATTGCACTTTCAATTGCTGGATTATCTGGGGCAACCGGTCAATGAGAATTTTCTGCGCGATACGGTGAACGTTCCATACTACAACGGGCGTACGCTGACCTATCCGAGCGTCCGGCTGCGGATGGATTTCCGAGATCCGAATATGGTGGGAACCTTTGTCTATCATTGCCATCTTCTGGAGCATGAAGACAAAGGGATGATGGGGACTATCCGCGTTGAGCCAGGTCCACGAAAATGAAGCTCTGCGGATGATTGCACCCGGATCGCTGCAAACGGCCCTGGCTGCAATTCCGCATCTTCCTCTATGCAAAAATTCATTAGCAGATTTTATCTTTCGATTGCTGTGACAAAACAGGACAATTTATCGCTTGTTAACAGATTTCATCTTTGTCTGTAATTCTTCGGCGCTACCTTTCTACCAGCCGAAAAAATCCTCGGCCTTCCTCGGAGGGTAATACATGACTATAAAGACTGTCGCGCACACAGCCGTTCAGGCTCTACGGACGGGATTGGTTTCCGCTGCAATCTTCCAGATCGCGATCGGCAACGCATTCGCGCTGGATAAGCCGGAAGTCGTCTCACGCAGCAACTATACTGTAACGCCGATCAAGCACGTGATCGTTATTATCGGCGAGAACCGCAGCTTCGATCACGTATTTGCCACCTATGTTCCTACCAAGCCCAATGAATATGTACACAACCTTCTTTCTGAAGGCATTGTGAATGCCGATGGAACGCCGGGACCGAACTTCGGCAAGGCCGGGCAAAGAGCCGCAACCGACACGCAGGCAGACGGCTTCCTGCTCAGCCCCACTGTAAGTGTCTTCCCCAAGAACGAGCTCCCCGCGCCGCTGGTTGGCGGACCCAAAACCTCCTTTATCCCCAACGCAAGCCTGACCGTTGCGGAAGAGTCAGAGAACGGCCTTACACCTGCAGGCTATGAAGCTCTGATCGGCGGCGGCTCCGGTCTGACCAATGGCACTCCAGACACGCGCATCACCAAGGTTAACGCGCTCCCCGCCGGTCCGTTCCAACTAACCAACGGCGCCACCTTCACTTACGACTCATACGCCGCCAGCCCAGTGCACCGCTTCTACCAGATGTGGCAGCAGTTGGATTGCAGCATTAAGCACATCACCGCGAAAAACCCTTCTGGCTGCACGTCCAGCCTGTTTCCCTGGGTGGAAGTCACAGAGGGCGCAGGCGACAACGGCCTGGAACAGCCGTCGAACTTCAGCACCGAGTTTTCCGCCACTGCCGTCACCACCGGCGAAGGCTCGACCTCAATGGGCTTCTACAACGTTCAGAATGGCGATGTCCCTTACTTCAAGCAGCTTGCCGACGAGTACGCAATGAGCGACAACTTTCACCAGTCGGTGAACGGCGGTACGGGCGCCAACCACATCATGCTTGGACACGCCGATGCAATCTGGTTCAGCGATGGCAACGGCAAACCACTCGTTCCGCCGCACAATGTGACGGTTAAGGCAGGTACCGTCAACGCCGGCGTTGTGGATGAAGTGGAGAATCCGAACCCGCAGGCCAACACGAACAACTGGTATACCGAAGACGGTTACGGCGGCGGCGGCTTTGGCTCCGCTGTCTACGGCGGCGGCTCTTACACCAACTGCGCGGACACCACGCAGCCCGGCGTTGCCCCTATCGTCAACTATCTTTCCGCACTACCCAACCCGATCGATTCCCGTTGCGAAGCCGGTCACTACTACTTGCTGAACAACTACAATCCCGGATACTTCGGCAACGGCAACAATGCATACACCGACAACAACGTCGCCAACACCCCGTTCACCATTCCGCCGTCCTCGGTTCCCAGCATCGGCGACTCGCTGCTGAAGGCGAATATCTCCTGGAAGTACTACGGCGACCAGTGGAACAATTATGTGCCTGACCCTTATCAACTCAACTACGCAGCGGTGGGCGCAAAGACGGACGAGTATTGCACCATCTGCAACCCCTTCCAGTACGACACCTCGATCATGGCAAACGCCACGATCCGAACAGCTCATATTCAGGACACCGCGAATCTGTACGCCGATATTGCGGATGGCGCGCTGCCCGCGGTTTCGTTCGTCAAGCCCAGCGGACTGGTGGACGGCCATCCGGCCTCTTCCAAGCTCGACCTCTTTGAATCCTTCGTTGAAAAAATTGTCAACGCAGTGCGCAGCAATGAAGCCCTGTGGCAGGACACGGCAATCTTCATCACCTTCGACGAAGGCGGCGGTTACTATGACTCCGGGTACATTCAGCCGGTGGACTACTTCGGCGACGGAACCCGCATTCCTCTGCTGGTTGTTTCTCCCTACGCCAAGTCTGGCCATATCTCGCACGAGTACGCGGATCACGTCTCGATCATCAAATTCATCGAGGCAAACTGGGGCCTGGAAACAATCACAGCACGCAGCCGCGACAACTTCCCCAACCCGATCGCCGATCCTTCGAATCCCTACGTTCCCATCAACAGCCCGGCGCTCGACGACCTCTTCAGCCTCTTTGATTTCTCGCCGTTCGGAATCTACTAGAGCAGTTGCCATTTGAGAAAAAATGCCGGGGCTGGCCATCCAGTCCCGACATTTTTTGCGGCCAGAGCACCGCAGGTCGGAGGATTTCACGAGGCGGAGCCGTCGTGCTAAAATTAAATCTATAAGTTGCAAGTGGGGACGTAGCTCAGTTGGTTAGAGCGCTGCCCTCGCACTAAATCACCATA
>CAZHKN010000126.1:0-13829 GCA_964532725.1 uncultured Occallatibacter sp.
GCCGAATGTGAATGGACTTACCTTCTACCTGAATAATATAGGCTTCACAACCACTACCAGCAGTGGAAACGTGGCCACGAAAATAACCGGTTTCATGGCGAATCCCGCGACGATCGTCGAAGGCAGCAGGTCTACGCTTGCTTGGTCGAGCACGAATGCGACATCCTGCACTGCGAGCGGCGGCTGGATGGGGACGGAAGCCCCAAGCGGAACGCTGAGTGTGAGTCCCACCAGCACAACAACCTATACACTGACCTGCACCGGCGCGGGCGGCACAAGCGCATCGGCCAGTGCTACAGTGACTGTCTCCGCTGCTCCTGCGCCAACGGTTACACTATCGGCCAGTCCAACGTCGATCTCATCCGGCAGCAACTCAACCCTGACTTGGTCAAGCACGAATGCAACATCCTGCACGGCAGGCGGCGGCTGGACGGGCACTGAGACGACCAGCGGCACACTGAGTGTGAGTCCCACTAGCACAACTACCTATACCCTCACCTGTACCGGCGCAGGCGGCACAACCTCGCCTGCCAGCGCGACGGTATTTGTTACCACACCCGGCCTGACCAAGGTTGGAACCGGAGAGTACGAGATCTTTTACCTGATGGACGGCACTATCTATGGCTACGGCAGCCCTGGACTTTTAGGTTTGGGCAACAACCCGACAGAAATCGCAATTCCGCCCGTCCCAATCGCTACGCCCTCCGGGCTGAAGTTTGTCGATGTTCAAGGAGGCATGCACCAGAGCCTGGCCCTCGATCAAAACGGGCATGTTTGGACCTGGGGCGACGCAGCGGACGGACGCGCCGGAGATGGCCAGACCCACACCACGGTGAATGCCACTCCTTACATGATTACCAAAGACAATCTAGGCAATGACTTCTCCGGCGTCGTTGCTATCTATGCGTCCTATGTGTTTGACGCCGCCATCAAGAGCGATGGCACGGTCTGGGTGTGGGGCGACTGCACCGCGGCTGATACCGGGGATGGCACCGCGGGTGCAATCGCCCTAAGTCCAACACAAGTGCCGCTCTCATTGCCCACTGGAGTCAAGATCACGCAGCTGGGTGTTGGCGATGGAATTATCGCTCTCGCCTCCGACGGCGCCGTATGGGCCTGGGGTCAGAGCGAGAACGTTGACGACCTCGGCACAGGTAACCCCGACTACGAGAACCCGCATCAGGTTGCGGGATTGCCGGGCAATATCAAGCAGGTAGCATGGGGCGCGGGACACTACGCCCTCACCGCGGATGGAGAACTTTATGGCTGGGGCTACCGTGGCGCCTATCTTGGCATCGGCGATGGCGTGAATACCTGGCAGCCAACACCCACTGCGATTTCACTTACGAGCATCCTGGGATTGTCCGCGCCGGTGGCCTTTGTTGCATCCAGCAGTCTCACAACCCACGTGATTCTTACCGATGGATCGCTGTGGGGATGGGGTAGTGCGGGCAATGGAGGCATTGGCGACGGTGAAGAGCCGGACTGGGCTACCGCCAACCCGCCTTATGCATGGGACTGGGGTGCATACGACATGATGGTGATGAAGCCCGTTCGGATCGTGCCGTCAGTGAGTAACTTTAAAGCCGTCTTCGCCAATTCGACCTACGATTTTTACATCTACGCATTAACAACGGATGGACAACTCTTTTCTTGGGGCCGTAATAAAACAGGAGTTCTAGGCAATGGCGTCTATCCGATGTCTGCAAATGGAAACTTCGGTACTGCCTCCAATATGTGCGCCGTTTATCCGAATAGTTGGGATGTCTCCCTCGCCACCGAAGTTACGCCTATGACGACCAAGGGCATTCCGACTAACTCACCCTACTGTGTTGCCAATCCCAGCGCAGCCGATTGCTTTTGAGATGTTTCGTTCGGCATGAACTTTAGGAGGGAAAGCGTACTCAGCTCTCCGCCGGGTTCCACGCGAATCTTCGCACTCACAGCCTCCTGAGCTTCGCCTCCAGGTCGGGAATATAGCTGGCCTGCGCGTCAGGTTCCAGGTTTCTGGCCGAGGCAATCGCGGCTTGCCAGGCCTTGCGGGCTTCGTCTTTGTAACCGAGCGCGGCAGCCGAGTCGCCCAGCGCCGTCTGGCTGAGGATCTCTTCGGGATCAATGGCGACCGCCTCGCGGGCCAGCGCCAGCGCTGCGTCGGGTTTGCCCGCACTGAGCAATTCCCACGCCCGCTGCGCGCGGCTGAGCGCGGCTGCCTGTGCGACATCGAAGCTGCCCTGATAAACAAAGACCGAGTAATCGATGGCTTCGGCAGGCTGGCGCGGCTGAAAGCTCGCGTAGGGATTCATACGCCCGCTAGGCCACTCGCAGCCGCTCAACTCGCCGGCGCTGATCAGGATCGTTCCGTGAATCACCGGAGGCACAATCTCTTCACCGCCCAGCCACAGCGTAACCAGCGTGGGCAGCGCGTGGCAATGGATTCCGTAGACAGCGGGGTCAACCTCGGGACGGGCAAAGTAGGCAAACCAGCACTCCTCGCCGGGATGGCGGTCCTGCCAATCCTTCACCTGATAAAGCTGCTGCGCCCAATCCACATTGGCGTCGCTGAGCAGGTTGTGAACATTCTTTGGCCCGCCCCAGGCTTCGTTTGCGTAGGCCATGTCATTGGGGAAAACGCTGAGCGCTGAGGCAATGTGAGCTAGTAGAAGAGCTGCCCCAATGGCGGCCCAAAGCCTGGAACTTGCAGCCAGCGCGCTCACACCCGCGCCCGCCAGAATCACTGCCATCGCGTCGATAGGCAACAAATGGCGCGCGCCGATGTTCATTCCGGAGAGAATAGCGACGGCCAGATAAACCGCGCCCGGCAGCAGCAGATAAGCCAGCTCACGGCCTTTGCGTAGGCGGCCCGTAACAATGGCGAGGCCGGTGAGTGCAATCAGCCCCAGCAGTCCCAGCGTTGACTTGATCAGAATCACGGTAGGGAAGTAGAGCAACTGTCCGTGCGCGTAAACCTTGCCCAGAAAAAATGTGGGATAGAACTGGGCCTCGCGCTTCACGTCTACAAGGCCCATCAGATACGACTCGGGCAGCAGATGCAAGTGAGCGATGGCCAGTACCGCAGTCGCGTTGAAGTGGCTCAGTGGCGCGGTGTAATCGGCCAGCGATGTGCTGAGTTTGAGTCCCTCCGGGCGTGCTGCATAACGAAAGCCATAAAAAGCCCACAGCACGACAACGCCGACAACAACGATTGCCGCGAAAGCTCCGCTGAGCTTTAGAGCCAGCCGCGCGCGTGTTCCTCGCTGCGCGGCCAGCACTTCCCAGCCGATCAGCAGCACCAGCATTGGAGCCAACAGGATCCCAGAATGCTTGGTAGCCAGCAATAACCCGGCTGCTATGCCAGCCAGCAGCAACCGCAGCAGCGACGGTTTCTGCACATAACGATAGAAAGCGAAGATGCTGGCGAGAAAGAACAGCGAGACACCGATGTCCGTTGTCACCAGCGCTGAGTGCGCCAGCAGATTCGGCTCAAAGACTGCAAGAATCAGTGCGATCAGCGCAGCGCCGGTCCCGAACCACTCGCGCGCGGCAACAAAGATCACCAATGAAAGTCCCAGCGCCAGCAGCCCGGCGGCCAGCCTCATGCGCAAAACCAGCCGCTGGCTCGCGCCGTCATTGCGAGCCAGCCAGTCGCGGCCATCCAGATAGGCTTCCGATTTGAATTCGCGCCCTTGGAGCGGAGGAACCCAGAGCTTATCGCCCAGTAGCGGCAGCGTGGCCAGCAGCTTCACCAGCGGTGGATGCTCTGGGTTCAGTCCGTAGTCGCCTGTGTGCCACATCATGTAGCCGGCAAACATGTGGTCGTCTTCGTCCCAGGTGAGCGATTCCCGCTGTATGATGCGCACCACCTGTGCCACCTGCACGGCCAGCAGCACGATAACGACAACCCACACCCAATATTTTCTGAAATTCATGACGGGCCGATCCTGACTCACTGAGTTGCGCTCGATTGTAGCCGGGTCGGCGTAGCATTGTCAGTGCAGAATCGGCGCTGAGCTTCTGACTTAACCGTTGAGCTAGTTATCAGACGAATTCTTCCCCGTTATCGGACAAAGCCGCACCCTCCTCGCCACTTGGTGCTGGATTTTTTTCGGCCTATACTAAGAAGGCTCTGGATTCTCCGCACACCCCTATGCGACCGATTGTGCAAATCTGTCTCGCATGGTTATTCCTTGCTGCTCCGCTCGCCCTGGCTACTCCGCAGATGGCGAAGACGCAGAAGACCGCTCCGGCGAGTCATCGAACTGCTTCCGCCTTTCATAGCAATCAGAAGGTTGCGATCCGTCATTCGGCGAGACGCGCCGCACAGCCGGCAAAGCAGGCGAAATCGGTCGCCGCGCCGGCACTGGCAAAAAACGTTGCCACGGCAGAGGCCGCCAGCCGGCATCCAGCGGGGCACAGGGCAGCAAGTGAGCCTCTGCGCGGGCATCTGCTCAACAGCCGCGATCGCCTGGCGCAGTTGAAAAAGGATGCTCTCGCTCCTCAGCCGATTGAAACCGAGACGCCGCAAGTAGACGCGCAACTGGAACTGGCTCCATTGCGTCCGTTGCCGCTCCCAAGCTCCGCTCCGCGTCAGGAGCGAACACCGATTCGAGTCGAAGAGGCAGCAACCGCAACCCAGCGCGACGTCGTGACGCCATTGCGCGGCTCGCACGAGTCGCTGGTCCGGCAAAACGAAAAGTCGGAGGCTGAGGGTTTGGAGCGCATTGAGGACGACGACGATCTCAACGACCGCATTGCCCACAAAGTACTGGTGCCGGTTCCAATCTCCGCTTCGCTTACCATCAACGGCAATCTGCCGCAGAATCGCCGCTACTGCCGCCCCTGGACAGCGACATTTCTTGCTGATCTGGCCCGCGCCCATGAGTCGGAGTTTCACAAGCCCTTCGAGGTCAGCTCCGCAGTGCGCACAGTGGAGTACCAGAAGCAACTGATGGAGGTAAACGGCAACGCCGCGCCCGCCGAGGGGGACATCGCCAGCCCCCATCTCACCGGCGGCACCATCGATATTGCCAAGCAGGGAATGAGCCGCAAGGAGCTTGCATGGATGCGCGCGACTTTGCTGGAGATCGAAAAGACCGGCATGATCGATGTCGAAGAGGAGTTCCGCCAGGCCTGTTTCCACATCACGGTTTACAAAAGCTATCTGCCGCCGGAGCCGGAGATCAGCACGGTCGCTCTGAGCAAGGCAAAGACGCGCAAGACAAAACCGACAAAAACTACCGGGCACAAGCCGCGCCGGCATAAACATCAGCCGGCGGAAACCTCCTCGCAAGGTCAGTAAGATCATGCGCGAAGGCATATTTACGAAGTAATAAAAAATGAAAATTGATTTTTACTTTGCCTCGATTCGAGTTACAATCTCGGGCAAAGCCGCTACCGGCTTTTAAAGGCGGACTCATGAGCGAACTTGAAGTTCAACCCATTCCTGAGCCGGTTGCAGCTCCTGCCGGCCTCTCCCAATGGCAGCGCGTGGCTTATACTTTCTCCGCGCCGTCCAAAACCTTTGAAGATATCAAGCGCGGCAACAAAAGCTGGTGGCTGCCGTACATCATTTTGATTGCCGTGGGATATATCTTCTTCGCCGCAGTCACCGTCCAGGTTAGCTGGCCGCAGGTCGCGGAAAATGTCATCCACATGGATGCCAAATCCGCGGATAAGATGGCGCAGATGCCGCCCGACCAGCGGGCCACGGCAATGAAGTTCACGGCCTACGCAATGGAAGGCGGATTCGCCGCGAGTCCTATCATCGTCGCGATAATTTTTTTGATTGGAACGTTGGTGCTTTGGGGCACCATCAATTTCGTTTTTGGCGGTAAGGCGACCTTCAGCGGTGTTTTTGTGGTCTTTGTTTACGGTAGCTTGCCGGGGATCATCAAATCGCTTCTGGGAACGGTCGTACTCTTCGCTGGGACAGCCCCGGAGTCGTTCAACCTCAACAATTTTGCGCCCACCAACATCGGCGCCTTTCTCTCTCCGTCAGAAACGAACGCAGCTCTTTACAAACTTGCCACCGCGCTGGATTTCACGACCATCTGGAGTCTCGTAGTGACCGCAATCGGATTGGCCATCGTGGCCGGGGTCAAGCGCAGCTCCGGTTATATTGCTGTTTTTGGATGGTGGGCGCTGATTGTGCTGCTTACCGTGGGTTGGGCGGCGGCATTCAGTTGAGGTTCGATCTTCAGAATGAGGTTCAGGCAAATGAAACGGCGCGCATCGAAACGATGCGCGCCGTTTCATTTGCAAGGTGAGCGGCCTTGAACAGCTAAGAGCTAGAAGCTGATAGCTGAACTACTCCGTCCACCGCCGCATGATCAGCGTGGCGTTGATGCCGCCAAATCCAAACGAATTCGACAATCCGATATCGAAGCTGTGCGCCACAGCCTTGTTCGGCACATAGTCCAGCTTGCATTCGGGGTCGACGTTCTCCAGGTTGATCGTCGGCGGAAGCTGTTGGTTAATCAGCGCCAGCACGGTAATGCCCGCCTCCAGCCCACCTGCGCCGCCCAGCAAATGCCCGGTCATGGATTTGGTGCCCGAAACCTTGAGTTTGCCTGTGAGCGCATGTTCGCCAAAGACCAGCTCAATCGCTTTAGACTCGTTGCCGTCGCCGGCCGGGGTCGAGGTGGCATGGGCGTTTACATAGCCCACGTCCTCCGGCTTGATTCCCGCATCCTTGAGCGCGTTTCTCATGCTGCGCTGTGCGCCCTGGCCCTCGGGAGCAATGCCCGTCATGTGATAGGCATCGGAACTCATCCCGTAGCCGATCACCTCGGCCAGAATCTTTGCTCCGCGGGCTTTGGCAAACTCCAGCTCTTCCAGAATCACAATTCCCGCGCCCTCGCCGATCACAAAGCCGTCGCGGTCTTTGTCAAAGGGCCGGCTGGCTTTGGTTGGCTCGCTGTTGCGCGTTGAGAGCGCACGCATTGCGGCAAATCCGCCTACGGCTAGCGGAGTAATCGATGCCTCTGTGCCGCCGGCAATCATCACATCCGCATCCCCATGCATGATCATGCGCACCGAGTCGCCGATGGAGTTGGCAGAGGTAGCGCAGGCCGTTGCCGTGGCCGAAATCGGCCCTTTGGCTCCGTAGCGGATGCTAATCTGCCCCGCCGCCATATTCACAATCACCGCAGGAATAAAGAAGGGAGTGATTTTGCGCGGGCCGCCGTTGAGCAGGTTGCTATGCTCACGCTCAATAATCTCAAATCCGCCGATGCCCGAGCCGATCAGAACGCCCACCCGGTCGGCAATCTCCGGTGTAATCTGGAGGCCCGACTGGGTGATGGCTTCATGCACCGCGCCAAAGGCGAAGTGAATGAAGCGCCCCATCTTGCGCGATTCCTTCTTGTCGATGAAGTTCAGCGGGTCAAAGTTCTTTACCTCGGCCGCAAAGGTGACCGAGTGCTCGCTCGTGTCATAGCTCTGGATGGGAGCCATGCCGCTGGCTCCGGCGAGCAGCTGCCGCCAGACCTCCGGCGCGGTGTTGCCCACGCCGCAAACCAGACCGAGTCCGGTAATGACGACTCTACGGGGCGGAATGGACAAGGGCTACTTGCCGCCTTTCGCGTTCTTCTCGATATACTCCACGGCGTCCTTGACTGTCTTGATCTTCTCCGCGTCTTCGTCGGGAATCTCCAGGTCAAAGGCCTCTTCAAACTGCATTACCAGTTCGACCACGTCGAGCGAATCCGCGCCCAGGTCTTCTTGAAAGCTGGCGCCGGGGGTCACTTCCGCCTCATCCACCTGCAACTGCTCGACAATAATCTGTTTGACTTTCTCTTCCACGGCCATGCGTGTCTCTCCTCAAAAATGATTGAAACTTGGGAATCTCTCCAGGGCAGAGTTGTTCACTCTCCGCTTGCCTACAATACCGGCTGACGGCACACCAACACAACCGCCGCGCAGAAAAAATGCGCAACGCCCCGAAACTCTAAGTCTATCGGGCGGGGTGGGGTGTGTAAAGGCGCGAAGGGGCCAAGGACTGGGGACTAGGGATTAGGGAACGTCTCGCGGATTAGAAAATCGCAGTTTAGCCCTGAAAATACACAGGCCGAGGGCGTACATTAGGCGAAGCGGGGTGGTTAGAGCGGATGGAAGCCTTATTCGTCGCAATTGCGCTTTTGGCGGGATTTGGACTGGGATATCTATTGATCGGGCGCGCTGCCAAAGCGGCGCAGGTGCGGTTGGAGTTGCGCATTCAAGAGCTGTCGGTTGAGCTCGGCGCGGTGCGGACTGCTCTGGCGCAATCGCAAGCTGAATCCGCCTCTCGCGCAGGGTTTGAGTCTCTGGCTGCCGAGCGCGAACGGACAATCCAGCAGTTGAATGCCGAGCGGGATGGCCTGCGAGGCGAGCTGCAGATGAGATCTGATGCACAGAGCAGCGCACAGAAAACCATCGCAGAACTCACCACGCAACTCGACAACGAGAAGAAGAATCTGGCAGAGAAAATTGCGTTGCTTGAAACCGCCAAGCAGACGCTAGCCAACCAGTTCGAAGCGCTTGCGGCAAAGATTCTCGAAGAGAAGACAAAGACGTTCTCGGATGCAAACCAGAAGGAACTGGGAACGCTGCTCACTCCGCTGCGCGATCAGATCAAGGACTTCCGCGAAAAAGTCGAGAAGGCGCAGAGTGACTCGAATACTGGCGTTACCAAGCTGGAGACGCTCATCGGCACTCTGGGCGGGATGAATCAGCAGTTGAGCGAAGAAGCACGCAACCTAACTACTGCGCTGCGCGGCTCCTCAAAAGCGCAGGGGGATTGGGGCGAATTTATTCTGCGCGATTTGCTTGAGAAAGCTGGCCTGCGCGAAGGCGAGCAGTACAGCTTTCAGCAGAGCTTTAGCGGCGTTGCAAGCGAAGATGGCGCGCGCACAAAGACGGCTCGCACTGACGTGATCGTGCATTTTCCAGGTGACCGTCATCTGGTCATTGACTCCAAGGTTTCGCTCAAGGCATATACGGATTCAGTGAACGCCGAGACGGAAGAGGAACGTAAAGCCGCTCTCCGCGAGCACATCAAGAGCCTTCGTGGGCACATCGGCGGACTCGCCAAGGCCGGTTATCACAACCTTCCTGGCATTGAGACGCCTGATTTTGTCGTGATGTTCGTGCCCGTGGAGCCGGCGTTGCTCATCGCTCTGCAAAGCGATTCCGCGCTGTGGACCGACGCCTATGCGCAAGGCATCTTGCTGGTTGGCCCAACCACGCTGCTTTACATCATTCGCATTGTCAACGTGCTCTGGGATCAGGAGACTCAGGCCCGCAATGTGAAAGAAGTCATGGAGCGCGGCGCGGAGTTATACGATAAGTTTGTCGGTTTCGTGAACGATTTGGAGGCTGTCGGCAAGAGTTTGCGCGGTGCCGATGCAAGCTACAGCAATGCGATGAAAAAACTCACTGAAGGGCGTGGTAATCTCGTGCGTCAGGTAGAGATGCTGAAAGAACTTGGCGTGCGGTCGGGCAAGGCGCTGCCGCGCAATCTGCTTGATTCAGCGGGCATCGAAGAACATGGCCTCGCGCTGGCTGCGGGAGCGGAAGAGAACGGCGTGGCCGAGTGAATGGGAGGAGGAACTTCATTGACAGATCAGTCATTAGGAAATCACCTAATTGAACTCGAATCGTATCTCCCACGGTTAAAGGAACGACGCTCTACAGATACCTTCGCCAATGACTGCTACGAGGCAGCTGACTACTGGTGCGGTCTCGGTCGTCGAGCTCTGGCAAGCGACACAAGGGTTAATTATCCAGAGCGGGTACGAGGAGAATTTGAACTCTTAGCAGAGCTTCAGGGAATCTTGCGGGATCGACCCATAGGAGATCAGCAAGAGTTTGGAGCGCTGCTTGCGACAGGTGGCCAGCTGCTCAAGATCGTGAGCGAAATTCAACCGCCGAAAGATGGACATCTTGGATTTCTCCGGATTGTTCGCAGCAATTTCGAGTTTCTGCAAAAGCCCTTTGCATTCACTGTAGCTGATGAGCAGCCGACGAGCATTCGTTTCAGTTCGGGCGCTGTTTATATAGAGTTGGAGCACTCGATTAGTACATCGTCGTCCTGCACTTTCGGACCCGAATCTGTAGACTCGAATTATTTTTGGATTGATGACCTGTTATATCTAAATCACGATGAGAGATACCGGAGTTTGCCGGAACGCCTGGAGATGAATACTGAGGCCGAGATTGAAGATTGGTTTGGATTCCTCGCGGGGATATTCAGGCAATATGGATTGGCAGTCCTTGCAAATCAGCCCAATGCCTTCGCGGAACTCACCAAAGCGCAGTCGGAACGCGACGCGGCTTATGTCCGCGAGATGGAATTGAAATATGGGACTCAAGGTAATGCGCCGGAGTAGCGCTATCATGTCCCGAACGCCTCCCGCATCCGCTTCCACGTCACCGCCAGATCCTCCGGCAGCACTCGCGTTTCTCCAATCACCGTCATGAAGTTGGTATCGCCCGCCCAGCGTGGTAGCGCGTGCAGATGCAGATGCCGGTCAACACCGGCTCCGGCAGACTTGCCCAGATTCATGCCAAAGTTGATGCCGTGCGGCGAGTAAACCTTCTCCAACACCCGCTCCGTCTGTTGGGCCATCTCCATCAATTCGTGCACGGCCTCGGTCGAGAGCAGCGCCAGCCGGTCCAGATGCGCGTAAGGCACTACCATCACATGCCCGGACGTATACGGATACGCGTTCAAACAGATGTAGCAATGCCTGCCGCGCACAATCACACCGCTCGCGGCCTCCGCCTCTTCCTGCATCATTCCATTGGCGATCGCGTAGTCAGTTGCTGCAACTAAGTTGCAAAAGACGCAGCCTTGGTCTCCGGGCCACGCACTCAGCGCCGCCGGAACGCCCGAGCGCGTCGTCGTATCCGCATTGGTTACATAAGCATAGCGCCAGGGAGTCCAGAGCAGGTCCATCGATTCGTCACCTCGGCGCTGGGTATTTTTTATTTAGGCAATGCCCGCCGTAATTTGGCGCCGAGACCAGTATAGAGTCCGGCTGGAAGCTCCCGCGCCCGTAACCTGTTGAAGGCAAGTAAGCGCCATCTTCAGCTTGTTTCAGTTAGCTTGTCCGCCCGATTTCATGCCTTGGCTCGGATTGTAAATTTGCTGTTGAAATCCGTTCCCGACAAGCGATTACATTGACTCAGCTAACCGAGGTTGCTACACTCATGAGCGTAGCTTCCTGCGCGGATTCCAGCAGTGAGTTGCGGCCGCCATTCCAGCCAGCCGTTGCCTGCCGGGTGTTTCCCAAGGAGATCAGTCGCATTCCACGCCAGCGAAAGCGGCTCGGGAGCCTGTCTCTGCGATAACACTCATAAAACAGGCAAATGGCTCTTCCAGGAGCGGATGGTCATGGGCTTTTCTCGTTGACGGCAATCCCGGACGAGGAGCCACTCCCAGCGGCAGTCCGTATCCGTCGCGGGTGCAAGGAATCCCGGAGCCCGCACCGATGCCAAACGTCCTCAATCCCGAAACCGAGAGTATAACCCTGAACACCACATTGGAAACACCCGAACTAGAGCCTGCGACGGAGCTTGAGCAGCCGTCGTACGAATCCACGTCCAACCCCGAGACCGCAATTGCTGTCGAAACTGCCGCGCTGGACGCCGATGCCCCAACCGAGCTTGCTGCCGAGGCCGCGCCCGCAGCTGAGTTCGTACCGGAAGTCCACGCTGTCGCGCCGCCAGTTCCAGTTATTGAGACGCAAACAGCCCACCACACGCTCGCCGTGGCCCTGGCTGTTGACGCCCCTGAGCTGGGAGCTCACGACCACTCCCTCGAATCTGCCGAGGATTTTTCCGCCGCGCTCGAAGCCTTTGAGCGCGAGCAGGCCGCGGAAGCCGCTGCCGTAGAGGCCTATGGCGACAAGATCGTCTCCGGCACCGTTATCAAGCAGACTGAAAAACACCTGGTCATCGATGTGGGCCTTAAATCTGAAGGACTTGTGCCCCTGGAGCAGGTACTTGATCACACCGGAGCCGTGAAGTTCCAGCCCGGCGATGTGATTGAGGTTGTGATCGAGAAGGAAGAACCCGAGGGCGGCTACCTGGCTAACTACGAGCGGGCGCAGCGCCTGCGCGTCTGGGACGTGATCGAGAAGGCAGCCAACGACAAGAGTCTGGTTACCGGCACTGTAGTCAGCCGCGTCAAGGGTGGACTTACTGTGGACATCGGCCTCAAGGCCTTTTTGCCCGGCTCGCAGCTTGAGATTCGCCCGGTCCGCAACCTGGACGGCTATCTCGGCCAGCAAATCGAAGTTCGCGTCATCAAGCTCAACAAGAAGCGCGGCAATGTCGTTGTCAGCCGCAAGGAAATTCTTGAAGAAGAGCAGAACGCCAAGCGCTCCACCACCCTCGAGCAGTTGGGCGAGGACGCGGTGCTCACCGGCACCGTCAAGAACCTCACCGACTACGGCGCGTTTGTTGACCTCGGTGGAATCGACGGCCTGCTGCACATTACCGATATGAGCTGGGGCCGTTTGACCCATCCTCGCGATCTGGTCAATGTCGGCGACGAGATTCAGGTCAAGGTTCTCAAGTTTGACAAAGACAAACAGCGCGTTTCTCTGGGCTTCAAGCAGTTGACGCCCGATCCATGGCTCGACGCTACCGAGCGTTATCCCGTCGGCGCGCACGTTCACGGTCGCGTTCTTTCGGTCACCGATTATGGCGCGTTTGTCGAACTGGAGCAGGGCATCGAAGGCCTGGTTCATCTTTCCGAGATGACCTGGTCAAAGCGGCTCAAGCATCCCTCCAAGTTGGTCAAGCCGGGCGATGAGGTCGATACCGTTGTCCTTAGCGTCAACCCTGCTGACCGCCGCATCTCGCTGGGCATGAAGCAGTTGCTCGACAATCCCTGGGAAAACCTGACGGAGCGCTACCCCGCCGGCACGGTTGTCGAGGGCCGCGTCCGCAACCTCACCGACTTCGGCGCTTTCATTGAGATCGAAGACGGCATTGACGGCCTCGTCCACGTCTCCAACCTGAGTTGGACCAAGCGCGTCAAGCACCCGTCAGAGATTGTGAAAAAGGGCGAAAAGGTCAAGGCAGTTGTTCTCGGCGTTGAGCCGCAGAATCGCCGCCTCTCACTGGGCATTAAGCAGTTGCAGCCCGATGTCTGGGAGAGCTTCTTCGCTACCCATCGCGTGGGTGATCAGGTGCATGGCAAGGTGCTGCGCACGGCGCAGTTCGGCGCGTTTGTCGAGATTTCGGAGGGCGTGGAAGGTCTTTGCCACATCTCCGAGGCAGGCGATGACGGCGGCGCCTCCAAGCTCGAAACCGGTCAGGAGCACGAGTTCAAGATCATCAAGATCAATGTGGAAGAGAAGAAGGTAGGCTTGAGCCTCCGCGCAGTCGGCCACGAAGCCAGCCGCGCCGAGGTCGAGAGCTACAAGAAGGAGAGCCACGGCAAGAAGGAAAGCCACAAGGCTCCCGTCTCCAGCTCAACCACGACTCTTGGCGATTTGATCAACTGGAAAAGCGAGCGGTAAGGCGCGATTCCACCAAGCAAGACAACAACGGCCACCCGCAAGGGTGGCCGTTGTGCTTTTCAAGATCTTTTCTCCAGATCGCTTGAGCTACGCCAATCTGCGATATAGTATCGCCCGCGATGTGGTATCATTTTTAGTGAGATTTTTGCTAGACACAGATGTCATTGTTGCAGCAATGCGCAGCCCGACAGGAGCATCCGCGGAACTGTTTCGGCGCATCGACGGCGAGCAGGCAACAATGCTGTTAAGCGTTGCGCTGGCATTGGAATACGAGGCCAAGTGCATGATGGCGGAACACCGACTGGCTGCCGGATTAACGGC
>CAZHKN010000127.1:0-13767 GCA_964532725.1 uncultured Occallatibacter sp.
GGCGATTTATGTCTCGCCGTTGGGAAGTCGTTGTGCCATTTCAGCAGCCCTGAATTTATCGGCGACTGATCGGCGCAGGTATTCCAAGTTACCGGAGCTGTGGCGCTTGCATGCTTGAACAGAATGAGGGTTTGGAATGTCTCCAGCAACAAAAGTCAGCCGATTGCAACAGGTGCGCGAGCTTCTGAGAGAAGCAGCGCATGGAGAGGCATCTGCCTTTGCCGGAGTTGAGTTGTGGGCGCTGCCCTACGACCGCTTGCTCGCGGCAAAGTTTGGCGCGTTTCCGTGGATCGAAACGAAGAAGGCCGCAAGTTGCTGCTGCGCGGGCAGTACGGCATCCAGTTGTAGCGAGGGTTCAGCGCTGCTGCTCGGCCTACTCGGCAAGGCGCCCTTCGATGGATCGCAGTATCCCCGCCTGCCCTGGGGCAAGGCCCCGCTAAGCGAAGAAAAGACCGCTCTCATCGAAGAGTGGATTGTCGACGGCGCGCCAGAATCTGATCCTGATGCGGAGAGTTACGGTCTGGCTAAAAAGGATTGGGAAACGGCAACTTCGCGAGTCGAGGTTTTACCGTCCTCTTATACAGACGTTGCCGAGGAATTTGCCGAATATGCCGGAACACCCAATGAATATAAGTATCAGAAGGGCGAACTGCGCCAGCGCATGAACATCGACTGCATGACGCCGTTGCAACTGGATAAGTTGCGCTTCGCCTTCCGTGAAATGTACGAGCTGAATAACTGGCCGGAAGATAGCCGCAGCTATAACAATATGGCGCTGATTCATCAGAATCATTGTCAGCACGGCTGGGAGCGGTTTCTTCCCTGGCACCGGATTTATCTATATGAATTTGAACAAGTCATGCAGGATCTCTGCCCCGGAGTAACCATGCCGTACTGGGACTGGACAATGCCTCAGTACATGCCACACAAGCCTGAGTGCGGTGAAATCATCCCTCCGGCCCTGCAGGCATTTCTTACCGATGAGTCCTTGATCTTTCTCGATGCGCACAAAATCCCTGCCGCTCCGTTGAAACAGATTGTCGGCAAGCGATACGCGACGCAGAAACGCTTCTTTGAAGCTGTCAGCGAATTGATTGGCGAGCCATACACAGTTGGTGAAAACCGCAACCGCTTCATTGACGCGTTGCTTATGAATAATTCACTCTGGTATCCGCTCCGCTATCCCGGTGAGTATCAAGCTCAACCACCAATTCCGCATCCGACGATCAACAATGTGATTCACTACCACTATCCAACCGCCGACGATATAGATCAGATCATGAGCCTGCGCACTTTTCGCGACTTTGGCGGCGGCAGCTTGTACAATGATTCCTTTGGTTTTCTTGACCAGAATCCGCATAACACAATGCATATCTGGACCGGGGGCATGAATCCCTACCAACCGCCCTCCGAAGCTGCAACAAAAGACCGTAATAAAAGTGTTACTGTGATCGGCAGGCATTTCCACAAAAAGTCTGATTTATATTCTCAACCGCCATTAGGCGATATGTTCAGCAACTTGACGGCGTCTTACGATCCGGTCTTCTGGCCGATCCACGCAAACATTGACCGCCTGTGGGGGGAGTGGCAGCAGTTGCAGCCGCAGTCGCTGCCGGCGGACCTGGATTCCGTCCTAACGCCGTGGAGTTATACAATTCGTGACACGCTGGATATGTACCGTTTCGGCTATGAATATGTGAAGAGCACCTGCCTGTTGCCGGTCGGTGCCGAGTCACCAGTGGCGAAATTTGTCTCCAAGCCCATCGAGGTTGCGGACACAGTGCGCGGCGCGTTCCGTCAAGCTGAAGTGCGACTGCATCGTGTGCCGCAACTTCCCCGCTCGTGCTTTGTACGCATCTTCCTCAACCTTGCCGATGCCAATGCAAATACCCCCATCGACGATTTGCACTATGCAGGCTATCTGGCCATCTTCGGCCATGGGGATTGCATCGGTGGCCCCGGTCACTGCGTAGTACCGCAACGCGGCAAATATGACCTACGCCCGCGAAGTCATAACACTCCGCGTAATCACCGCGTGGATGTGACGAAATGCGCGAAGAGGATTTTTGACAAAGGCGATTCCTCGATCCGGATTACGTTGGTAGTTATCGGAGCCGACTACCAGGAAGACCGTGAGTTGCTGCGCCTGGACGGTGTATCACTCAATTTTCTCGACTAACTGCATTGCCATTGCGAAAGGATCATCTTGTGAGCGGGAAAACCTCTGTGCCTATCTACAGAATTCACCCGGCGATCGGGATTGCGCGCCTGGGCAACAGCCCGGATGCCTTCTGCATTTCTCCCGAAACACCGGCCGCACTGCCTATCGCATGCGACGAACAAGGCAATCCGCGCGTCTCCGCGGATGGGCAGACACAACAGACTGTGACGACTTTCAAGGATAAAGAGGGACGCATCAAACGGCAGGCCGCACGCTTTCAGATCTATGTCTATGACGACAAGACCCCAGAGGGACGACCGCTTGAGTTGGGTGACGCGATTGAAGGCGGAGGCAATCACGGCACACTCATTGATATTCAGTGGCGAGTCTATTTGGCAAATAAAAAAGCCGCTTGGTATGAGTTTAAGCAGTTAGAAGGCGAACATGGCTATGCGGCAGACCATCCGTTGCGCAATGCTTCGATCACTGAACCCGACGCGCGACAATGCCTGATTATCGATCCCGGCCCGCAGGTTGTTGACACAAGATCACGGCGCAAGGCGCGGTTTGACCGCGGCGGAAACGGTCTATATGCTCCGACTTTTCCACCAAGGAAGCTAGAGCCGGAAAACGTTGACACCCTTGGCGAGTTATTAACAGATGATGGCGGCAGGCTCCTGGTTCTGGGCGGTCACGGACACTCCGGATCGTTTATTACGGGCTTCAGCCAGCCGCGCATTGATACCTATGCAAATAATGACGGATGGTTCGATGATACCTCCGACGGCCCGGTAATGGCGCGGCTTGTCATGTATTCGAGTGAAGTGGGCCGCACACGGTTTGTCGATGTCGAATACCCTGCATGGGTTGTCTCAGCATATCCGGCCTATGTTCCGGAGATTCTGGACATGGTCACTCTGGATGACGTCGCATATAACACCGCGGTAACGCAGTTCGCCTACAGGACAGATATCTACGGCACTGTTGGCACATTTTCACAACCACAGATAATCAACCCTGAAGATTTACCTGCCTTGATGCACTGGCAGGCATCGAACCTGGCATGGAATGCCGATTACAAACCGTGGTTCTACCGGGATATCTGGCCAATTCTCTTTCGCGCAGATGAATACACCTACCTGACGAATGTTTTGATGCAGTCGAATTATCCGCATAATCAAACTCAGCGCGGAAATTTCGACCCCACCAAATTATCGATCCCGCCTAGCCTGAATAATTCCGCTTACACCAAAGCAGCGGCCTCGGCAGTAATCGCGAATCAGGCCGGAGAACTTTTTCTCGATGCGATTGAGCCATTACTTGCACAGATCGATCAACAGGGATTGAATACACCTCACCTTGCCCGCCTGCCACTACTTGCTCAGTTTACTCATAAGGCAGCCGCGCGGGAGACTCTTCGCGCGGCACTGGCAGAGTTTGCGAAATCTGTTGCGGGAGATCTAGCTCTCGACGACGCATTCTTCTATCTCGATCAGTGGAGGACGGTGTATGAGGCAGCCCAGGACAAGGACAACCCCGGCAGTGCGGCATACAAAGCAGCTTCAACGAAACTTCACAACATAATTGACAAGTTACTGCACGAATTTGAGAATAAATCCCGGCCTACAAAGCTGCTCAAGCGCAGAGAAGATTCTGAGTCCGCTGATGATTCTACGCGCGTAAATCCGGACGAGCCTGCCCGCGGGGCATTTGAACGCTTGTATACTGCTTACCGCACCGGCAAGTTGCTGACTGACAAGCTGGCCCATCTGCGGCGCGAACATACTTATGATCCCTTTGCTCCATACCGGACTTACCTCTACGATTTGCTCCGCAAGGACGGCGAAGAAGATGTATTCCGTCTGGATGGAAAACCAACCAGCCGTACACATCATCTGCCGCTGATGCCGCTGCTGGCGGGGGACAATCCGATCAGCAACACCTTGACATCGAAGTTTTTGCGATTGACTGACTATCAACTCTTCCTGCTCCGTCAGTGGGCGCGCGGAGACTTCTATAACGAAATTCTTGAAGGATGGGTGCCCAGGGATAAGATCGACCCCTGGCAACCGTATCTCGGTATCGAGAATCATAACGGTCGGCAACTGGATCAGAATGTTTTGACTAATCTCGGAGGCGGAGCTTTTTGTCCGGGGGCTGAGGTTGGCTGGATCATTCGCAATCCTGCAATTTATCTCAGGCCGTACCGGCTGAAGGCTGACCCCAACTTTTCCAGCTTCCGACAGACAGCGGCCAACGAGAATCAGAGTGCTGCGCCGCTCTCTGTACCGGAGGAAGATTACGTCTCAGCCACAGGCGTCACGTTGAGTCAGGGTAATGATTTCCGCACTGGATTGCAGCCCGGCGATCTTACAAAGATTATGGCGCTGCCCTGGCAAGCAGACTTCAATGAGTGTTCGTCGCAGGATATCGATGTTACTTACGAACAATGGAATATCATTAATCCATCGAGCGAGCACGATGAGTGGATGAAGAGGGAGCAGATGGTGTGGGAGACTCTGTGGTGGCCTGCGCACAGGCCTATGCAGACATGGGAGATGGTGGCCGGAACTCCGCAGAATCCGACGTATCAGTACCTCAGCTGGGCGCGGGGAATTCCGGAGACTAATGCCGGCGACCTGAAAATGGTTACTGAGTGGTCGCACTTGGGATTTGTTATCCGCAATCCGTATGCTTCGGCGGCGTCGCTGAATCAGGCATCTCCAAGCCCGCCTCCGCCGAAGTACATCAGCGTCGAGCGCAACCAGGAAGACTAATTCACAAACAAAATATGAACAGGAGAAAATCATGGCAGGCAACCCATTTGTTGGCAGCTGGACGTATCGAAGTTTGTTGAACGACCCGGATGGAACGATCCCTTTTGACAAACTAGAGTTTGGCGAAGGAACGATCGTAATTGCCGATGGTCCGTCAGAGCTTCTGACAGGGACGATCGGCGGCACGGGCTGGTCACTGACTCTGCGCGGTTCGCGCAGCTATGGTTCCCCCTCACAAGTGCGGTTTCAAGGCAAAGGGCTGGTAAGCGGTGAAGAGTGGATCTATGACTACATTGGTTGGCTTGTCCCGGTGTGGCCAAACAGCACTGATCTACTCGACCGCCCTGCGATTGTCGGCTCGGTGATCCGCACCATTCCTCATTCTTCGTCCGGCGGCGGCACTGCACCCGCAGGCGTGGTTGCTTCGTTTTATGCCGTACGCGTGGATTAGATCAATGAGCTGGGACGTAGCAATCATTGGAGGCGGGCCGGCTGGAACGGCCAGCGCAATCTCATTGCGGCAGACATTTCCAGCCCTGCGTGTGCTGGTAATTGAGGCCACTGATTACACTTCACTGCGTGTGGGAGAAGTGCTGCCGCCGGTTGCTCGTGCTTTGCTACAACATCTTGGCGTCTTGCCCGCACTTACTGCGGAGTTTGGTGAGCCTGCGCATAGCGTGGCTTGTGCGTGGGGCAGTGAGCAACTTCGGGAAACGAATCACTTTTATGCTTCCAGGGGAACGGGCTGGCATTTGGAGCGGAATCGCTTTGATGCGTTGCTCGCCACTCGGGCAGAGTTATCCGGTGTGGAAGTTAGGCGCTCCACTGCACTACGAGCAGTGGCCAGGATCAATGACGCATGGACGTTGCAGTTAGGCACTCGCGATCAAGTAGAAGCCCGTTGGATCATTGATGCAACCGGAAGAGCAGCAGTATTTGCCAGGATGCAGGGAGGCCGGCGAATCTCACAAGACTCGTTGACAGCATTCTCATGCATCTTTTCTGGTAGAGGCGCCTGCGAGGCTCGCACAGTTGTTGAGTCGGCTGCGGATGGCTGGTGGTATACGACTCCTTTACCGCAGGGCAGGCGCATTGTGGCCTTTCTAACGGATGCTGACATAGGTCGCAGGCTCCACATGGCGGATACACCGCAATGGAAGCGGCAGTTGGCTACGACTATTCACATTGCTTCGCTCGCCGCCGGATGCTCATCGGTCGGAAGACTCGTGGTGCGCCCCGCTGCCAGTGCGTCGCTTGATTCTGTACACGGCGATGGATGGCTAGCAACGGGCGACGCAGCTGCGGCATTCGATCCGCTTTCATCTCAAGGAATTACGAATGCGCTGCGCTCTGGAATACTGGCTTCTTACGCAGCAGGCGATGCGCTTTGCCGAAATGATTCTGTTGCTTTATCCCGTTACACGGCAGTTCTCAGCGTACAACGGCAAAGCTATGAGCGCACTTACATCGAGCAGTACGCGCGTGAGCAACGCTGGAGCGAATCTCCTTTCTGGATGCGACGGCATGGTGCAGAATATCGAGATTGTTCCTGATCTCGGCACGCCGGGTGGCAGGGTAGGCATGGCTGACATGAAACATAAGAATTGAATAATGTAGAGGCTATCGATTCATAAGTATCTCCGGTATCGTACTGCCATGCCGGAGTACAGACAGCGAGTTTCAGGAGTTACTACGCTATGGCTGCTTTGAAAGTTGGCATCCCGCTTTATACGAACTTTGATTCGCTCGATGTGCTTGGCCCGTACCAGACCTTTACCTATGCGGGGATGGACCTTTATCTGGTTGCGCAGAGTCCCGATCTAGTGACTTCATTTGAGGGCGTCTCGATTTTGCCGCGCGCTACATTCACAAAACAGCCGCCTTCCGAGAGATATCCGCAGATTGATGTCTGTCCTCAGCTGGATATTCTCTTCGTTCCCGGAGGCTCTGCCCCTTACGCTGTCTTGCAAGTGGGCCATCCGGGCAGTAATCCGTATCTTGACTTTCTTATTCAGCAGGCGCCAAGATGCCAGTTAGTTTGCTCGGTCTGCACCGGGGCGCTGCTGCTGGCGGGCGCGGGATTGCTTGATGGGCATATTGTCACAACTCACTGGGCCTTCAAGGATGTTTTGAGGCTCTTTCCAGTAAAGGTCGTCGATGACTACCGGCGCTATGTTCAGAGCAGCAATCGTATCACTGGGGCAGGTATCTCCTCCGGACTGGACCTGGCTCTGTATATCGTTTCCTTGATCTATAACGTCGAAGTTGCTCGGCAAGGGCAGCTTGCCATGCAATACAATCCGCAGCCAGCGTTTCACTGCGGCGATCCTTGCGACTCGGACATCAAAGATAACCCTGAGATGGTGGCCGAACGCATGACTGAGTGGCATGTGGAGCAAGTCCGCATCAACGTGCAGCAATGGATTGAGCGGCGGAGTTAGCACCCGTTCTTCAGTTTCGCTGCCGAGCAACGCCGGTATTTTCTTCCCGGAGTCGATTGGCTAGAATTCGCGTATGAGCATCGATACTGAGCCGGCCCTCATTACAACGCCTGAACTGGGTGACATTCTTGATGAGCTGATTTTGCGTGAGCCAATCTTCCATCGCCCGGAGTGGGGCACGACCCGCGCGGAATTCGAGCGGATGACTGTGGAGGATTTCTGGGAGATTGGCGCTTCCGGCCGCCGCTACAGCCGTACGTTTATTCTGGATGAATTGGATAGGCGCTACTCCAAACCTCAGGATGAGCATCTTGTAGCCAGCGATTTCTATTGCCGCCAACTGGCGCCGGACGTCTATCTGCTCACATACAATCTGCTCCAGCCTGGTGACCGGAAGACCCGAAGGGCGACAATCTGGCAGCGGACCGGCGAGGGATGGAAGATTGTCTTCCACCAGGGAACCGTCGTGCGGGCCGAGTAGAACCGTGGCAAGAATCCGGTGGTCCGTTCATTCGGTAGAATGGAAGTATCACTCGCTTTCATTGGCCTTGCCCTACGATGACCTTGACGGAAGACGACAACCTGAGCAAGACTGCCGCAATCACAGCCAGCTCGCGGCAGATTATTGGCTATGTTTATTTCACATTTATCTGCTATCTCTCCATCGGCCTGCCGCTGGCGGTGCTGCCACCGTTTGTTCACCTGCGGATGGGCTACAGCGTAACGCTGGCTGGCCTCGTCATCAGCGTCCAATATGTTGCCACGCTGCTGAGCCGTCCCTGGGCAGGGCGCATCTCTGACAAGGCAGGCGCAAAAGTCTCGGTGCTCTGGGGAATGGGCTTCTGCGCCATGAGCGGCGCGGTGCTGGTTTCTGCCGCCGTTCTGCACACACTGCCGTTGTTGAGCATCTCGCTGCTCTTTCTCAGCCGTCTGGTTCTGGGCGTGGGAGAAAGCCTCGGCTCAACGGGATCGACGCTCTGGGGTATCAGCGCCGCCGGGCCGGAACACACCGCGCAGGTGATCTCTTACAACGGCATTGCTACTTACGGCGGGCTGGCTCTGGGCGCGCCGCTGGGAGTCGTGCTTGTGGATCATTTCGGACTGGCCGCGCTAGGAATTTTCACTTTCCTGATTGGTGCATTGAGCCTGACGCTGGCCCTGCGCAAGGAACCCGTGGCGGTTGTCCCCGGCGAACACCTGCCCTTCAGCAGTGTGCTCGGCCGTGTGGCCCCGCATGGCATGGGTTTGGCGCTGGGCGGTGTGGGCTACAGCGTGCTGGCCACGTTTGTTACCCTCTATTACTTCAGCCGCCACTGGGACGGCGCAGCCCTGTGCCTGACTTTCTTTGGCGCGGCCTTCATTGCAGCGCGATTGCTGTTTATCAACACCATTAACCGCTTTGGCGGATTCCCGGTGGGCATGGTCTGCCTTACGGTGGAGTCGCTAGGGTTGATCCTGCTGTGGCAGGCGAGCATGCCGTGGATGGCCTTTACCGGTGCGGCGCTGACCGGCTTCGGCTTCTCGCTGGTCTTCCCGTCGATCGGCGTAGAGGCTGTCAAGCGGGTCTCAGAAGAGAACCGCGGGACCGCGCTGGGCGTTTACACAGCTTTTGCCGATGTCTCCTTCTTTCTGACCGGGCCTGTTGCCGGCAAGATGGTCGACTGGTTTGGCTACCCGAGTGTATTTCTTTTTGGGTTCTGCTGCGTTATTGGCGCGCTGGGGATTGTGGTTGTATTGCGGCAGATGCAGATAGACTGATCACCGATTGGATTCAATATACCTACAATATTTGGGGCCGCCGTTCGTCTTCATCCTTAGACGGGTGAGCCATGAGCGTGACCGTAATGACCGAGCAAGACCAGCGGATCTCCGAAGTATTTGGGCAGGAGCGCGGCAGGCTGCGTAGCTTCATCCGCAAGCGGGTTCCGAATGAATACGACGTGGAAGACCTGCTGCAGGAGGTCTTCTTCGAGCTGGTCCGCGCGCAACGTCTGCTACTGCCCATCGATTACGTCTCCGGATGGCTCTTTCGCGTTGCGCGCAATCGCATCACCGACCTCTTCCGCAAGAAGAAGCCGGAGACCTTCGCAGATCAGATGGCCGAGGACGATGAGGGCGAGTCCTTCCCGTTTGAAGATCTGCTGCCCTCTGCCGACGCCGGGCCAGAGGCGAGCTACTTTCGCAGTCTTCTTCTCGATGAGTTAGAGGCCGCGCTCGCCGAGCTGCCGCCAGAACAGCGCACGGTCTTTGTAGCCAATGAAATTGAAGGACGCAGCTTCAGGGAGTTAGCTGCGGAGATAGGTGTCAGCACCAACACGCTGCTCGCGCGCAAGCGATACGCGGTTCAGCATCTGCGCCAGCGGTTGCAGCGCATACACGACGAACACAACAGGAAATGAGGAACATGAGATGAAAAGTGACTGGGTAAAGAGAAACAAGTGGGTCTATCTTCTGATTCCGCCGGTGATTGTGCTCTTCACATGGGGCTTCGGCGAAGTGGTGATGCATCTGTGGAACTGGCTGCTGCCAACGCTCTTTGGATGGCACCAGATCAGTTTCTGGCAAGGGCTGGGGCTGCTGGTCCTCTGCCGGATTCTCTTCGGCGGCTTCGGCGGGCATGGCAACGGCTCAGGCCACAGGCGCTGGAAGGCAGATCGCTGGCAATGCATGACCAATGAAGAGCGCGAGCGCTTCCGCGAGGAGATGCGGAACCGGTGGCGGCGGGTTGGAGCGCCGGAGAGCGAGGCGCAGGAGCCTGCAGGGGATTGAGTTGCGTGAGTAGCCCAAGTCTCAAAAAACGAGACCTGGGCCACTCACATTGCAAGATCGCGGAGCATTCCCGTTAGAGCGTTGGTACGCTCTTCGGATCGTCCAAAATGATGGGGTTTGTGGGATAGGAGAATTTGTCTCCCTTCGCCACCTTCCCCGTGCGGTCGATTTCTGTGGTGTAGCCGGAGATCGTCTTGGCGTCGATTGACAGTGTTACGAATCCCCACGCTTTCGCAGTGCCGTACTTCAGCACTGCGCCAGTGTCGGGCGCAACGTCGCCATTTGCTGAGTGAATCTGATGAAGATTGTGATATCCGCCGTTTCCGCTCACGATGAACGGCGTCGGCCCGTCCGGGCTGATGGTTTTCTCGATCCGCTGGTAGTCGTGCACATGCCCTGAGAGCACAAGATTGGGAACTCTGCCCGTATCGCGGATGGCGTTCTCAAGGACATCGGCCATGCGCGAACTGCCGGAGTGATAGACATCAAAGGAATAGATCGGGTGATGCAACGCGAGAATCAACGCCTGGTTCTTAGGAGCAGTAGCAAACTCATTGGTAAGCCACTGCTGCTGCACGGAGTCGATTGAGCCATGCTCGGGTACGTTGGTGTACATGCCGATGAAAGTGGCATAAGGAGTTTCGAGAGTCCAATAAACATTTGGCAAACTCAGGCCGACACGCGGCGCATCCTTGGAGATGGGATCAACGTCGGGATGCGCCTGCATGAAGTAGTCGACCCAGCCATCGAGCGAGGTCTGAATCGAGGGGTCGTCCACTTCGCCGTCGTGATTGCCGGGAATCGCCAGAATGGGAACGTCGTAGGCGGAGTATGGCTCGTAAAACTGAGCATAATAGTCGTCGTGCAGGCCGGTGAAATAGACGACATCCCCGACATGATAGCAGAACTGCGGTGAGGCCGGATCTTTGGGATCCAGTTGGGCGATCAACTGTTCGGCGACATTGCTTTGAAACTCCCCATCCTGCACGCCGCCTGAGTCACCCAGAATATGGAGAGTCATTTTCTTGGCGGATGCGATGTTAGTGCCGATATCCGGAAAGTTATCCGTCAGCGAATAATGATAAGGAGCCAGACCAAGCGGTCGCGGAAGCGGCTGATAACCTGTGTTGCGATGCGTGACCGGGTTCAGCGGCTCGACACCTTTGTGAGCTTGCGAATTGTTCTTATGCGGGCTGCGCGTGCGCACTGCGCCTTGCTGTAGCTTGGTCGCTGGGTGCGGAGTGTGGGTAGTGTGCGGACGAGGATGCTGGGATGGCATGGCGGGGGGAGACCTCTGCAAATGAATTTACCTACCGCCATCGCGATGTAGAACACCGATTCGAAGCGAGGCGGAGGTATGACTTTCTTTTTCTGCCTTGCCGCCTGAATTGTCAAATGAATCTTTCGATAACGCGCAGGAACGAGAGGAATAAACCTCTCATTTATCCTGCTACTTAAGCCACTTTTGCGCAGATCCAAAAAATTTCCGTATCCGGCGCTGTCTCTTTCTTCTTGACTTCTCGGCTTGCCGGGAGCAGAATCTGCGCTATCCCACATATGAATCGGAAAGGACGAATATGACGCTCGTTTTTCGACGTTCCTGCCTTGCCGTGGTCATCGCTTTCCTCTGCCAGGTACTGGCGATCAGTTCGACAGCTCAAAGGCGAGAGGACGACGAATTTCTGAAGGCATGCCCGCTGCCTCTGCGGGAGTCGCCGGGACCGAACAGTGTGCAGCAAGTGCGAGGGTGGTTGCATTGCTATCTCGCGGTGGGCAGATACGCCAACTTCATTGAATATGTTGGCCGCGAAAACTATCAGTTACAGAAGCAGCAGAGGAAAGTTACAGACGAGAGCGACCTGCCTGCGGACTATGGCGCGCTGATTGGACTCAGTGATAGCGAGGCAAAGGTATTGACTGAAGACATTCTGGCTGCAAGCCCTGTCGTTATCCAGTATTGGGATCGACTTGATGCTGATGACCAACAGCCAACGCAGCGGAGTGCAGGCACAAAAGGGGGGTCTGACGATCCTGAACTGGAGACGCTTAAAGATAGAATGGAGACCCTTGTTATCGACACGCGAAATACATTGAGGAACGATATGGGCGAAGCTGCTTTGGATAAGCTAGATCTATTTGTCTATCGGAACTTCCCGAACAGGAAAGAGTTTTCGTCGAGTAGACAGTTCGCGTCACTCAAGACCGAGACCGGTGATCCACATCAGCTCGCAATCGCCAGCAAGTCCTCAGTGGGAAGCGCGAGACGGAGTTTCACTGATGCTGCGCGCCTCGGCGCGTATCAAATTTACTTGCAAAGCCTAAGCCCAGACTCCGATTCAGCCCGTCAAAATCCAGCCAAAGAGAATGATGAATCAATAATAATTTTGCCCCTCGATATTCCAAAGGAAAAACGGAATGAGGTGTTCAAAATCGCTCACGAGGCAAATCTGCAGTACACAAAAAATTGGAAAGAAGTCTATGCGGTGTTAGGCGAATATCACGAAGAATTTGGTCCGGGTCCGGTTGTCGCGCCTTATCCGCCCGATTTGATTCGTTTGCGCCAGAAATTCCAGTCAATCATCACGGATACTATTGAGAAGCTGAAACTATCTCTCGGAGATGACGATTTCAAGAAATTCGACAAATCCGTGATGGACATCTTCGGAGATTAGGAATTTGGGGAGAACCAATCGGGAACTGTCACCGATATACTGCCCGCCTATTGCCAATACGCAGAACTTGAACAACGATCCTTGCGTCCTGAATGTCTGTGATGATGCGGTAATCGCCGACGCGGTATTTCCAGTAATCACCTAATGTAGAGCCAACCAGTGCTTCGCCGATACTGCGCGGATTTTCGAGGACGGCGACACGCTCTCGTAGAAACTTCTACGATGCGCAGAGCTACCTGCTTATTGAGTTTTTGCAGTTCTTTCTCAGCGGCTTTTTCAAACTCAATCCGCCAAGTCATTTATTCAAGCCGAGACGCTGTTCCACTTCGTCGAGTGTGTATGTGCGGCTGCGTCCGGCGCGAAGGGCAAGAGTCCGCTGCTCGGCGAGATACAAATCTTCCAGATCTTCGAGCTTTTCACTAATCGCCTCAATCATATAAAAGGTCTTGCTGCGCCCGGTCATTTTGGCCAGCTTTTCAAGGCGGGTTTTCAGCTCTTCCGGCAAACGCAGCGAGACGGCGGTTCCCATAATTTATTTACCTCCAGCAACTCAGCAATACAAGTATCGCACAGAGCTGTTCACTGACTGCGCTGAGCTACCGCTTCCTGCAACTCATCGTCCGGCCGAGGAGCTTCACCGCCTTGGCGGTTGAGAATGCGGCGAAAAGCCTCTCTGTCCGCACGATTGCGTCGGGATAAAAAGAATTCCTCCGTTTGCATCGCGGCGATCTTTTCAGCGGCTGCAACAACCAGGAATTGATTAATGCTGGTGCCGTCCCGGTCAGTGATTGTTTCGAGAGCCGTCTTGAGTGAGACGGGTAAACGCAATGGAAACGTAGAGACTTGGGTCGTCATGATTTCATCCTCCAGAGTGCTTCGCCTGGGCGAATTACGGCAATTCCGAAACTCTGCCGCGCATCCCGCAAATCCTTTTCATTGAATGTGAC
>CAZHKN010000128.1:0-13684 GCA_964532725.1 uncultured Occallatibacter sp.
GTAGTTGAGCATTTAATGCTACAGGAAGCAACGTGATCAGAAGGAGAAATACAATCTCTCCGGCCCGATGTATTTGCATTCCATCGCGCCGACGGCCAAAACGGATAGAGTATTCCCTTGTTTCACTTACGTCCAATAATAACCGCATATAGCGCAAGTCTAACACGCAGGTCGAGCCGTGCATGGACTCTCTAGTCGTGCCTGTGCCGTATCGGTTCCTTGGAGGGAGATCAGTTGCACAGCATGATCGCCCACCGCGTGTTGGCGACCTGCGACCACAGTTTTTCTTGACTCAGTTGTCAACAGGATCAGCGCGCAAACAGTGCGTCGTTGGCAGGTGGCAATCATAGGACGTGCACGCACGCTGAGACAAGAAATCAATCGATCCTTTATCTATTAACTACTTAGTTAATAATTTAGTTACTGACAATTAATTTCCTCTCCGTCAACCTCTGCACGACTGAACAAGATATGCCGCTTATAAAAGGACTGCAAACTGTGTTTCAAATAGGCCAAAGCCATGATCTGCAAAGTCTTCAATGACATGCAGCTGCGAGAGTCACTCGTCTTTAACCGGCTTTTAGAGTTCATAAAGCGGCTGCCGATAGTGGATTAGCCTTCATGTAAAGATTTTGTAAAGATTGGAAACGTGTCGCCTCATCCTTAAAAAAACAGTGTGCAAGTTCATAACCAACGGGAGGTTCTGCCGTCAAAGTATTGTTTGGTTCGACCAACAGGCTCTGCTACACTGAGGCTAGTGTCGGTGGGGTATTGGGGCAAGCACACCGAAGTCCAGATGTTGGGCAGACATGACTGCGGCAGATTCTCTTCATGGATAACGCTGCGGAACCGCAATATTCCAACTAGTCATCGGTGGTTTCAGCGGTATACTTTCGTTTGTGCTTCACTGCTCTTTGACGCTACCGATCTTTTTACCCGGACGAGGACCTATTGAACTCTCAGTCGCTATTCCCTGCAGCGTATAGAGATACGGTTGTGGACCGAGAGAGATCGGGAGACTACAGTGTTCCTCAACCCGAGAAACCGGCCACAGCGCATAAATCCGTGCTGCAGTCCCGCTTTCCCCTCACGCTCTGCACGAAACCGTTGAGTGCCTGGTCCAGGTCTCATACCAAACGGTTATTTGATTGCTGCTGCGTCCTGCTGGCGTTGCCTCTGTTATTTCCAATCCTGGTTGCGACGGCTATCGCAGTGCGCCTCACATCATTTGGCCCCGTCTTCTTTTTGCAAAAGCGCATGGGCCGGCAGGGAACCGCTTTCACGATCATCAAATTCAGAACTATGGTTCATGTCACCGGAAAGACCCATCATGCGGTTACAACCGCGGGCAACCAGCAGTTCACGCTTATTGGACCGTTCCTGCGGCGTTACAAACTTGATGAGCTTCCACAGTTACTCAATGTGCTCTGGGGAGATATGAGCCTGGTTGGCCCCCGCCCCAAATTGCCTGAGCATGAGACGGCCCTTCTGACCTGCCGCCCCGGCATCACTGGCGAGGCCACGATCGCTTTTGCGCGCGAAGAAGTCATCCTAGACGACGTACCTGCCCATCGCCTGAAGCACTACTATCACTCCGTTGTACTCCCCACCAAACGCAGGCTCGACGAGGACTACATGGCTCGCGCTACGTTTTCCTCTGATCTAAGGCTCCTTATTAATAGCGTATTGCGCCGCTGGGATACTTCCACTTTGGAGGGATTGGTTAAATCCGGGATTCTGGGAACAACCGACACCGTCTATCGTGACCAGCACTCCTTCCATTTGGCTGCTCCCCAGACTATGCCAATACCGGCCACCATGGATGTGCATGTTCCCGACAGCCAGGGCACGTTCCTCTGAGCGTAGTGTATGCTCAGGGGGCTGCTCGCAGTACCTCTCACCCATAGTGGCGTTGATCGATCTGCATCTCATCCCAATGTATACAGGGTGGAATTGCCAAACGCCCCGCTCATAGAAGCATAAAAATATTGAACAATCGACGCAGGACCCCGGCGGCGCGATACCTCGATTGAACGTGTGTTCTGTGCGTTTTTCCCTCAGTTCAAGCTATTGATCAGCAGAATTTTCATTCAGCTACCTTGATTCTCCAGGAAACCAAGTCACCTGAGCGCTGACGCTGTTGTTGCTTTGCGCGCCGGCTTTATAGATCGGCGCTTTCCAGCCTTCGTACTGCGCCCAGCCACGAAGCTCGAACCTCTTCAGTACCCGCTTTTGCACCAGAATCGTGTAGTCATTCTGCGTCGTCCCGCCAGGGATGAAAGCGCTGGCAGCCTTTGCGTTCCGATAGGTAAACTGCACCTCTTCCCGCGGCGACAGATGGTATGTTAGCCACGCCTGACCGCCCTTGCCTTGCCTCCCCACCCAATCCCCCACGAGAAAGCCCTTGCTTGTCGGGCCCTGTCTCTGGATCGACTCCCAATAGAGGAACTGTCCAGTTTGCACGGATGCTGAAGGCGTATCTGTACTGGCTCCCTCGACCCGTAGATCAAGAGCCTCAAGGCCCGGAAACCGCGCCAGATAAACGCCCGGATGAACGCCAGAACGCCTCACCGCGCTGATCGGACTAACATCGTCATGCACCAGGGAATCCGTATAGAGCGTTATCCAGCGACGCAAATATGGCAACCTGTAACTAAAATCAAAGGTGCCTAGACGAGCTCCAGGATCCTTGGCGGAGTCCTTCACAGTGGTAGATACATTCTGGAAGCTGAAAAAGCTTTGCAAGAAGGTGTGCAGGGTAATCGGCTCGTGTCCTTTGCCGCCCCAGATCGCCAGACGGGCAAAACCGAACTCAAGATTACGCGTGGGCTTGAAGCTGATCTTCTCCATATGCACCCAGGGGTCGTTTGGATCTGTGTGCCCCTTCAGGCTGCCCACAAAAAAATCGTACCGAAAGGGACCCGTCATCGACGAGAGCAGCGGAATCCGGAACGGCTCGATCTTGTTGATCTCGAAGTCGTAGATATTCTCCGCATTATTGCTCCACAGCATAGATGCTCCTTGATCTGGGGCCAGCCAGTGGTCGCTCTTGCCGAAAGAGACCTCATGCCCGGCAATGTGATATGAGAGATTTGCCTCCACCACTCGCAGCCCATTCACCACATCTATCGGACCTGCGGGGATCGTATCCTGGGGTCCAACGGGAGTTAGATCAATATTCCCGGCCAGAAAAGCCGCCAGAGCCGGCGAGTAGCCTGCCGCCGAAGGGGCGTGCTGTGTCTCTGCGCGTAAGTAAAGGGAGAACCGTCCCGCTTCGGCGTGCGCGCTCACGCCCGAATAGTTATCGAAACCGCTCTCATACGGTCGTCCGTAATCGTCGATAATAGTTTGGCCCAGATGAAAGCTATCGCGAAGCGGAGTCCCGCTGATGCCGCGCAACACTGTATACGCGCTCTCAATCCCGGCGTGGGGATGTATGAGAGTTGTGTGCCGATCAATGTCAGGCTGAATCTCGCGTTGCAGGGCAATATAGAGACGGCGCGCCTCATCGTTGTTTCCATCGGTCACAATGCGGTCCGCGCTCAACTCCAACATATGCGCGATGCTCCGCCGCGTCCAAGGCCGTAGTCCAAGATAGGCGCTATCCACATATCCCAGTGAATGCAAGCGGTCCAGAGCCGGATAGACCCAATTATTAACCGGGACATAAGCCGAGCCTTCCGCGACGCCGTCAATCATCTGTATATCCGGTTGGGTAAAGGCAGAAAGCGGATTCCGATCTATAACTTGCGCATGAGTTCCATAGCACATGCCACTCAGGATCATCATCGATAAAAGCGCAAAAATGTTCTTCATTTGTTCCTCAGATACTATAAGAATACTGTGCGAGGGGCACAGCCGCTCACAAGTACCGTTTGCCGGAACCACATATGTTCCCTAAGCGAAACTCTTAACTGCGGCCTGACTTCCGTCCCCGCCAATCAGTTGGCAGGAAATAAGATGGCACAGAAAAACGTAAACGCTGAAATATATCCGGATGGGCCGACGACGACCTTTCTGCTCGTTTATGCCGACAACTGCAAGAAATAGATAAAGAACAGGTTATTTCTTTTCTCGCCTTCGAAAAAACCACCAGCATGAAAAATGCAGCCATACACTCTTCGCCGAATTTGTACGCATAATATATGCGAGATAGATGTCCCGCTGGTGACCCGAGAGGAGATATCAATAGAGATCGTGGTATGAAGCTATATTTTCAATCTGAGGAAAAGAATAATTCGGGTGTGTCAGCAGAAAAACTGGCGTGAATATTTCATGCCAATCAATGCAAGAAGATAAATACGCTTATTCTAGTTAATATGATCGCAGGAAAATTTTTCTCAAGATTGATCGCCACTCTTCAAAAGACTATAGATCAAAATGCCTCTTGACGTGCATAAGTCTGTTGCGAGGTATGTTGTTCGATCCTGAAGAAATGATTTATGAAGCCGTCCGCTTTAGCGCACCCGGACTCTTCTACCGCCGAAATTCGGCGAGCCGCACGAGAAGGTGTGCCTCAAATGATCCTCTGATGGCCGTTACTTTATTCCTCCGCGAACAAGAGCAATCGACGGGGGGCTACGAACCCGGGATCGGCGGAGTTAAAGAGTTTCCGTTTGGGTCAACTCAGAGCGAAGCTGTTGAAAACCTTAATCCTGTTCATGGATTGATAGGCGAAGCCCCGACGGTTGGCTTACAACTCGCGCTTGAGATGTAAGAACCTCAGTTCTTGCCCTTCTGCGGAAAACCTGGGTTGGCAAAATATCGTACGGCCGGATCGACCGTACGTCGAGTGTTCTGGGTAGCGCCACGGAAGATGCGGCTTCAAAACCAACGTATCTTAGCCATAGCGCACGTTATGAGCCAATTCAGCAAATTGTAGATGAATTTGGTGGACCTGATCGGGATCGAACCGATGACCTCTTCCATGCCATGGAAGCGCGCTCCCAGCTGCGCCACAGGCCCACTCGGGTGGGATGCAACTCTCCTATTGTCTCCGCTCTGGCCTAAATAGTCAACGGAGTGGTGCTCCGAGCCAGGATTCCGTTGCCGAATGGTCTGATCGCCTGTGTCGCGCTGCTGGAGGTTGCGGCTGACCTTCCAGGGACATCACCGCTCTATATGTGGACGGCTCCGGCATGGCTTGCGTGGTATTTGCCCGCGAAGCGGCGCAAGGCCGCGAATCTTTTGGTTACAGCATAGGCGCACTGTCCAGGTGGTGAGTCGAAAGCGTATCTACGATGCCGCTGTGTGCACCATCAATGCCTCGGGATTGGGTGTGGGACGTCCAACCAGATATCCTTGCACCTCATTTGCGCCCAGCGTCTTGATCAACGCGAGTTGTTCCGCTGTCTCAACCCCTTCCACAATAACGCGCATCCCGAAATTATGGGCCAGGCCGATGAGTGTGCTGATCATCGATTCCGTCTCCGGTTGGGAATCAAGATTCAGCATAAAAGAACGGTCGATCTTTAGGGCGTCAAAGGACAAAGTTGGCAGATAACTGAGGTTCGAGTAGCCGGTGCCGAAATCATCGATGGCCATGGTGACGCCCATGGCGCGCAGCCGGGTCATTGTTTCCGCAGCCTGCAAATTTCCGTTCATCATCACCGACTCGGTCAATTCAATTTGGAGCAACTCCGGCTTTAGCCCAGTACGCTCCAGGATCGCGCTGACCTCGTCAGCGAACCCCTTGGAGCGGAACTGGATGCTGGAGACATTGACAGCAAGCTGGATTGGGTAGGGCATCATCGTCTGCCAGCGAACGGCTTCCGCGCAGGCCTTCTCCATGATGTAGGCCCCCAGCGCGCCGATCATGCCGCTCTCTTCGGCAATGGGGATGAACTTGTCGGGTGGAATTTGTCCGAGGGTAGAGTGCTTCCAGCGTGCCAGCGCCTCAAAGCGCAGCAGGCGATGATCCGCCAGATCAAACTCCGGCTGATAGTGCAAAGATACCTCATTTCGCGCCACCGCTCCGCGCAGTAGATTCTCCAGTGTAAGCCGCTCATGCATCTGGAAGCCGATCTCGGAGGTGTAGCGGGTCACCCGGTTCTTGCCTTCGCGCTTGGAGGCATACATCGCGCTGTCAGCCTGCTGCATCAGCTCTTCGGCATCGGTAGCGTCGCAGGGATAGATGCTGATGCCGATGCTCACTCCGATGGAAAGCAGGTGCTCATTCACAAGAAAGGGGTTGGAGATGGCTTCCAGCAGATGCTCGGCCAGCATTGTGGTGTCTTCCCGGTCATGGAGCTGATCCATAATTACCAGGAACTCATCGCCGCCCAGGCGCGCCAGCAAATCTCCCTTGCGGATTCGCGAGAGCAGGCAACCCGCCACTTGCACCAGCAGCCCATCTCCGACCACATGGCCCAGGCTGTCATTGACGAGTTTGAACCCATCCAGATCAAGGTACAGAAGACCCAGCATCTCGGAGTCCCGCTGCGCAGTCACCAGCATCGCAGAGAGTTTGTCCAGCAGGTACCTGCGGTTGGGTAATCCGGTCAGTGAGTCATTTAGCGATTCATGGACAGCCGCGTCTTTAGCTTTCTGCAAATCCTCCTGATTTTGCCTCAGTTGGGTTACATCAATCGCAGTGGTCTCATAGACGATGCCGGCCGCGCTCTCAACCGGAGTAATGTTTGTCAGCAGATGGACCGTCGCGCCATCGTCGCGCGACAGGCTGGTATCAAGATTGCTTAGCGTCTCATCTGCAAGCGAAGCTTTCAATCGCTCCCGCTGATCGGCGTCAACGATCAAATCCCAATAGGACCGGCCAACGACTTCCTGAGAAGATCGTAGGCCGAGTAACCGGGCAAAAGCCTCATTGCATTCCACAATCGCGCCATCCGGCTGCCATGTATAAACCCCGGCCAGGTTGCGCTCAAAAAGACGCCGGAATTTTGTCTCTAGCTGCATCTCGCTCTCAAGCCGCGCCCGAATGATAGCCGTCTGCTTGCGAACGGTGCTGTGTAACTGCTTGACCCAGATCAGCGGTGCAATAACGCAGAGGAATAGCGCGCCTACAATCGCCAGTGCTCGCCTGGGCGTGAGCCAGCCAGTACCTCCGGCAACCACAATGTCCGATGGGGACTCGATCATGATTAAAAGCGACTCGGGCCACTCGGGGGTTCCATGCTTTACCAGCGCAATGCCCGTCAGCTCTAGGATGGACTGGTGTGTAAGGCCAACTGTTTCGCGCGTGGTTTCATTGCGCAGAAGCACGGCATTGAAGCGTTGGCCGTCATCGTCGAGCTGATAAACAAACTCAGTGGCGCTCACGCTCTGGCCGATGAGCCGCGCCCTTATGTGGACGCGTCTTCCACTGAGAGATTGCTTCACAATGTCTGCCGCATTCATAACGAGCGGCGCGGCAACGGCGGCGCCTGACTGGTCCGGAGAAACTCTAATCACTGTATCGGCGACCTCCGGGCCAAACTCTCCGTGGCCCGGAAAGCCGATTACATCCACAACTGTTCCGGTATGAACTGAAATGGTTTTCCAACTGCCAACAAACACCGAGCCAGTCTTGTCCTGAAGGATGAACAGGCCCGGAGATTGCCAAACGACGGTGCCCCGCAGATGAACAGGAGGTTCCCAGCGTTGGTCAGCATCTGAGGCGCGTAATTCTTGAATGGGCAGGGGAGTCGAGTTGAATGAGATAGGAGGCGGAGGGAATTTGACCTGAATATCGCTTTCGCTGTTGACGAAGACCTGCGCTCCGAGCCGCACGGATACGTCTTTGGAGTCAACGCGACGGCCGAGGATCCCGCTCACCCGCACAATTGCCCCAATCAGGCCTTCTTCGGACGAAAAATTGGGCTGCGGCAGCACGACCCAGACCCGTTTGCCGCCGTCGTAGAGGAGGAAGCAGGCACGGCGTGAAGGCTCATCGCACGGGCGCAGAAGGCCTTCCGTGACTACGCGATGACTTTCTAATGCCCAATTACCCAGCTCACCGATACTTTTCGGCTCCAGCGCCGGCAGACTGCCGTGGCCCAGAACGCTGACCTTCGTATGAGCGAAAGCGATCCCCGTTTCTTTGACGGTTGTCACCGCATTGATGCGAACCAAAGTGCCCGGTAGATATTTTGCAGGATCGCCGTGGACGTCGACAAAGGTTGGACCTGTGCGGTCTTCAATAAACAAAACTCCCCACTCCGGGTCGGAATAGGTCACTACAGCATCCATTTGGACGGGATAGCCCCTGCGAGCCTCTTCCTTGCTCAGCCGGAAAACCTCGCTGATGGTGTGCAACACATGCAACCGCGCTGCGGCAACTCCTGCTTGTGACAACCCAAACAAAGGAGACAAAAGTACAGGAAGACAGCCGAGCGCCAGAGCGCACAAACCTCTCCTTCTGCATGTGTGCCGGCCCGCTGCCGTTGGCATTCCGCGACTCGCTTTCCGCGCCAATACTACGCTTAAACGCACACAAACGCACGTCTTCGACTCTGCTCTTTGCGGCCAACATCTGAGCTAACAATATCGGCGACGAGCGCAAATTGATTACGCAAATCGGGAGAACAAGTCGTACAGAGAAATAAGAGTTTTCTAATCAATAGCATGGATTCCATGCCGATGGAAAGAGAATTGTGCCGAATTCGCACAGGTGTTGCGATCTCTATCTGCGAATTTTCTTAAATCCACAGGCATTTTTCGTGAATTGCCGAAACTCTCCGAAAAATCGACCCATTGACGGATCATTCACGGCATACCGTTGGTGATTTGTCGAGGGGGCATCGGACGCTCCGGATGCCCCCACTCTCCACCGACTTTTGGAAGCCTGGTTCGTTTGCAGGAAGGAAGCTTGGCGCGGCTGAGATCAGAACCGTATGCTTTCAGCATGGACGAGCACGAGAATGAACTTTCGAGGATTATCGATCAGCTCAACCGCTCGGCGACGGGCGTTAAATCCGCCGAGAGGCGGTCGATAGACCAGCTCTTAGCCACAGCGATTCGCGCCAACGCCTCCGACATCGTTTTGGTTGCAGGCTCTCCGGCTACGTTCCGAGTAAATGGGACCCTGACGACCGACTCAGGACCGGCGATGCCGGATGAGAGCATTCGGGCCTTGCTGTTCCCTTTGCTGTCGCGTGGCCAACTGGAAGAATTGCAGCAGCGCAAATGCATGGACTTCTGTTTTGTGCGCGGTTCAACCGGAAGATTCCGCGCCAACTTTCATTTTCAGCGCGGAACCCTTGCAGCCTCGATACGGATTTTACCGGCACAGATCCCGACCTTGGAGACGCTTCATCTGCCCGCCTCGCTCTCCATGCTGGCGGAGCGGCGGCAGGGGCTTGTGCTCCTGACCGGAGCGACAGGGTGCGGCAAGACCTCGACGATGGCCGCGTTGATCGACCGGATCAACGCCAGCCGCAGCGAACATATCATCACCATCGAAGATCCAGTCGAGTATCAACACACAAACCGCAAATCCCTCGTTGAGCAGATCGAGATTGGGTACGACATCCCCAGCTTCTCTCAGGCCGTGCGCGCCGTCCTCAGACAAGACCCGGACGTGATCCTGGTTGGCGAAATGCGCGATAGCGAGACAATGGCTGCGGCGCTGACCGCGGCCGAGACCGGTCATCTGGTTCTCACCTCGTTGCACACCAACGATGCGGCCCAGACGGTCTCGCGCATCCTTGACACCTTTCCAACCGGGTATCAGTCGCAGATCCGTCAGCAACTATCTCTCGCGCTGCTGGCGGTAGTCTCACAGCAACTGCTGCCGGCAGCCAATGGAGCCGGACGTTACCCGGCGGTCGAGATTCTTATCGCCACCAACGCCACGCGCAATCTGATTCGCCGGGGCGAGGACCATCAGCTCCGCGCCAGCATCGAGACCGGCCGCGCCGAGGGCATGTTGACGATGGAGCAGTCGCTAGCCGAACTGGTTCGCGCCGGACGTATCTCCCGCGAAACAGCTCTTGGGCACTGCAACCACCCAGAGGATCTGCGCCGCCATCTGAATAGCTGAAACTCGCTGGATAACGCTAGATCACGTAAGGTCTGGGCACCTAGTGTCCTAAGTCTGAAGCACGCAACACAAAACCAGCTGTCGTTCTGAGCGAACGGGCCCCCGAATGTCTTTCAGTTCGGGGGTGGTGAGTCGAAGAATCTGCGGTTGTTCTTCTAGCCACGCTTCTTGCCGCCAGGCTTGCTCTTGAAGCTGGATTTACCACCCGACTTCGCACGGCCAGCGGGTTTGCCGCCAAAGCTAGGCTTGGGCTTCCAACCAGCCTTCTTTTCGCCGCGTGGCGCTCCAGGGCGCGGCGGCTTGCTGCTGGGCCTTGCCCCGCCCGCGCGTGGCTTGCCGCTGCTGGTGGTGAAGGGGCGGGCGAGTCCTTCGCTGCTACGCGGTGGGCGCTGCGATCTGGAGTCCTCAGTGCGGGGACGGCTGGGCCGCTTGCCTTCAAAGCTGGGGCGGTCGCTGCCGGGACGTCCAAAACTGGGATGACTTGAACTCGGACGGTTACCACTCGGGCGATCCGACTGCGGACGGTCAAACGAAGGGCGCGATGAACTCGGGCGTCCAGTGCCGGGTCTGCCGGTTCCAGGTTTGGAGAATCCGGGCCGGGAAAATCCAGAGCGCTCGGGCCGAGGGCGATCCGACCCAGGCCGGTCAAAGCTCCGGCTTGCTGGAGCGGGCCGGTCTGTACGAGGGTGATCCGACTGCGCTCGGTCAAAACTTGGGCGGCTCGAAGATGGCTTCGGTGAATAGGGCCGGGGAGAGCTTGGCCGGGATGATGCTGGCCGGTCGGAACCGGTCCTGTCAGAGCTGGAACCGGTCCGGCTGGGCGTGCTGCGTGCGGGCCGTGAACGGTCGGCACGGGGACCGGATGAGCTGAAGCTGCCCGAGGGAAGTTCTTCAATATGCAAATTCGGTGGGCGCACGGGACCCAGATCGTCGTCGAAGTCATGCGACTCACGGCGCGGTGCTGCGGGGCGCTTGAATCCGCCACGGCCCCCTGGGCCGGATTTGTTCCAGGACGGCTTTGCTCCAAAAGAGCGGTCACCGCCCGTACGGCCAGTGCCGCCGGTGCGGGGTGTGAAGGCGCGAGGAGCCGAAGTACGCGCCTCTGTCGGACGCGGCTCAAAAGAGCGTGCCTCTGCTGGCCTCAGCTCGGGCCGTTCTGTGGCATCAAAGCGTGGACGCGCCGGTCGCGCTGGGCGGTCTGTGCTGGTCGGGCGACCGAAACTCTTGGGCTTGGCATCAAATCGCGCCGCCGGACGAGAGGCGCCGCGCTCTGGCCGGTCCGTCTGCTTCCATGTCGGCTTTGTCGCAGGCCTGGTTGACGGCGGAGCCTCGAAATCGCTTGCGGGACGGGCAGCCGGACGTGCCGGACGATCTTTGCCGAACGCCTCGCGCTTGGCCGGCGGCTTGTCAAAGGATCGCTTCGGCTTGTAGTCGCCGGCGTGCTCGGGTTTTGTGCGGCTTACATTGGGCTTGTAGCTGGAGGCGCCAACTGCTCGCGAAGTAGGCAGGCCGCTGGGCCGGACGGTCGGCAGACGCTGGGCGTCAATTGCATTCTGGCGGCGGACCTCCTTGGATTTCGGTGTCCGCAACTTGCCTTCCGAGGCCTTGCGTAGCGCCTCCAGTTCCTGCGGATCAAGCTCACGCAGATTGCCTGGCTCCTGGTCGAGCACCAGCGGCCCGTAGCCAACACGGCGAATCTTTTCGACAAAGTGGCCGATCTCCTCGAACATCTTGCGCAGTTCGCGGTTGCGGCCCTCAATCAGAATCACTTCGTACCAGGGATTGTCGCCCTGGCGAACCTGGCGAATGCGGGCCGGAGAAGTCTTCACGCGGCCTTCGCCCGGCTTGCCCCGCTCAATCGTCACACCGGAACGCAGCGCATCCAACTCGTCTTCAGTAGGCTGGCCGCTGACCTTGACCAGATAGGTCTTTTCTACTCCCGACGAGGCTTTGGTCAGTTTGTTAGCCAATTCGCCGTCATTCGTCACCAGCAGCAGGCCCTCGCTCATATAGTCGAGGCGGCCCACCGGGTAGAGGCGCTCCTTCATCTTGTCGAAGAACTGCATCACCGTGGGCCGGCCTTCGGGGTCCTTCACCGTGGTCACAAAACCCTTGGGTTTGTTGAGGACAAAATAGCGCAGCCGTTCCGGGCCTTGCAACAGCTTGCCATCCACGCGGATATGGTCGCGGCCCAGGTCGGCTTTGGTGCCCAGCTCGGTGACAACAGCACCGTTCACCTGTACGCGGCCCTGCTCGATCAACTCCTCGGCGCGCCGGCGGCTGGCTACTCCTGCAGCGGCAAGGATTTTTTGAAGGCGTTCGAGTTTCGCTGGCGGCTTGGCCTTTTTGCCGGACTTGGGATCTGATTTCTCGTCGGAGTCGTCATCGGACTCGCCTTCTGATTCCTCTTCGGCTTCTTTGCCGTCCGTTACTGCCTCGGCCTCGCCGTCGGTTTCGTCGCCGATGGGGTCTTCAATCTCGGTTTCAGCTTCTTCGTTCAACTCAGGCTCATTTGCATCAGACTGATATTCATCGGTCATGGAGGGAACTCTCTTGTTTTCTGCCTGATCTGCTAGGACGGCTCGGCGGGCACGGTCTCTGCGGGGAGTAATTCCCCTTCGCTTTCCGTCTCGACGACGGTAGTGGGTGTTGAATGTAATTCGGGCGTTTCAGCAACGACCTGTCCGGGTTCGACGCGGTCTTCCGCTTCATCATGAGCGGAGCTGTGGGCTGCCTCTTCTATCGGCTGATTCGGCTCCGGCTCGGCCTGTGTCTCCGCAGAGGTTATCGGGCGGGAATGCGGATCTTCGCTGCTCTCTTCTTCAAATTCCGGCGCGGTGCCGCTGGCCGCTTCCTGGTTCGGCGCAGCAGTTTCATCACCAGTGTTCTCGGACTCTTCCAATCCCTCCAACTCAATCGCGGCCATCTTCTCGAACTCTTCCATCGAGGGCAGTTCGGAGAGGTCTTTGAGGCCGAAACGGAGCAGGAATTCCCTGGTTGTTTTATAAAGAATAGGCCGGCCAATGACTTGCTTGCGGCCTGCCGTGGCGATGAGCTTTCGGCTGAGCAGCGAACCCAGCACGCCGCCGGACTCGACACCGCGAATCTCGTTGACCTCGGGCGCAGTCACCGGCTGCTTATAAGCGATCACAGCCAGAGTTTCCAGCGCGGGCAGCGAGAGCTTCAGCGCTGGTTTGAGAGCCTTGATAAAGACGCGAACCGCGTCATGACACTCCGGCTTGGTGGCCATGCGGTAGCCGCCGGCAATCTCGCGAATCTCAATGCCGCGGGCATCGTCCGCGTAAGAGGTAATAATTTCGTCGAGCAACTGGCGCAGAATCGCGCGGACTTCACGGTCGCGCAGCCGTGACTGCCGCTTGAACTCCGCTTCGGGGTCGTCAATGGCGTCCGGATCGGGAGCAGGTGCAGCGGTTTCCGCAGCAGCCTCAGGTGTGCTGGTTTGCTCATCTGCAGAGACGTTCAGCGACTCATCGGCAGCAGTGGTCTGTTCCGCTTCCGGGATCGCATCTGGATTCTCAATCGGCAGGAACTGCGGTTCGGGGGCATTCTCGGCGACGGCTTCGACGGCAGCGGCGGCTTGCTCAGCCTTCCACTCGAGGGCGTCGGCGGTAAAAAGCGTCGCGAGCTGGGCCAGGGTGACCGGCTCCTCCGCGGCGTAGATGACTGCTTCCAGCTTGGCTTTCA
>CAZHKN010000129.1:0-13605 GCA_964532725.1 uncultured Occallatibacter sp.
GAATCATCCGCGGCTTCGGCGCCACGGTGATCGCGGCCCGCGGTCGTGCGGCAGGCCCCGGCCCAACGATGTGCGGCGTGATGATAATCACCAGTTCCTTTTTCTCCCTTGGGCGGCAAGTGCAAAGACCGTTGTTCGTTCCCCCGCGCCCGCAGATGCTCTCCCACCGCATCATGAATCTCGGTCGGGAACGGCCCACCGCCGACCCGCGTCACGTAAGCTTTTGTCACTGAGATCACTGTGCCAATCGCCGTCGGTCCTACGCCGGTTCCCGTAGCCGCGCCACCCGCCGTCGCCGACGAAGACGTCACAAACGGATACGTCCCGTGGTCAATATCCAGCATCGTTCCCTGCGCGCCTTCAAACATCACGCTGCCGCCCTCGCGCAGAATCTTGTTCAGCATCCGGCCCGTGTCCGCGACAAACGGTCTCACCTGCTCCGCCGCCGCTGCGTACTCGTCGTACATCTTCGTCGGGTCCAGCGGCTCGGCCCCAAACAGAGCGCTCACAATCGCGTTCTTCTCCGCACAGGCCGCCTCAATATGCGTCTTCAGCAAATCGGGCCTGAGCAGGTCCACAATCCGCAGCCCGCTGCGAGCCATCTTGTCCTCATACGCAGGACCAATCCCGCGGCTGGTTGTCCCAATCTTCTTCCGCCCCGGCGCGCTCTCCGCGGCCAGCTCAATCATGCGGTGGTACGGCAAAATCACCTGCGTCCGGTTCGAGACAAAAAGCTGCTCGTCCACATTGACGCCAAACTCGCGAATCCGGCCAACCTCGCTCAAGAAGGCAATCGGGTCCAGCACCACGCCGTTGCCAATCACGCCCTTGCACCCCGGCCGCAACACGCCGCAGGGAATCAGTTGCAGCACGAACTTTTGCCCGCCAATAATGACCGTGTGCCCGGCGTTATGCCCGCCCGCGTAGCGCGCCACCGCGCTGAACCGCTCGCTCAGCACGTCCACAATCTTGCCCTTGCCCTCATCGCCCCACTGAGCGCCCAACACCACAGCCGTCTTTGCTCGCATTGCCGTCCAATCCAGTACTCGTACCCAAGAATTCCCCGGCACAGCGGTCGATCTCGGGGGATCGACGCACACCAAGGATACAAACCAGAGCGCCAGCCAACCGAAGCGCACCATTTCGATGATAAACCCTGGGTGGGCTGGGACACTGGACACAACCATAAGCGAGAATCGCGGCGTGAATGTGCGGCGTGTTTAGACGAAAAGTCAGGGGATTCAACGTATTCAAATCCGACAACTCTGAGTACAGGTTTAGCCGGGCAAGGTTGGTCGAGCGGCTATTCGAGCCGATCTCCAGTTAAGACTCAGCGCCGTATTCTTGAGCGGTAGGATTTACACCTAAAGACAAATAAAACTAGCTAAATCGCAGGAAGCTGCTTAGGTGTCTTCACCTTTTTCAACTCAGCGTAGAGTGCCTTGGCTTGCTGTAGCCATTTCTTAGCTTTTTCCGGTTTGCGCCGCTCCGTCTCTGCCCAGGGGCTGTCTTCCTCTTCTTTCGCCAGAAACGCGGCTGTTGCAGCGAGTTCGAGCGAAATCGGGTTCGCCTTCATTCCTAATTCGAGAATCGTCCTGCGAGCTGAGCTAATTTCTGTTTCCGGCGCTTTTGATATCGTCTTGAAGATTGAGTACGAACCTCCCCATTTTGCTGTATGCTCCTCCTCAATCAGCAAATTCGAGAATTGCGCGCTCTCCAGCCCATCCGCGAGATCTTCGCTATATGGCCCGTAATGCCTATATTCAAAGGAAAAACCGCATCCAAGCCCAGAAATTTCAAGCAAATAGGCCATTTTTTGCAGGCGAGTCTTTCCTACAACTTCGCCCCCGGCATCGCGGATGATGTCGGTTGCCTTTTCCGCATCGGACTTATTCGAATTCAATACCGGCATCTCTTAGCCTCCTCTTCGATGATCTGATCAACTTCTATCTTCGCTTTTTCATCGCCTTCCTTAATATATACACGAAGTGCCTTGAAAGGTGCAATTGCTTTTATCACCTGCGAGATCGAAGCAATGTCCACAGGTTTGTCGCTTCCCGTATTAGGATTAATCATAATCCTGTTCAGTGGACCTTCAGATTCTTCAAGCTGCTTGTATATTGGACGTTCTGCTTTATTATCCACAAGAGTTGTTGGAATCTCGCACCCATTCGTCTTTGTGAGTTCGATCAGTCGCTTTTCTGCCAAGGTGCAGGCTCGGTCGAGCGCATTGGCTCTTAACTTTTCCTCTGGGATGGTCTGAGCCTGTTCTATCGCTCTCACATTTCAACTGGATCGCTTTGGATTTTTCGTTGGAACTGATTTCCGCGGCTCCTTTTTTCGTAGCTGTCGATTCAGGCTCTCCCGAACATCTGTGCATTTGTATAATTTTCTTTCTCTTATCCGTTTTGCAAACTCGGTGATGAGCGGATCCCTTGCTCCTGCCATCATCCAGAGAGCCCCGCTGATCACAGAATCATCCAATGCAAGTGCCAAATCAAGATCGTCTGGATTCAACGCAAAGCGGATGAGTGGGTGCTTTGCACTCAGACCCGTTTTCTCCGTCGATTTATCGAGCGCCAACTGGAATACTCGTACAAGCAGTTCTGTAAAAAGCTGTTCCGCTCCACGAGTGGCCTTATGGAAATACACCGTCGCATAAAGCTGAAAGAGTCCCAAAAGATAGGATTCCGCCGCATGAAGCGCTTTTGGCCCCAGCACAAATGTTTCGATTTCTCCTACGCTCTCCTTGTCTGCCCCATACGGCACCTTGCTTACCTCTAGGTTCGACAAGAGCCAGTCGAGATCTATCACACCATGGTGGGTTCCGGTCATTAGCCGGTCCCGTTGTATGTAGTCGAGGCGATCCGCATCAAACTGGCTTGATACGACCGCCCCGTAGATATTCGAAGGGCCAGATTTCTTGATTACGTCAGCCACATCCGCCGCAAAACCACTACCCAGTCTGTTGAGCGCTTTACAAATCTCACCCTCCCGGATCAACAGATCGGTGACCGTTTCATGTTTTGCCATCTTTAGACCGAGGCGCCTGCCGACTTCCTCGAACGCGTGGCTGTAAGGCCCGTGCCCAAGATCGTGGACGAGCGCGGCAGCGAGTGACGTGTTAGCCTTGGTGTCTTCGTACGCCTTCATGCCCTGCAAATGACCCTTGACGACAACCATTAGTTTGCGCGCAGTGTGAAAGACACCCACACTGTGAGCAAACCTAGTATGCGTGGCCCCCGGATAAACGAGTTCTGAAAAACCTAACTGCTTTATACGGCGCAATCTTTGGAATTGTGACGATTGAATGACTTGCCACATTGCGTCATGGAACTCATCGCCAGGAAATTCGATCACGTTATGCAAAGGATCGCGGATTCGCTGTGGTTTGTAGGTCATTCTTCTGGCCGAATCCTTCCTGTTTAGCTCGCAACATGATAGGAGTACTTGCGAATGCCCGTTTTACAGATATGGGTTTATAGCACAGTAATATGCACCTTTTCTATTGCAAAATGCAAACCAAAGCGCGACGCTGAACATCGTAGGGCAATGAAGATGCGTCGGGACAAGCCGAAACCCTATTCATTCCCTTTCTGCTGCGAGGGAACAGACCGGAGAAGCCCCCAATAGGCTGGCGTTTCACTCTGCCCGCGCAAAGGTATACGGCCCCTCCGGCACCAGAGCCACCCGCGCGCCGCTGGGCAGGCCGTTTAGAAGCGCCGTAACGGCCTCGTCTACGCTCTCGTAGGCATGGTCGCCGAGGCCGCCCAGTTGACGCCTGGGCACGCCGGGCGTGTAGAAGAAGAGTTGCTGCTGCAAGCCGGTCAACGCCAGCTTCTCCAGTTGCCATTGGTCCACTTCAACCGGCGCATTGCGGATTGCGTCCAAAAAACTCTGCGCATCGCGGAAGCCGGCAAGCATCTTGACAAACTCCAGAGAGCCGGCGCCCTCGGCGCACTCGGCCACAATCAGGATGCGCCCTCCCGGCCTGACCAGGTGCGCCGCCGCCGTGACCCCTTTGATGATCTGGTAGAAGGTCAGGTCGAGCGGGTAACCGGCAGCGCTTGTGATGACCGCATCGGCGGGCTGCTGCAACCGCTCCAGCGAGGTTGCCTCAAGGAACTCGACCCCGGCCCGGTGCGCCTTGACCGGGTCGCCGGCGAAGATGCCGCTGATCTGGCGGTCCTGCGTGAGCGTCACATCCAGCAGAAAATCGTGCCGGGCCATCGCGGCAATCTCCAGCAGCTCGGCATGAAGAGGATTTTCTGCGATGGAGCCTTCGGTAGCCAGCGGCTCGCGCATGAAGCGCGGCGAGTGGATCACCTTGATTGTCTCCTGCGCGGCGAGGCCCGGAGCAATCAACTTGCGGCCCCCACTGAAGCCAAGCATCAAATGCTGCTCGATAAAGCCGAGCGTGATGTGCAGGTCGGCGGCTATGAACCGCTCGTCGATGTAAACCGGAATGCCGTGGCTTGTGTTGCCCAGTGAGCGGTGCTCGGCTAGCGCGCGAGCATCGTGGCTGACCGCAAGGTATTTCGCGGCGATTTCCGCCCCGAGGATGGTCTTGATTTCCTCTTCCGTCGCGGCCCGGTGCAGCCCGGTAGCGATCAGAATGGTCACCGCTTCCGGTGGGATTCCGGCCTGGTGCAGCCGCGCGAGAACCGGCGGCAGCGTAACGCTGTTGGGCGCGGGCCGCGTAATATCGCAGACGGAGATTGCCGCGGATCTTTTCCCGGCCGCCAATTCAGTAAGAGGCAAGCAGCCAATCGGCTGATCGAGAGCGCGGTCGAGAGCGGCAGCAGTATCTTCAATTGCTTGCGATGACCTGCTACGGATGAGCTGGTACTCGAAGCCGTCTGGAACCGAAATCTGGATTCCATTTTTGCCGAAGGAAAAATCTGTCTTCATCGTTGCGCCTTTGTGCAGCCGGGTGGATTCGGCACACTTTATCTTAATCGGACCGTGTCTACTCCTGTCTGACTCCCTTGCGGAATTCCCTTAGCGGCCGACAATCTCCTCTTCGACATCGCGCATCGCTAGTCTCGACGGTTGCAGCCCGGCAGCCTTTTCAACACGCAGCGCCTTGAATGCCCTATAAACGAAAGATCCCAGATACCAGCCGTCGATGAATTTATACGGCGTCTCGCCGGTTGTGTAGTGCCCGCAGGGCAGCACACGTGGCTCAAAGTTGAGCTTATTGCGGCGGAATGCATCCACCACTTGCAGCGAGTATTCCTTGGGAAAGGTCAAATCATAGTTCGCATAGACCAGCAGAACTTTCTTCTCTGGGCCGCCCGCTTCGGCGCTGGCAAATTTTTCGTAGTAGTTGCAGGGGCTGGCCGCAGCCCACAGCGCGCGTAGCCGTTCTTGCGTGAGTCCGGCGGCGTCTATGGCCTGTTTGATATGGCGCGTGCTTTGGCCCGCCCAGACCACGTCGCCAAACGACGTAGACGCATGGTTGAAGGCGTTCACGCGGATGCGCGGATCGTGCGCACTGGCGAGGTACGCATAGCAGGAGCCGAGGCTCGTGCCCAGAACCCCAAAGTGCTCGTAGCCCTGCGCTTCGAGCCAGTCGATACAGCAGCGAATATCGACGACCGCCTGACGGCAGGCCGAGAGAGTGCGGCCGATATTCGCGCTGACCGCGTAGTCGGAGCGCTCCAGCTCTGTGGGCCGGCGAATGTCATGGTAGGGCTTGGAGAGCCTGAGCGCCGAAATCCCCATCTTGTTGAAGATGGTACAGAGCGAGTTGTGCCCGAACGCGTCGGAGTTCCACTGCGGCAGAACCACGATCGCCTGTTTGGGGCGATTCGGATCCTTATGCGCTGGGGCAGGGAACCAGCGAGCATTAACCAGATCGTTTTCGGGGAAGGGCGTTCGCTCCGGAGAGGTAAAGCGCAGGAACTGCGCTGGGGCCAGCTTGCCCTCCACTGCACGTTGCTTCAACTCCGCATCCTGGGCCAATGTCTCAGGCCGAACATTCGTCGGAAAGAGCTGTGGATGGCGCTCCTCCAGACGGTAGTCCGTGGGGTGCTCGTAACTGAAAAACTGGTCGCTATGGCGGATGAGGAGTTGGTTGATGCTAGCCATCGCCGCTTCGGCGGACGGGGCGTCTAGCGAATCTGCATTTTGCAGGCTCTCTTGCGGAAGCCCGCAGCGGCCAAGCAGCGGTTGAATCCAGTCGAAACCCCACTCCAACGGCCTCACAACGCGATTTTCATCGCGTGTTGTCAGCCGGGTCTCCCATTTGTACATCCAGCGCGCGTACCAGTTGCCAGTCATTGCTCTGGCTCAATTTTAGCAGTGCGGACGGGTCGCGGCCTCAAAGTCTTGATGAAACTAGCTCTTGGCGCTTGCGCGCTTCAAGCTGTAATACTCAGCCGTCAGCCAGCCAAGGCTGAGAAGCGTCATTAGTCCAATGACCGCCTGAGATATGACGCAGTAGAGACACCAGGTGTCCAGCACGTACTCCTCAATGAAGGTGAGCCGGAGAGCGAAGCCAAGGCCGCCCAGCACTGCCAGCAGAAGCGGAAACCGTTGCCGCGCCAGCGCCAGACCCGCCAGCACCACGTAACCTGCGATGCCGATTACGGCAATAGGGACAGGGCCGAGCATGGCATAAGGACTGTGGTTCACGATGCCGCAATCCCACTTTTCGTTGATTGAACAGGGTTCAGCACCGGTGTCGTAATGAACGCGCAGGGCCAGCGCCGAAACCACCACGCCAGCCAGGGCCAGAAGAGCAATCAAGTATCGCATCGTCGTCGAGCCAATGGTATCAGATGGGCGGGGAGTTACGATCAGTCAATGGAGTCTTTTGCCAATCGCGGCCAGCGCATCGCCTTTTTTGGCGGAAGCTTTGATCCGCCACATTTCGGCCATTTAGCTATTGCTCGTGCGGCGCGGGCAGCACTAAGCCTGAACCGTATCCTGTTTGCGCCTGTCGGAACGCAGCCGTTAAAGCCGATAGGATCAAGTGCGTTTTTCCCTGATCGGCTGGCTATGACCGAACTGGCCATAGCAGGCGAGCAGGGATTTGAGATTTCTTTTACAGACGCTCCCCGGCCGGACGGCGCTCCCAACTACACTCTGACGACCCTGGTCAATCTGCGGACCAGCATATCACCGCTCGACCAGCTGTACTTCCTATTAGGTGCTGATTCATTTTTCAACCTGCGCCACTGGCATCGCGCTGCTGATATTCCCTTTGCCGCGCAATTGATTGTTGCCTCCCGTCCTGGTGAATCTTTGAGCAGTCTGGCTGCGGCGCTGCCCGATGGAATTCAATTGGATCCGGCGCCGGTATTCGATTCGAGTTGTCGCGGTGTGCGGGTGATAGAGTTTTGTTTGCACGGTGTCGGCGGAGAGCGCACTTCCTTATATTTGCTGCCTGGTTTGAACTACGAAGTGAGCGCGTCCCTGATTCGGAAGCAGTGCCGCATCGAAGAAACGGGACCGGACGCTCTGCTCGCTTCCGTGCCGCAGTCAGTGGCGGATTACATCCGTTCCCGCCGGCTGTATAGTTCGCTTGCTCCAACTGCAACATCGGACTAGGATTAACAGGGGAGAACTTACTTACAGAATGGCAACCGCCGCAGAGCACCAGATCCGTATTCTCGTCCAGGCCGCAGCGCAGGCTTGTGAGGACAAAAAGGGTGAAGACACTCGCATCCTGCAGTTGGATACAATTGACGCCGCGCTGGCTGATTTTTTCCTCGTAACTTCGGCCACGAATGACCGGCAGTGCGTCGCGATTGCCGATGAGATCGAAATCCGCCTCAAGAAACAGTTTGGAGTTTATCCGAACTCCGTCGAGGGCCGCCGTCAGGGCGAGTGGATTTTGCTCGACTATGTAGACTTTGTTGTTCACGTCTTTCTCTCCGAGCGTCGCGCTTTCTATGACATCGAGCGGCTGCGCAAATCTGCCCGTCCGCTAACCCCAGCAGAATTCGATGCGGAGTTGAAGACGGCACTTGCCGAGAAGACCCGCGCAGCCCGCAAGAAGGCGCCTGTTAAAGCAGCCGCGAAGAAGTCAATCTCTGAAAAAGCTCTCTCAGAGGCGGATGCAACACCATCGAAGGCACGGGCGGCGGAGCAAAAAGCAAAGGCTCCTGCGAAGAAGCCCTCTGCACGGACAAGCGTCAAGAAGGCGGCTGTGAAGAAGGCGCCTGCAAAGAAATTGGTTGTGAAAACCGCTAAATCCAAATAGGTCTGAACCCTCGCCGAGATCTAGTTTCTGCCGATATACCCAATGTTGGTTTTGATAAACAAAAAGGCACCCTGCGCGGGTGCCATTTTGTTGGTTCCAGATAATGCTGGAGGTTAGAAGGTGATCTTGCCATGAACCTGTAGAATGCGCTGCGTAACTGCCGCGCCCTGGAAGGATCCGTAGGGGCTGGTGGGCGGCGCAACTGCATTCTGAATCTGGCCAAAGGCGCCGTTATTCACATCGTTGACTGGCGGCGCAAAGTTCACGTTATTGAAGACGTTGTAGGCGTTTGCGCCAATCTGCAGCGTGAAGCCTTCCGCTTTAACGATCTTCTTCATAATGCTCAGATCGGTGTTTTTGTAATGCGGGCCAAAGAAGGCGTTGCGGCGCAGTGTGCCAAAGGTAGACTGCGAAGTAGCCGCGACAAAATCGCCTTCGTCGATGCAGTCCGTGTCGACGCATGTGTGCGGGTTGATGGACGTCGGATTGCCAATACTCGTGCGAGTCACGCCCGGCATCAATTGCGCCACCAGTGCGGGTCCGAGAGGTGAGGTTCCGAGATTTGTGTAGCCGCCGAGGACACCGCCATTCATTATGCTGAAAGGTTGACCGGTGCGCAGGTATGTCTTCACACCAATGACCCAACCGCCGGCAAGATTGTCCAGAATTTTGTTGGAAGACTTGAACGGCTCCTCATAGACAGCGTCGCCAACAAGACTATTGCGGATATCGTAGTCGGCGTTGGAGTAGTTCAGGTTGAGGGCCTGAAGGTTCGGCGTCACCTGGTTAACAATCGACTCTGTGTTGTAGTACTCACCTTCGCCGCCGTCAGAGACCATGTCCAGAGAGTGGCTATAGGTGTAGGACATCTGGCCGGTCAAGCCATTGCCCGTGTGCTTGTAGGTGATCATGCCGCCGTTGTAGTTGGAATGTGCGGCGTTGGTGTAGGCGGTTACACGGCCAAAACGCGGGTCGGGCGGTGTGTTCTGGAAGAGACCTGCGCCAAACCCTCCACCCGCGCCCCAACCACCCACGGTAGCGGCGCCGTTAAAGGTTCCATCGTTGTAAACTCCGTTCCCAGCGTTCTGGTACGGATTCTCAAGTACCTCGTTGTAGCCGTAGTTGCCGGCGTAGGTGAGGATGACCGCATCGGTCTTCGAGAGCTGACGCTGAATCTGCAAGCTGTATTCCACATACTCCGGCACCTTGAAGGTAGTTGGGAAATAGGCGTTGATATTCGGCGGCGCAAATGGGATGTTCTGGTTATAAAGCGTGTTCGCAACCGTATCAGGTCCCTGGCCAGAGTGGAATCCGTTTTGCACTGCGGCATTCGCATCTTTGGCGAACTGCCCTACGGTCGAACCGCCGCTGGCCCCAAGATCTCCGAAATAGACGGTTTCCAGGTTGTAGTTCGGGAAGTTCTGGATTACGCCATCGATAAATCCAGCAGGGTAGAGGTCGGAGAAGAAGCCAGCTCCGCCGCGGATTTCAGTATTTTCGTCGATGCTGTAGTTGAAGCCAAAGCGAGGTTGAATATTGGCCTTTTCAACCTTGCCGAAGGCACTCCAGTTCGCGGACGTAACGGTTGAATTCCAGCCCGTTCCCGTGCCAGGGAAGGCCCCGTTGTAGTCGCCAAAGCAACCGTTATGGCAGAGAGGGTTGCCGGTGCGGTCAACACGGATGCCAAGAGTAAGTTTCAACTTGGGCAGTACCTGGTATTCGTCTTGGATGTACGCGCCTACGTTATAAAGGGCGAGATGAGCCGTTTGAGTAGCAGCAAAAGCCTGGCCCCAGTTGTTCTGTCTAGCATATGGTGAATTCGGGGACAAGGTTCCCGATGCGAAGTCACCGAGCGAATAGAGATAGACCCATGGGAAAACTTCCTGTATCTGCGAATCGTAATCGGATACCAGATCGCGGCGGAAATTTTCGCCGAACTTGATGGTGTTCTTGCCCTTGATCCAGCTAAAATCGTCCTCGATCTGGTACTGGGTTACGTTACGGCCCTGGGTCAGGTAAAACGGAACTCCTTCCGCGGGAAGTCCGGGAGAGCTGCTCACACCGCTGCCGTCTACACCAAGTTCTGCTCCAACACCGAATGCCTGAGCGCCGAAGCTGGCTGGCAGTGCGGCGTAGGATGCGGCCTGATCCTGGGGGCCAAAGTAGGCCGAATACCAGTTGGCTGCCGCGACGAAGACATTGGTTTTGGTAGGACTGATTACGAAGCTGTCGTTGAATTGTCCTTCATACTCGGGCTGGATAGAAAGCGTGCTGAAAAGAGGATTGATGAAGCTCGTAAAGGTAGGTTGAGATCCGCGGTCCATCTTGTAGCGGCCATAGATCTTCTGCTTGTCACTGACGTTCCAGTCCCCGCGGCCGGTAAAGAGCCATTCCTTGTTGATGTTGTTCGCTGCGCCTACGCCAACCAGCATGCAGGGGACAATCGTCCCAGTGGCGACGCCGGGCGGTAATGCGCCGAAATAGCCTCCTCCGGGTGCGGGAGTGCCTGCCAGTCCGCCTGCTGATGCAAGACCGCAGCCAAGTGCGTCATTGCCATCTTGGTATGGCAAGGGATTGTTCGGATCTCCATTGGCAACCGGAGTAGCCTTGGCGTAGGCAGAGGAACTCTTGTAGCCGTCGAGCACCTGCGCCATAAACGATTGCGCATCGGCCGGTGAGGAGGCCAGTGTATAGGCCTGCAACGCAGGGGACGGGAAGGTTAGATAGCCGCTGGAACCTGGCAACACGTAGCGCAGGCCTTCAAAGTCTCCAAAGAAGAAGACCTTGTCCTTGATGATTGGACCGCCGGCATTCGCTGCCCATTCGTTGGATACAGCGTGTGGACGTGTTTGCCCTTGAAACTGGTTAAACCAGCCGTTTGCGTTGAGAACTGTGCCGTTGTAGTTATAATCGGTCGCGCCGTGAAACTGGTTGCCGCCCGACTTGGTTGTGTAGCTGATGATGGCGCCGGCAGCGCGGCCATACTGCGAATTGTATGCATTTTGAATAACAGTTGCGTCCTGCAGTTCGCCTTGACCAAGTGTCAGGTTGGAGCTGCCAGAGTTGTTCAGGTTGAGGAAGGGATCCTGGTTGTCAAAGCCATTTAGAACGAAAAGGTTGGAGATGCCGGGCAAGCCGTCGGAACTGAAGTTACCATAGGAGCCGCCGGCGTTGACCACAACACCGGGGGCGGTAAAGGCCACGGTCGTGACGTCGCCGCCGGGGGTAGGCAGTTCCTGAATCTGGGTCTCATTAAAGGTGGTCGCCAGCGCGATATTCTGTGTATCAACCAGCGGCAGGGTATTCGAGGTCACCTCGATGGTTTCCTTGTCGCCCGCGGCCGTAACCTTAATGTCGGCTGTCGCCGTCACACCCAGGAAGACCGAGGTCTGAACGGTGGAGGATTGCAGACCGGCGGCTGAGGCAGAGACTTTATAGACACCCGGCTTCAAGTTGGCCACGGTGTATTTGCCTTCCGCGTTCGTAACCACTGACTGTTTGGAGTCAGTGGCTGTGTCAGTCACTATGACCTTCGCGCCCGGTACCATCGCGCCTGTTGAATCGGCTACCACGCCGCTCAATGCACCCGTTGTGCCCGTTTGAGCTTGAACCACCGGCGTCGAAATATTTGCCACAAACCCGGCAACGGCCAGCAGGCTCAGCGCAAGAGCCGCACTCTGCAACCTGATAAATCGCATCGAAACTCCTCCAAGAAGTATCTGTGGGGACTGGAAGTTTTGAGTCCTTCCAAATCCGCTTAATTTTCTACTGCGATTCGGCGGGGGGGGTGACGCCGCTTCGCGGTTGAACTGCGCAAGACACATAAAACGTAAGAATGAAGAGAGAGTACTGGACCTCATCTCCGAGGGTGCGAAATTAAGCCGCTTCCCGGGTACAAGGGATGGGTTATCAGACTGGTGTATGCAAGAGTTGTGCCATTTCGGACCAAGATTTGATTGCTTTGTTGATGATTGATAATAAATAGGTTAGTTTTTGCTACGTTATTGACGTCCGTACGTTAAATATGGAAAATGGTAGGCGTTGCGCTCGATATCCAGAAAATGGTTAGCCCTGCTTGGTTTTGCTGTTGTCCATCCCAGATCGCTGGTGGCCCAGTTTGCGGTATTCTCCCTCTTATGCAGTGGTCGCTTGTGCATATCGGTGGACGCTCTACCAAACTCGATGGGGTTGATGCCCAGGTAACGGTTTATCTGGAGCGCTGCGAATCCTTTGCACACTGCCGGTCTGAGGTTTTCAGGACTGAAGCTGCAATGCTGGCGTGGTTGACCCGTCAGCAGGGTAGAACAGCGCCCGTGGTGGTCTTGCTGGACGTTGGTGGACGGCAGATGGCATCAGAAACCTTTGCCGCTTGGCTGGGCGCCAGGAGGGATGCCGGTGCGCAGCAAATTATCTTTGCGGTTGGACCCGCCAGTGGGTGGTCCGATGCGGCGCGGAGCCGGGCGCAGTTACTGCTCTCGCTTGGGCCGATGACCCTGGCCCACGCTCTTGCCCGCCTAGTCATCGCTGAACAGCTCTACCGGGCTTTTACGATCCTTAGCGGACACCCGTATCACGGCGGACATTAACTCACTTTCGCTGATTGCTCTCGCAACATCGGAGTCTACGCGCATCCGGAGGCACTGCCCTGCACCCTGAGAGTTAGCGCGTTATTGGACCTGCCGCAACACCCCTTCTCGCTAGAGTTGGCCGCTGCCGTCGCCGAAATGAGCGGACGAAACACACGTTTCAGAAGGGCATCCTCGCCCATCCCGCATTGCTCTAAACTGCTCTTGCCCGCGCGCAATCCAGCCCGGAAGCCTCAGCGCCCATTTACAATTGCCTGAGATATATGTCCTGGTTCAAGCGAGAAGACGGTGAGTACGAGCCTGGCGACAGCGCTGAAAAGCGTGTTCGCACCGAAGGCCTCTGGATCAAGTGCCTTGGCTGCCGGCAAACCATATGGAAGGCCGACCTGGAGGCCAACCTGAATGTTTGCCCCAAATGCCAGCATCACTTCAAAGTGAGCGCGCTCAAGCGCATTGAGCTGCTGCTCGAGCCGGGCTTTGAGCTGGTTGACCGCGGCCTGCGCTCCACCGACCCCTTGAACTTCACTGATGTGAAGCCCTACAAAAAGAGGCTTGAAGCGGCTCAGAAAGCAACCGGACTGGACGACGCGATTCTCAACGCTGTCGGTCAGCTGGGATCGCATTCTGTAGTCGTCAGCGCAATGGAATACGGCTTCATCGGTGGCTCAATGGGCGCGGTTGTGGGTGAAACGATTGCCCGCGCCGCCGACCGCGCGCGGCTTGGCAAAAAACCGCTGATTGTTATCACAGCATCAGGCGGCGCGCGCATGATGGAAGGCGTCGTGAGCCTGATGCAGATGGCCAAGA
>CAZHKN010000130.1:0-7799 GCA_964532725.1 uncultured Occallatibacter sp.
AATTGCACGGTGTGGACCAACGTGTCTGTAGTCAGGGCTGACTGGTAACCAATGCCTCCGACTATCAGCAGAATAGTGAGCAGGCTGCCGCAGCACAGCCAAAGCTTTGCCTTCAAACTCATGCGTTTCATCAAAGATCCTTCCGCATTGCAGACGCCAGGCTCAGATTCGCAAGCAGCAATCTCGAATAGAAACACAGCCAGTGATCTTGCCATCCCAGAGGAATCGGACGAATGACAGGGGAAGTGGCCCGTGTTTGAACCTGCGATTTTCTAATCGGCTTTCGGGACGGAACCTTTAATCAATCCATCACGATCTATCGCGGCGAGAGAGCCGGTGTTCAATTAGGGAATCGAATGCAAAAAATCCCGGACCGAAAACAAGAATAAGCAGGGCTGCGAACCAGTAGGTGTATGGTGAAGCGCCGTAAAAATCGTCGGGCTTGGAGAGGATGTGGAAGAAGTTGACCCGGTCGTCGGGCACGCTGAGATAAGCCATCGTCATGTTCAGAAAAAGCACGAGAGCAACGATCCGTGAACCGACGCCGAGCGCGAATAGCAAGCCCCCGGCGAACTCGACAGATGCGACGAATAGGGCTGTTGCTCCGGGCGCGGGAAGACTTAAGCTGGCGAAGAACTGGGCCACACGATCCAGATGGGTGAGTTTCCCCCAGCCGTCCTGGACAAACTGCCATCCCCAATAAAGGCGGATTAGCAACAGCAGGGGACTCTGCGCGCGATTGGCCAAGTGCACAAAACTGTTGTACGCGGTCTTTATCAGATCGACGATCTTTTGCATTGTTTTTCTCCGGTTCTATTTGTCGATGAGCGAATCAAGGCTTGGCGGGCAGAGCCAGCCCAATTCTGCCCAGCTGCCAAACCACTGGCCTAACTTGGGCGGTCGCTTCGCTGTGGGAACCTTTGAAGCAGCGAAGCCAGCTTCAAGCGCCTCTCCCAGCGGCAAACCGCTGCGCAGTGCGGAGAGGGTTTGAAACTCCTCCTGCTCCAGACGGCGGTAGTAAACGCGCAGGTCAACGCGATGGGAGGCAAGCCAGATGGGTTTGCGGCGGAGCTTGGGGAGCTTGACCGGAGCGGGTTGAACCTCATCGTGCCTGTGCCCGGCCTCGCTGGCCTCGCGCTTTTGCCGGTCGTGTAGGCTGAGCACCAGATCGTCCGCAGGATAATCGAGGGCCATTAGCTGCAGATGCGGCTGCAAAGCAATATGCGAGTCGCCATCCAGGGTTGCAACCTGGTCGGGAGTCAGCGGAGTGCATTCCGCGTTGTCAAAGGACTCGACGAAAGCCCACTCGATTCGCGCTACGTCAACAGCCAGCCGGTGACGACGTCCGGCGAGTGCCGGATTCGCCGCCAGCCACTCGGGGAGCTTTGATCCCAGATTGCGCAGCGTGAAGGAGCGGCTTGGGTGAGCCGTGAGATAAGCGACGGAGATCGCGTCAAACCTGCCGCCACCAATAACCGCGCGCAGAGCAGGGAAGTCTTCAATCAGCGCGCTGAGCACACGAAACCAATACTGACGGTTGTAAATCTCCAGCCGCTCAAAAGAGTCAAGCTGGCTATTCGGCGCAATAAAGCTCTCGGCTATGACGCGCATTGAGCGCCCATCGGGCGCGAGGGAGCGCATATCTTCATTCGCAGTGAGGGGTTGCATGATTGCAGTTGCCATCTCGCGTTGCAGGGTCTCGAGATTCATCCCGCGACCTCCGCAAGCTGATGAGTGTACTGATGCAAATAGCGTTCAGCCTTCTTCGCCTCGGCGTGAACCTCATCGAAGCTGGGGATCCGGTCGTCCCATTCAAGCAACGTCGGTGTGGGTCCGCAGCGTTCGATGGCCCGCGCATAAAGCTCCCAGACCGGATCGATGACCGGATGGTCGTGGGTATCCAGAATGTATTTGTCATAACGCGAGTGGCCGGCGATATGAATCTGCGCCACGCGATCAGCGGGCACGGCGTTGACGTAATCCATCGGCGCGAATTCGTGATTCACCGAAGAGACGTAGATATTGTTCACGTCGAGAAGGATGCCGCAATCGGCGCGTTCGACCACTTCGGCGAGAAACTCCCACTCGGTCATCTCTGAGCCGGTAAACGCCGCATAGCTGCTGACATTTTCGACCGCGACCGGGATCTCCAAAAAATCCTGTACCAGGCGCACGCGCTTGGCGGTGCGCTCGACGGCTTCCCAGGTATAAGGCAATGGGAGCAGATCGTGGGTGTAGGTTCCGTCCACGCTGCCCCAGCAAAGATGGTCGCTGAGCCAGGGAGTATTGGTGCGCCGAACAAGCTGCTTGAGCCGGCGCAGATGCTCGGGATCAGGCGCGGTCACCGAGCCGAAGTACATTGAGACACCATGCTGCACCACGCGGTACTGCTCCAGGATCCGATCCAGCGTATGCAGTGGCCGACCGGCGTCGATCATGAAGTTTTCAGAGATGATCTCGAACCAGTCCACCACCGGCTTCCGCGAGAAGATGTGATCGTAGTGCGGAATGCGGAGGCCGATTCCTACGCCGTGATCCTGAAACGCATTAAAGCGATTGCCGGGCATAGATGTCCTTAGCGCAAAGAGAAATGATTCCGTGGACGAAGAGTGAATCAGAACAGAATTGATATGCGGCAGGATGTGAGTGAACGCTTCCTGCCGCATAACAGGAAAAAAGCTTAGACGGCTTTCGGAGCCTTGGAGCCGTCGGTGGCGCATCCGCCCTTGCCCTTGCAGGTGTTCTTGCCTTTGCAGCCCTGGTCGCCGGTTTTGCAGCCACCGGTGCCCTTGCAATCGTTCTTGCCTTTACAGGAGTGCTTGGCGGGGGGGGTATCCTGGCCGGTGAGCATTACGCCGGCGCTGATGGCCTTGGCCGAGGCGCCGTTGGTGCCGGGAGTAGAAGCTTTGGCGGACTGCATGGAGCCGCCCATCATGCCGGTGAGAGCCGCGGAGAGAAGCAGTGCATTCATTTGATTCTTTGTCATGATTTTGACCTCGCTTGGGAAGTTGGAGCGAAGATTGCTTCGCTGGTGAATGTCCCGCAAGGCTTGCCGTTGGCTTGCCCCGCAAATCTGTGACCCGCTCCTTAGGAGTACGAAGCTATAAGAAAGGTTACGGGAAAAATTCGCGGATCTGGAGAAATTTTATTTTGCTTTGCGGTACGTCCAATAGGCTGAGGGATGTGCAGTGAGCTAGTCTTGTCTCTGCGTAGCCGGGTAATGAACTTTTGTTAATTTAAAGGAAAATTTCGGAGGCTCAATCGTGAATAGCAAAGGAATGCGCGCGCTGAGTGGGGCCAGCCTGCTCGTGGTGTTGCTGCAAAGCGCCTGTACAGCGGTGTTAACCATCAGCGGCATCCGTGTGGCCATTGGACTCTCTGCTCTGGCCGCGGCCAGCGGTATCTATGCTCCTGCGCGGGGATTCCATCAGGACGCGATCCGCATTCCAATGCTGATACTGGCCGCCGCCGGCGCGGTTGTGAATCTCGCTGTGCTGGCGTGGATATGGAAGCTGCGTGCCGCTCCGGCATCTCAGTGGCGGAAGCGGGAGATCACGGCAAAGGAGCGGCGCTCAGAGGTGCTACAAGTGGTTCTGGCGATTGTGACCTTGATTCTAGTTGGCCTGGAGGTGTGGACGCATCCGATGGTGCATCGCACCGGGCCGCCGCCAGCTGCGCACACAAGCAATCACTCGTTGCGTTCGATTTCTTTTTCGAGCACGTCATCCAGCCGGGCATGAAGCCGCTGGCTGAAGCCGGCAGGTAGCTCGAAGACACGGTCGTCGGCCATCAGAACCACGACATTGCGCGTGGAATCCAGCACAGCTGAGCAGATTTCGCAGGTCTCAAGATGCTTGTCGATCTCGGCGCGCAGCACGGGGTCCACATCGCCGTCGATATAAGCGGAGATATGTTCCCACACGTGTTTGCAGTCGATCCTCATACGCGTCTCCCAAACAATCCTTTGCGTTTGGGCGCAAACCCTTTCAATTGTGGCGCCAGCTCCCGTTGCAGCAGTGCGCGGGCCCGATGCAGCCGGACCTTGACCGCTGCCTCGCTGATGTCCAGCGCCGCTGCAGTTTCTTTGATATCCATCTCTTCGATGTCCCTGAGAAGCACAATGTTACGGTAAATCTCCGGCAGGCTCTCGATGGCCTTGCGTAAGATTGCACCTAACTCCTTCCGTTCCAATGCTTCTGCCGGGATTTCCCGCCAACTGGTCAGGATTGCCGGGGTGTAATCGCCGGTTTGCTCGTCGGTATCGGCTTCGAGCGAGTCTTCACGTCGCGTGGCCTGCTTGCGTAGCCTGCCCAATCCCTCATTGCGGGCGATGGAGAGGGTCCAGGTGCGGAACTGCGAGTCGCCGCGGAAGAGATGCAGGTTGAGATAGACCTTGATGGCCGTTTCCTGCGCCGCGTCTTCGGCCTCGGTCTCATTGCGCAGCAAGGAGAAGAGCATAAAATAGATGCCACGCTCACAGGGGCGGATCAGATCATGAAAGAGATGCTTCTCGCCGGCCAGGATCCGGCGTATCAGGTCTGCTTCGGCTTGTGGATCGGCTGCGATCAGTGCTCTCCGGAGGCGGGCAGGATGGCTTGCGGCTTACCCCTCTGTACACTTTAGCGCCCTGACCCCGCTATGAGAAAATTGCTAGCGTGAAGCTCCTATTGAAGACCTACTGCCTTCTCTTCCCCTGCGCTATTTTGTTATTGGCAGGCTTCCCAGCAAGCGCTTTTGCCAGCACGAAGACCAAGGCGGCAGAGCTGGCGGGGGCCGTTCTCTATCGCGACAAGGATTGCGCCCACTGCCACGGCGCTGAGCTTACAGGAACCAAGAAGGCGCCCGCCCTGCCCACGACACTGCGCAAAGACAAACGGTGGACCCCGCAGGCGATGACGGCGCAGATTCTGGACGGGGGCAAGAAGATGCCGCCCTTCCGAGACTCGCTGACCGATGGGGAAGTTGCGCAACTGGTGGCGTATCTGCGGGCCAAGCACAGGCTGCTACCACCGGCGAAGCAACCGTAAGTGATTCCATCTGACTGCGGAGAGATTCAGAGTTAATGACAACGGGCGCATTGCAGGTTTTCTGCAATGCGCCCGTTGTGTTTGGTTTCGCGGGTTGTGAATTACTTCTCTTTCGGACTGAAGCCCAGCTGGAAGGTTACCATGACGCTACGGCCTGGAACAGTCGTGAGCTGATCATTGCCATTCGCGGTAAATTGGTTCGTCACCGACGTGCCCGGATTCGCCGCTGTGACTCCGACAATGTTGTTGTCGTTGAAAAGATTGTTGAAACTCAGCTTGATCTTCGACTGGTCCCATCTTGACCCACTCCTGACCGTGTAATTCAGGAATATATTGGCCACCGAGAACGGATTGATCGGAATCGCCTGGTGAATGACTGGGATATTCGTTTGTGTGAGGTTGGTGGTTGGTCCTGTGTTGTCATTCCATTGCGGTCCAACACGTTTGTTGATAAAGCCAAGGTCCCAATTCTTGTTTTGGTATGTCAGCCCTTCTGTAGAGGTATTCTTCGGAGCACTGGCGACCCACCAAACAGGAGTTGGCGCAAGCAGTTGCGCGGCGTTGCCGGCATACGATTCATACTTTGCCGAGGCCAGAGTACCGTTCAGAAAGAGGCTCAGTCCATGAGTTAGAGCGACATTGCCCTCCGCTTCAACGCCCTGAGAGTTCGACGGCGGGGTGGTGTCATAGGTGTAGCTATTGGCCACTGGTGTTGAAATGTAGGCGTTCTGGAAGTGGATGTAGTAATAATCCGCATCCACGCTTACGTTATGGAGTTTCAGAACCGATCCGCCCTGATAGGTTGAAGCTACTTGCGGCTTGGGCAGCACGCTAACGCCTGTATTCTTGTTCTTTGCTGTCACTGTTTCATTCACATCAAATACCGAGCTTGGCGGAATGACGCTGCCCATGCCGTATTGCACGTAAGCCGACCAGTTCGGCATGATCCGATAGTTAGCCTCAAACGAAGGTAGCCAGCTGTTGTAGCCTGCATCATTCGTGACATAAGGTGCGCAGACCGGCGGAACTGCCGTATTGCACAGATCGCCCACAATCTTGCCGTTGTCGGCGAACTGCTTGAGGCTCATGTTGTAGTAGGCATCCTTGACGCCCAGCGTGATGGTCCACTTGGGAATTCCGACAAACTGATACTCGGCAAAGGGCTGCGCCGAATTGGTCCAGAAGTTCTCGTGGAATTTAATGCCGGCTAAGGGGCCGGTTATGGGTGTGGACGTGGTGTAATGCACCCAGGTGAGCGGATCGGATTCAATCTGATAGCGATTGGTGCTGGCGTATTCAAACCATAGGCCGGTCCGGAAGACGCCATATTTAGAACTAGCGCTGACGGAGAGAATATCGCCATCGTGGATGTACTGGTTCATTTTGTCGATGGCGCCTTTTAGGGGGACGATGGTCCCGTAGTAAGTAGTGGTTCCGAAATAGTTTGTGGCAAAGGTGTCGATGATCGTCGAAGGATTGACGCTGTTGTTGTAATGCTCGTGGTTGGAGTAGGCATACGTGTAGATTTTGTTCTCCAGCTTCCATCCATGGCCCAGATCCTTGTTCAGGCCCGCATAATCAAAGGTCGTGGGCACATGGTAGTTGGCGAACTTGTACCACTGCGCGTCGACCGTCTTGCCATCGGAGAGGAACTCTGTTCCATCGAGATAGTAGTTCTTGCCGAACTCGGCAAGTTGTTCGCGGGTAGGGGAATTTCCCGAGTTGTTGGAGTCGAGAATGACTTCGTTGGCATCGATTGTCAAGAAAGTCTTGTCGGAGAACTTGTAGGTGAACTTCACCGCTCCCGCGGTGCGTTGCTGGTTGTTATAGGTCTCATAGCCGTCTGACTGCATGTTATGGCCGTCAAACCAGAGGTTGGCTTTGGGGTTCTTGCCGCCAAAGAGTCCTGAGTTGTACTCTCCGTCAACCAGATTTGAATTATACGATCCGTAGGATTCGGAGACGCGGAAGAGCTGATTCACAGGCAGTTGCGGAGAGAGCAGATGGATGGAGCCGCCATAGTTGGTCGGCCCCACGTCGGATGCCGTGCCAGGGCTGCGATCAAAGTCTACCCCACCTATGGAAGGCGCCGGGAAGAAGGCCCAAGAGTGGTGAGTCGGGCTGTTGGTGTCCTCGAATGGGATGCCGTCATAAGAAATGGTATAGTCACCGTCGATAAAGCCGCGGAATGAGGTATTGCTCTGGCCAAGGCCTACGCCATTGGGGCTGACGCTGAACGTGCCCGGCGCGGCCTGCATGATTTCAGTGAAGTCAGTCATCGGCGAAGTGAAATCACGAATATAGGTATTGGTGATCTCCGAACGCGCCGAGCCTTCGTCGAGCAGCGCCTTCACCGGCGCAAGCTGCGAAGCCACCGAGGTGCTGTCATCGGCGGAGACGGTAATCTCTTCGTTGATGCTGGCGACAGAGAGTGAAATCGGCAGATCGTTTGAGCCGGAGGCGGAGACCTTCACGCCCTTCCGGCTAAATTGCTGGAAGCCTGCAAATGAGACTTCAACGGTGTACGAGCCTTGCGGCAATCCTGGGATGGAGAAACGGCCATCGGAGCCGGTCGTAGTCTTGCGGATAAGATTGCTAGTTTCGCTCTTGAGTGTGACCGGAGCGTTGGGGATGGCGCTGCCGCGCGCATCCAGAACGGCGCCGCTCAGCGTGGCACTGGACTCACTCTGCGCGTTGAGCAGTTGGGAGTGCCCAAACGTCAGCGCAAGCGCGCAAACCAGCGTAAACACAACTCGGCGCAAGCCGAAAAGA
>CAZHKN010000130.1:7809-8720 GCA_964532725.1 uncultured Occallatibacter sp.
AAATTGCTCCCGAACGCCGGATTTTTATCATATGACCGCAGGGAAGATTCGCGGCACGGTTTCGATGAGCAACTCCTGTCTCAGGAGCCGTCTTTATTCTTAAAAGAGATCAATGAACGAATGATTACGAAAGTGTTTCATTTTGGTGAATAGGCGGGAGTCTGTGGAAAATCAGCAAATTACAAGTGGTGCGATGATTTCGTCAGCCGAAAGCGCAGGATGTGCATCAACCGGCAAACGCTTCCGAGAGAAGCGCCTCTTGCTAGATTTTTGATTTTCCACGGCGCAGGGCGTGAGAATGAGAAAAAGTTCCCGCTTTGAACGAGGCCTTTTTTCTTGAAATCAGATTCTAGATTAGCGCGGTCGCATGGCCTTGATGGCTGCCGGCAAGTGCTCTTCGATGCGCTTGGCGCGCTCGGCGGCGATGCCGCCCAGATATGTCGGGACTGGGGTTGCCATCAGCACCAGCAGCAGCGCAATCAGCGAGAAGCCCAGCCCGGCAACTCCGGCTGAAATCAGCATGTGATAGATGTCGGGAGTATCGAGGCCGAAGACGTTGAAGGCTACATGCTCCAGCGGTTTAACGTGAATCAGCACGGCCAGCGCGAAGAGAAAAAAGAACGCGGAGAGTGATGTCAGCACCGTCAGCGAAACATCAATGGTGCGGTGGAATTTCTGCCGGGAGCGGCAGCGGCTGCACTCAGCGAAATGTTGCTCGTAGTCCTTGCGCATTTCCGGATAAATTCCAGAGATGTCATAGCGCCAGTTTGCCAGGATTGCGCCTACGACTCTATCTGTGCACGGATTTCGTTCCATATGCTTAAAGACCCACTTTGCAAAGAATTTTTGGGCCGCGCCTAAAATCTACGGCCTGTTTGGCTTGGAACAATCCAGAGCAGACATTGAGCCAT
>CAZHKN010000130.1:8730-13549 GCA_964532725.1 uncultured Occallatibacter sp.
TTTAGTCTCGCCCGGTCTTTTGATGCCGCAGCGTGCCTTCCGTTGCCAATCAATTTCCAATATTCCCGCTACAGTGTGATGCCCTTCTTACCATTGTAATCGGAATTGGTCTAAAAATAAATCGGAGAGAGGGGCTGATGCTGCTCGGCCAGCAACAGCCGGTTGGCCATCAGGCTGGCCCGCCCATTCAAAGCACGTTCGGCGGCAACCCTGGCCAGATCAGGAAGATTATTACTTTCAGATAGATGCGCCAAAATCACATAGGCAGCCTGGCCGTCGTAGTCGTGGGTGAGAAACTCACTGGCCGCATCGTTCGACAGGTGACCGACGCGCGAAAGTACCCTCTGTTTCACCGACCAGGGGTAAGGGCCGTCCCGCAGCATCTCCAGATCGTGGTTGGATTCGAGCAACAGCAGATCCAATCCCTTGAGTTGGGCCTTCACATTCGGCGGAATGTAGCCGAGGTCGGTAGCCACGCCCAGTCGCACCCCTTCGGCTTGGAAGACAAAGCCGACCGGGTCAGCGGCATCATGGGGTATCGTGAATGGGCTGACGGAGATGTCGCCGATCTCGAAGGGCTGGCCGGCCTCGAAATACTCCACGCACGGTAGCCAAGCGGGGTCTTTTTTCTCTTTGTCTGCGCCATTTTCTTCAGATTCCGCCTCAGATTCTGCGGCAATCTTCAGCATCTCGGGCGAAACCGGTCCCACTTCAGGTCGCTCGGAGCCGGTCGCGGACAAATCATCCACGAGGTCGTTCTCGTCCGGCTCGCCTTCTGGGACAGCAGAGGCTTCCTCTGCCTGGCGGGCAGCAGCCTGCTGGCGGCACTGTTCCAGCCACTGGCTGTAACTCATCTGGCGGCGGGGAGTGAGGAAACGTGTCCAGGCCCGGTGCGTCCCCTCGGTGAAGTACACCGGAATCCCCAGCTTGCGCGCTGTCACTGCAACGCCGTTGATATGGTCCTGGTGCTCGTGGGTAATCAGGATTGCGTCCAGCGTCTCTGGTGCTTCTCCTGCCAGCCGCATTCGCCGGAAGAGTTCCCGACAGCTCAGGCCGGCATCGACGAGTATCCGCGTGCGCCCGCCGGACACAACCGTACTGTTGCCTTTGGACCCGGATGAGAGAACTGTGAAACGCACCATAGTATGAGCATAGCGCGTAAGTCGGCGAGGATTGTTTCTTTCTCCTGTGGATCGGAAGCACTTCGCATCGGCCTGGGAAAGCGTAATGTGATTTCACTGCCGAACTCGCTACGATAGTTGATCCGCCGCGGCTCTGGCCTGAGCTACAAATTCGCGCACTTTGGCGGCGTCCTTCAGGCCTGCAGCAGCTTCCACGCCCGAAACAACATCGACACCCCAGGGGCAGAGAGTCGCAATTGCCTCTGCCACGTTTTCCGGATTCAAACCGCCGGCGACGACGAGGTGCTTGCGCACTTCTGCGTTTTGAAAAAGTGTTTCGCGCGCGGTAGCCCAATCAAAGGCAACGCCGGTGCCACCGACAGCCGTTGCTGTGCGCGAGTCCACCAGCACTGCATCCACGTTTGAGTCCAGCGCAATTGTTGCGGCCTCTTCGGTTGCTCCTTGACTAAAGTGGACAACGCGCAGAATCCGCAGGCTTGCCCCCAATTCGTGGCGTAGCGCAGCCGTCAGCTCCGGTCCGGCGGCGGAATGGAGCTGCACTCCAGTCAGTCCGCAGGAACGCACGGTGTCGAGAATCTCTTCGAGTGGTGCATCTACAAAAACGCCAATCTTTTCGACGGCAGGCGGCAGCTTCAGCACAATTGCCGCGACCTGTTCCGCTGTCACGCGGCGCGGGCTGGGCGCAAAAACAAAGCCCACGGCGTCCGCTGCGGCCTCGACCGCAAGCCGTGCATCCTCCATTGAAGTATTGCCGCAGATTTTGATCCAGATTGGCATATTGGTCACTGCGTTACGATGGCTCTGGCAAGTAACTCTGCAAGCGCTGCTCCAGGGTCCGGCTTGCGCATCAGGCTTTCGCCAATGAGGAAGGCGTCAAAACCAGCGGAGCGCAATTTTTCCAGGTCTCCTGGCGTTGAGATGCCGCTTTCTGCTACGCGAACCACCTGTGAGGGAATTTTGCTGACAAGTTCGATGGAACGGTCGAGACTCACCTCAAAGGTTTTCAGGTCTCGATTATTCACCCCAATGGCATCCGCACCGGTCTCGCCCAGAGATTGCAGCACCCGGTCGAGTTCCTCCGCCGTGTGTACTTCGACCAGCACATCGAGTTCGATCTCATGCGCTGCTAAGGCAAAGCGCCTCATCTCGTTATCGGTCAGCGCCGCCGCAATCAACAGAATGGCATCGGCGCAATGGGCGCGAGCCTCGACGATCTGGTATTCATCGACCATGAAGTCTTTACGCAGGCAGGGAAGCGGTACTGTGGCAGAGGCCAACTCCAGATTCCGCAGACTGCCCTGGAAGAACGGCTCGTCAGTCAGCACAGACAGCGCGGCCGCGCCGCCCGCCCGATAGCGCTCCGCCAACCAGGCGGCATCGAAGTCGGTGCGGATCAGCCCTTTCGATGGTGATGCCTTCTTGATCTCCGCTATAACCGCAGGTCCGGCGACAGACTGGCGGCGCAACGCGCCGGCCCAGCCGCGCGGCGTGTGCAGCGCGGCGCGGCGCTCCAGCTCAGCCAATGGAGTCAGCGCTTTTGCGGTGGACACCGTTGTTTTTGTTGCCGCTAGAATTTTGTCGAGATGAGTAGACATATCCTGACTTGAGTATACGAGGAGATGAGGCTCAGGCACTGCCGGAGACGGCTGAAAAAGCATTCCTATCAAAATCGCCCATAAACTAAAAAGCCCCGGAATCCGGGGCTGAAAAACTTTGGTGCCGAAGAAGGGACTCGAACCCCCACACCCTTGCGAGTACGTGGACCTGAACCACGCGCGTCTGCCAATTCCGCCACTTCGGCACGGTAGATACAGCTGGCGGTTTGCGCCAGAGGCAACTCTTCGAGTTTCGCAAATGCAGGCGGCGGTGTCAAATTCGGAAGCTCGCCTCTCCATTGCACAGCGGAACCGATTGAACCTGTGAGAGTTGCCATTTTCTAACGGATGAACTGAGAAAAACGTTGACACACGCGATTGGAGAAGGCTACTGTGCCTCTGCTTTCTATCTCACCCCCAGGAGGTATGTCAACATGAAGACCCGAATCATCCTCGCGGCAGCAATCATGCTGTTGTTCGCCTCTCCAGTTTTTGCCCAAGTCGCAGCCCCACCCCCTTCGTGCCAGAAGGAATCGTTGGCTGACTATATCCTGCTTGGCTCTACGGGATGCGTCTATGACAACGTCCTTTATACCAACTTTGACTATGCGCCCCCAGGACTGACTGGCCTTACCGCAGCGCAGATCACTGTGACGCCAGTGCCACTACCAATTGCCGTCGGGGTAGCAATTTCAGAGCTGACATTCTCCGCAAAATGGGTTGTCGCGGCTAGCCAGGCAGAGCAATCCTCCATTGGATATAACGTCGCTCCATACATTTCAGTGGTCAGCCCCGTGAGCGCTACGCTCACTCTTGAACTTGGACCATCGCAGGTTTTGGGAATTATCGGCAGTGTAACCGTAAACGAGCAAGTGACTACCCCCACTACTGCCACCGGAACCACTATCGAGGTCTATGACATCTGCGCGGATGCTTGTGAGATCAAGCAGACTGACTCGGTGACCATTACTTCGATTTCTTCGCTGCAAACCTTGATCACAGTGGCGCTTTCTGGCGGCACTGACGGCGCGTCATTGAGCAGTTTTTCGGTTTTGGATGCTTTTTAGGCATTTCGCCGTGAAGGGTGCTTCGTGCTGCAAACAGAATCCCCACCTGCGGCAGCTCTTTTTGCGGAGCTTCGATGCAGGTGGGGATTTTTCTCGACGGAGTGGAGATGCGCTACTTAGACCAGCTTGGCGTCGAGAACGATCTCGGTATTGTTGGCGAAGAGCTTGGAGATTGGGCAGCCCGCCTTGGCGTTGCCGGCAGCCGTGTCAAAGGCTTCCTGGGTTGCGCCGGGAACGCTGGCCGTGGTGGTCAGCGTGATCTTGGTGATGGAGAACCCATCGCCAACCTTGGCCAGCGTGACGGCCGCGTGGGTCTCGATCTTTTCCGGCGTGAAGCCCGCGCCGCCCAACTGCGCGCCCAGAGCCATGGAGAAGCAGCTTGCGTGGGCTGCTGCAATCAGCTCTTCGGGAGTGGTGCCGGACTCATCGCCCTCAAACCGCGTGGCGAAAGAGTAGTTGGCGTTGCTCAGAACGCCGGTTGCCGTGGAGATGGTGCCTTTGCCTTCTTTGAGTGAACCTGTCCAAACCGCACTTGCCTTGCTTGCCATATGTCCCTCCTTGGGGGTTGTTCCGGTTATTTGAATCGTTGCGTTTGCGAATGGTTACGGGGTGAGGTGAGCGCCGCGGGTGGGAATTCCGGGCGCGCTCCAAATTTCGGGTCGAGAGCTGATCGGGCATGCCGCGCGAAAAAGCGGCGCAGGCAGCCGTCTCTCCTATGCTAATCTCTCCCCATGCTGCCCGAGCTGCCACGCGCCCTCTATCCCGATTTTGCACCGGATTTTCACGGGGAAATCTCACATGCCGAAGCGGTTGCGGAGGCCAGGCCAGTGGAACACGCCTGCCAGATCTGCCCCAACTGCGGCCAGCGGCTCACCGGCCACCACTGCAAGCTGGTCTGCACCCAATGCGGCTACTACTTGAGCTGCGCGGATTATTATTAGACGGAAAGCATGGGGGCCTTCCCCGGTTCCCAAAGGCGAGCGACTGTCTGTTCGAGTCAACAGCTTTTTGCGAG
>CAZHKN010000131.1:0-13534 GCA_964532725.1 uncultured Occallatibacter sp.
CCCGCGTGGGGCGCGACGGGCCTCTTGCTGCTGGATCAACTCGCGCTGCTTGTTTCAATCCACGCGCCCCGCGTGGGGCGCGACGTTGAGAAAGCCGTGGTAATACGGCATGAGCTCGGGTTTCAATCCACGCGCCCCGCGTGGGGCGCGACCAGCCCTGGAGTTGCTTTAGGCGGGTTTGCAGCGTTTCAATCCACGCGCCCCGCGTGGGGCGCGACGGCTTTACTGTAACAGGTCTGATTTCTATGTTCTAGCTATGAATTTTCGCGAACCCCGAAAGAAGACTGAAGCGGAAAACGCCCGACAACCAAGTGTCGCAGCATAAAAAATTTGGAATGAACAAGATGGAGCAAGCGCGGACCTGACTAGGATCGGCTGTGTGCTTATGGTCCGCGTTAGAGGATCAGGGGGCCTTCTGGGTCGTAGGCGGGTTTTGCGCCTGAGTGTTCCACCCGCCGTTGCCAATTGGCTCCCAGGAAGTAGAAACGAAGGCTGTCGGTGGATGGGTCGATAGTCGCGAGGAGTTTAGCGCGAAACTCGACCCAATGGGCAGGCTCAAGAAGACATTCGAATACCGAGAATTGCACCCGCTGACCATGATTCTGACACAGTTTTGCGATTTTCCGAAGGCGGCGTTTTCCAGCATCGGATTGAGTTCCCATATCGTATGTCACAAGCACCATCATGCCTTGTCATCTCCAGATGAAAGAAGGGTAGGCGTCGAGATCACCGCGCAGGTAGCGGGCCAGCAATAGAGCTTGTGCGTGTGGCACCAACCCAAAGGGAATGCGCTCGTTCAGAAATGGATGCAGTATCTCTTCTTGTTTGCGTAACTGCCATGCAACCAGAACCTCCTTTCTCGTGCCGTCGTTCATCGTTACCCCGCCGGACTCATTCCGCGCGAAACCATTACCGGCAACCTGGCGACGGTTAATGAGCGTGAGCGCGAGCCGATCAGCCAGCACAGGGCGCAGTTCTTCCATTATGTCCAGAGCAAGGCCGGCACGACCGGGGCGGTCACGGTGTAGAAATCCGACTGCGGGGTCGAGTCCAACCGTTTCCAATGCAGAGGCAATGTCGTGGGCCAACAGCACATAGAGAAAGGAGAGCAGCGCGTTAACATTGTCGAGTGGAGGACGGCGACTGCGTGAGTGAAAGAAGAACTCATCCTTCTGATGCAGGATAAGTTCGTCAAAGACGCTGAAATACGTCTGCGCGGCATCGCCTTCGACTCCTCGCAAACCGTCGAGAGATGGGGTAGACGAAAGCAGGCGCAGCGACTGGCCAAGCTGCGTGGATGCGCGATCGATGGACTCTGAGGCATGTTCGCGGCCAGCACGTAAGAGTGAAGTCCGGCTGTTGGCGATTTTTGCCAGCAGAATAGACTTCGCTATGGCGGCGGAATCTGCATCCTGATCGGCCCTGCGGTACTGCTCCCGGCGCAGTAATACATTGCCGTGAATTGGCCCCTGAATGCGAGCGAGAAAGCGGCCACGCTCACTGAGGAAACTCACGCCGACATTGTGCTCGGCGCAGAATCCCATCAGGGGAGGACTCATCGAGACCAGCCCAACGCACACGATTCCCTCAAGGGTGTGAATCGGCACGCGAAGGCGCGTTTCATGCTCGACGCGAACCAGAACCGTTTCTCCATCCTTGCTGAGGTAGGCATTGGGGATGGTGACATATAACGTGTTGAGGAGCTTTCTCATCGGGGCTTGTCCTCATCGGGAGCGACATCGCCGGAAGAAGACTGTCTGAGGTTGGCGTCAATCGCGCGGGTCAAATAACGGGATGCGTTTGCCGACTCGACCGTCTTTGGCAGGCAGATGGGATTCATGGAACAGCTCTCGCATTTCTTCGCATAGACGGCCCGTGGCGTCTTTCCTGACAAGAGAATCTCGTGCATAAGGGCAGCGAGATGTTCGACCTCCTCACGAAGCGGCTGATCGAAGATCACAACTTCTCGGCGCTTTGCTTTGCCGTCAAAAACTGCCCCAGCGGGAACAGGTACTTGAAGCATCTCTTCAAGGCAGAGAGCCTGCGCACAAAGCTGAAGACGATAAGCCGAGCTGCCGTGCTGGTCGCGGGTTCGTTTGTACTCGACAGGATACGGTCTCCAAAGTCCTTTACGGCGAGGCATTGGTACGCCCTGCTCCGCCTCTTCGCACGGGAGGAATTCGACAATGTCCGCCTGACCGGAGATGCCGAGACGAAATGAGCGCAATGGAAGAGTACGGCGCACGAGGACATCGGGGCGGGACTCAATCTCGGCGGAGTGAGCTTTCTCATGGAGAATTTTTCCCTCGGCCGTAAAAAGGTTTTCCTCCCACTGCCGCTCCAGATGTATCAACGCCCAGCGCCGTTCGCAAAAGGCGAGATGCTGGAGACCGGAAAGTGGGAGGAGGTCCTCTTCCAAGTACATACTGTCCACCTTAGCTGCGATGGTTTATTCTCAGCCTCTCACGCGAGTCCATCAATGAGAGTGATGCCTTCCGGCAGCGAGCCAGGATCGGGCGGGGCGACAATGTAGTCAGTGAAGGCGCGCGGGCTTTCAACCTCCGGTTTCTTCTCTATCCTGATCGACTCGAAAAGCCGTTGCGCCTGCGCATTGCCGAGTTTGCTCTCGTGCTTGAAGATGTAAAGACCGCGCGCGGCCATTGTGCCCCGCGCCGCGGAACGGTCTAGCTCAAACAGATTACTGAGCGCCTTCCATAGGAGCGCAAGATCGTCTTCGCTGAATCCTGTCTTCGAGGCAAAAACAGGATTGATATAGCCGTGGGCGAGATATAGGCCGTAGGGGATTGTATGCTTGCGGCCCAATGTTCCAGTGCCGGACTTGATGTCTTTTTCGCCTGTAAAAGCCTGACGAGAAATGGTGTGTTCAGTTGAGAGAATGCGGTCGATAGAACGCGCAAAGGTGACCTGTACCGGCCCTCGCACCTGTCCGCAATTGAACTCTGTTGTACTCATGACCGCGCCAAAAGCGCGTACATCGAAAAAGTTCTTGCACATCCATTGGCGAGCCTTCTCGATGTCTGTCGGCTTGGTGTCTTTGCCTTTCGCTTCGATCTTGTCGTCGCCTGTCAGTTTCTCGAACGGCTGTCGTTGGTTGCTTTCCAAGGTATTACCGCTCAGCACGAAGATGCCATAACCCGGATCAGCAACATCATTCGTAGTCTTGGAATAGCGTACATAATCTCGAATCTTGCGCTTCAAGCAAACGTCGGAGACGAGTCCTTGGAACGTCTCGGGGTCGAAGCGAGGGCTATTGTCGGAATCCGGGTCTCCATTGGGGTTGCCGTCCTGACAGTCAAACAGATAGACGAAGTCGTAGCGGTTTTCAATCGTGCTCATTAGTTCTTCTCCTCATCGGTGGACTCGTTTGCGAGTTCGTTAGTGGATTCGTTGTCAGTGTTGGCTACAGATTTCTTGGCCAGCGCGTAGGCCGCGATCTGAGAACGAAAATTCGCTTTTTGGTGGTAATAGCCGAGCGCGAAGAGGCCCTGACCTTCGAGGCTGAGTTGCGCTGGAAATGGTCCGGCACCAGAAGCCCCAAGATTGCAGTACAGATTTTCAAGCTGTGCTTCAATTCGTTTTGAGGCTCCAGGGGAATCTCTCCTCAGCTTCTTTTTGTGCGCTTTGGAAAGGTCGATAATTCGCGGAAATGCTACTTTTGGAAAAGTTGATGCCAATCCAAAATAGCGGTCAGTGATGGTCAAATTGATTTCCTTTTTTGTCCCATCATCTTCTGTCTTGGCTCGGCGCTTCTTTTGCTCAGCGTCATCCGCTGTCCATTGCAGGTTTTCGTACACTGCCATTAACCTGCCACAGACGTAAGCCGGAATTTTGCAACCTTCATCCAGTCCTTCACACATCTCGCTTTGTCCTTTCTGTCGAAATAGATCGTTGATGCACATACGAATCAAGCCGATGGGCACACGAAGTCTGGCCAGAGACATGGGGTCGCTCTTCTTGTCTCCTGCCTTTTCCTTTGCGTCGCTTCCACCTGGGTGTCGCAGGCGCGTGAGCGCCGTTGAGAGCACGGAGTAGCCAAGCGGCAGTCCCTCGATCCGTCGCCGTACGAGTGCCAGCACCGTGTGCTCATCCGGCTTGCCTTCGCGCTCCAGAGCGTAGAGCAGTTGCCAGAGCCGCACGGGAGCCGGTCCTTCGCCGGAATACTTCGGATACTCGACGAGTAGCTGCTCATCCCAGTCCTCGATATTCCTTTGCACCTCTGCCAGTGCGAGATCCACCCAAAGCCGGACACGCAGCCTTCCGCCATTGCCGGAGACGGCCACCATGTAAAACCGGTTCGCGTCGAGATGGCCGCTCCGACCCGTGCGAACGAGTTTATCTTTGACTTGTTTGGGATCATAACGGTCCATTGGGTCAATTGCTTCGATGTCATCGGGATTCCTGAGCCAGTACAAGAACCCGATGCTGGCAATGTCTACTCGCCGTCCTTTGTCCTGCTTAAGCAGGTCGTTGAACGCAAGCACATAGGCCAGCGCGCGATCCGGCGAAACGGGGCTGTTGCGGTTCTGCTCCCAACCGTATGAACGGAATGCCTCTTTATCGAAGGACATCAGCGCAACGCCGGCTGCTTGTCCCCCGAGGCTTGATACACCTTTGATTTTTTCGTGCGTAGGCGCGATAGGGCCGATTTTTCCAGAGATCATGCACTCGCCATCGCTGCCTTCCATGCGTCCGGCAAACGCGGCCTGATAATGCTTTCGCCAGTACTGCTGGACGGACTCGCGTTCCACCAGCGGTTCGCCTACAGAAAGAGCAACGATTGTGCCGGGCTTGGCCTCCAGCAGAGCGTTGCGTGCCTTTTCCACTTCTTGTGGATTGGCATAGAAACGAACGCAAGCCTCCAGCGCAGCATCTCCGGTTTCCGCAGCGGCTTTGCCGATGAGAGAGATGAAAGCCTCATGGTGTCGCTCGGCCTTCTTCTTGTCAGCGATTTTGTCGGGCGTCCACGGACCAACGCCGAGAACGTAAGCAATGTCATCGGTTCCCAGCAATGGATGCTCCCCGCTGACACGGGCTACCGGCGAGCGTGGCACGCTCATCGAGATGGGAACCTGCACCTGCTTCTTTCCGAGCGTCTTGGTTGTCATCCGTGGTATGGCATTCAGAAACGTGCCCTGTTTGGAGATTTCCAGCAGCCAAGGCACGGGTTTCATCTCCCAGGCCGCATCGTTCAACTCATCGGCCAAATAGTGATCGGCATACTCAGCTAGCGCCTGTACGAGCATTCGAGCACCTCCTGCCGCCGGCCAGCATCGGCCAAAACCGTTGCCGGCGTAGTCTCCATCACGCCGTTCTCCAGGCGCGCCTCAAAGAATGCCGCGCGGTTTCCATCCGCAAGAAAGGCAATGTCATAGAGCATCCGGCCAATCTCCATCGAGTCTTCAATGGGATGGTCGTCTTCTTGCGGGGGGCCAAACTCGGCGGCAAACTCGCGGCAGCCAAGATAAGGCCGCTGAAAGCATTGCCCTTTCTCTACACGTCGCCGCATCATCTCGACATACTTTACCGGCGTATTATCGCCCGAAGTGTCAAAGACATGCGGATACGCATCGATCCAATAGGCTACGCCGCGCAGGAGCGTGGTATTACGCGGCGTTCCGTCAGTTCCATTGCCCGCGCCAGCGATAAGCGGCTCAAACGTTGAGCCATCGCGCATCCATTTCTTGATGGCCGCCGGTGATACCTTGCTTTGGACTTCGTTGCGCAGAACGCTCATCAGGCGGATAGGCTTAAGCACCGTAATGCTGGTGACGATCCAGCGCATCTGCGGACGCCAGCAAATGGCATCCAAAATGTTTCGTGCAGCCGACGGCGTCATCACCGGGTAAGTGAATCGTTCAACCTTGGCCTCCGGCCGCGTGAAGCACGCAAACTCCCCGGAGACCCGGACGCGAATTCCAGGAATGGGCATCGATAAAACCTCCATTTCCGTTCATGTGAAAAACTACTCTTCACTTTCCCTGAGTAGTAGTAGTCTGGTAGAAGTTCAGCGGAAGGGGAATATTATGCATAAACAAACACAAATCATATCCCCCGTTCCGGGTTGTCTGACTGGCGACGAACCGCGCCAACGGTTCGTCGTCGGGTTAAAGCCCCCGGACCGGTCAGAAGCGATCCGAGGGCTAAGCATGTGATCTTTTACTGGAAAACAAAGTAGACAGAAACATGAGTAGACTGTACCACAAGTGATCTCTTTTTATGCGAGAATATTTTTAGGCGAGAGCCTAATCGAGGGCCGACCAGACTCTCGTGGATTGTAACTACTTGGTTTTTCAGTATTTTACAGAGAATTTTGGGGAATGGATGAACCTCCGTTCCCCATTTTCATAGTACAAAATGCCCCGGCCTCGGATTGAAAATCAATCCCAATTGTTCATCGTAAGCCTGATCCACGGCCACCCAAATCTCATCCCCCGATGCCGTTGCCACCCGCTCAACGACTCCGCTTGCCTTCTGGAACTCAGATGGACTCAGACCAACTATGTGGTGCTGCAATGAGCGGCGCAACGACAATGTGAGTTCCCCTGAAAGCCGCAGCCGCTCAATCGCTCTCTGCGCTTCTTCATCATCCGGTACAAACACGTCTCGCGTCCGGTTTGAGATCATCTCGAACTCCTGCGCCAGGGTTGCGAATCGTTCATGTTCGCGGTGGTCCACCAGTTTCTCCCCAAGATCCGTTCCGGTTCCCCCGTAATACCGCTCGAAGTAGAGCCGAATGGCATCCGCCGAATCCACCTGAACACTCTTGCCGTCCTCCATCGCCTGCTTGGCAATCGTCTGCGTAAATCCTGCCGCTTCCGTGTACTCATTCGGAGGCAGCTTGTGATCCTCAGGAAGAAAGACCACGACCTTGCCGCCGGGCCTGCCGTCGAGCGCGGCAGTGAGCTTGCCCTCGCGATCTGCACGCCCGGCTGCTTGCACAATGGAATCCAGCGGAGCCAGCGCCCGCAGCACGAGCGGAAAGTCCACATCAACACCTGCCTCGACAAGTTGAGTCGATACCACATGGCATGATTCATTCGCGTTCAGTCTCTTGCGAATCTTGTCCAGCACCCTCAGGCGATGCGCCGCGCACATACGGGTGGAAAGGTGAAACACCCCTTCGGCTAACAGGCCCTTTTCCTCCGCAACCTCCAACACCTCCGCATAGAGTTGGCTCGCATGATCGCGCACGTTCACGATGGTCAGGCATTGGGGCACGGCAGCCATCCGTTGCGCCACTTCTTGCCAGCCAACAGGGCGGCCAATCTCCCAGCTTATCTCTACACGCCTCAGCGCCCGATGTAAAGAGGTCGGATCACGCACAATCTCAGTGAGTGTCCCAGGACTCCAGCGGAGATCCTTTTTATGTTCCGGCCTCTCGAACGCAGGTTGGGTCGCCGTCGAAAAGACAAAGTTCGTGTCCCAGTCCTCAGCCAGCTCTTTGATCATTTCCAGGAGCGGCCCGAGCAACCTGCGCGGGAGGGTCTGCACCTCATCGAGAATTACGATGGAACGCGCGATGTTATGCACACGCCGCAAGTCCGATGGACGGTTTGAAAACAAACTCTCGAAAAACCGAACCGAGGTAGTCACGATGAGCGGAGCGTCCCAATTTTCCGTTTCAGGACGCAATCCGGTCTCCTGAAATTGCTTTTCCTCCTCGTCCGCTTTGTCGGCGGCGGGAATGAAGTGGTGCTCATCGTATTTCACCAGTTTTTGGATACTGCCCGAGTGGTGTTCCAGCAGCGCATCCTCTCCAAAAACTCTGGCATACACGCGAGCGTTCTGCTCGATGATTGACAAGTAAGGAATGACCACGATCACCCGCCGAAACCGCTCCGGATAGAGCGCCGCCCGCCGCAGAGCAAAGGCCATCGCCGCAAGTGTTTTGCCTCCGCCGGTCGGCACTGAAAGCGAGAAGAGCCGTTGCTGCACAGAAGCCGCATTCAAGCAGTCATCGAGTACTTGCGCACGCATCTTCTTCACCAGCCCCTCTGGTGAATCCTTCTGTAGCGCAGCGATGTGTTGGCGCAGCGCATAAAGGCGCTCGGCGGCGTGCAATTTCTCCTGAGACGGAGTACGTCCGCCAGAGTCCAACCGGTCCGCGTCCACAAGGCAACTGAAGAGCATCCGGACGAACAGATCGAACCTTGCTCTTCTTGCACCGGGAGAAATATCTTGTTGATTGGCCAAACCAGGAACGATGCGCCAAAGTTCCGGACAGTCGCCGGAAGCATGTGCAAGAATTTCCTCAACCTCTCGCTTGTAGCGCACGTCGCTGAGCTTTTGCTTGAAATCACTCCAGTCCGCAAGTCCTGCATGGTGACCCGCGATGGCTGCCATCACCGTATTCAATCCAGGCTTTCGTGCCGCGCTCTCTGGTCCGAAGTGCGCGAGCATCGCTCCGTGGATCGCATGTTGACAGCGCCCCTGGCCGGTTCGCAGCATCTGTTGGAAGCAGGTGGTATATTTGCCGAAATCATGCAGCAGCCCGGAAAGATTTGCAAGTCTTGCGAGGTTGTCGTCGAGCGGACGGGCCGCTGCGGCCAATTCGCTTGCAATCCGCGCGACAGCTTCCAGATGAACGGTGAGGAGCTGCCATCCCGCTCTCGAATCCGAGCCGGACTGCGAATTTGGGGCCGAATGCGCCCAATATAAGGTTGGTTCCATATGCAGAACATCCTAAACCTTCTCACCTTTGGATGCTGACCGCACGACATCGCGCGAAATGGCATTGGGGGTTCGAGTCGTAGCTCTCGGACGATACCTACTCATCGTCGGCGTTGTACGTCCAGCTTCCCGGCGAAACTCCTTCAAGAGAGGAGACAGCGGAGTTGCGGTTGCCCACCGGGTCGAGGTTATAAGTCACGCTGCCGTTGATATTCGCGGGATCGCTGGCGACGGTCTCGCTGTTGAGCCGGTAAATGCCGTCGTAATTCCACTGGAGCGTACGGCCGCTCTGCTCGGTTGCGCCGGTACGCAGGCCGGTCAGCCCCAGCGTGTACTTGTAGTCGGCGATGGGCGGGGTGGAAAGCTCCTTGAGCCGGTTCAGCGTGTCATAGGTAAAGGTCGAAGTTAGTCCGTTGGGATACGCGACCGTGGCCACGTTGCTGGAGTCATCGTAGGTATAACTCGTCGTATTATTGCTGGAGAGATTATTGTCCACCACAGTCGCAAGCCGGTTCTGGCTGTCGTAGGTCAGCAGCTCGTTGACGCCGTGCGCATTGGAGGAGACGATGGTTTACCCTTTGGGACTGCGCGTCCAGCGGTACGATGGTTGAGGTTTGTGGTCTCACCTGTCTGAAAATCCAGACATGGCCACCCAGCTTCAGTGGTCCAGCTCATTCTCCCGGCACCCGGGCCACCCGCCAAATTTCAAGGAGAATTGCCGTCTGCGACAAAGAGTAAGGGGTCAAGGCCGCAAACGCGCCGGCGTGACCGCAGAGCCTCAAGATTATTGCCGCACACGATCCGACAGATAGAATAAAGATCAAAGCTAGTCTCCTTGCAGTCCCAACCCTGAGCGCTTGCATAGCTACATACGCGGAGATATCTTGGAGTACAACCAATAGAACAATGATCAAGTAATATACAAACGGCGATCTATTCCTCGAAAACAGATTAAAAAACAGGTAATACTCATGGGTGAGCAATGTGTATAACCCTAAGAAGAGGGCAGCGCTTGAGCCTAGATAAAATTCTATCGTGACTCTCTTCCAATTCGGCGAACTCTCTCGAAGTTTCATCAGTAGCTCCTCCCACTAACTGCGTTCGCAAAAATGGCCAAACCCTGGTTTGCCCACTCAAGCGCAGAATATCCAACACAGATAAGGGTCCAGTCAGGTGGGATTGGATCTCCACCTCCCCACTTGCTTTCTATCGCAGAAAAAACTGATAATGCTCCACAGAATCCGGTGGCAACCCAGGCGCGAATAAGCGATTGCCTCGCGATGACTGGCAACACTCGGTACTGCAATGTCTTCGCGTATCCGAATAACCCCGTATCTCGACCCGTCGGATCCCAACCATTCACCGGATCGCCATCGGCGTACAAGTACTTATGCAACGATGCCGGATCGGTAGTAACGCCATCTTCCTGATCGCGGCTCAGGAACCTTCCCGTCAGCGGATTGTAGTATCTGGCACGGAGGTAGTAGAGGCCGAGGTCGGCGTCGTACTGCTCCCCACGATACAGATAATTGTTCGGCGTCGTTCCTGTTTGGCTGAGAATGTTGCCAAACGCATCGTACTCGTAGGTGTCGGTAACGATTCCAGATGAGTTAGTCAGTTGACGAACAGTTCCGAATCCATCATAGCCGTAGAAGCTCGGTGTCCATGTGCTGTTTCCAGTTACGACAGGACTCAGGTTCTCGCTGATGCGCTGCAGGCCGTAGGTGTACTGGCGCGTAACGGCGCCTGCGCCGATGGGTCCGGTCAGTTCTTCGACCACCTGCGGGTAGCCGGTGGGGTTGACGTCGTCTTCGACAAGATACTGCGTGGTAGTCGTCCCGCTGGCAGTGGAGACGGTCTTCGCGACGCGGTTGCCGAAGGCGTCATAAATCATCGTAGCCGAAGTCGAACCGTTGCTCATCGTCAGCAGATGGTTTTCCGCGTCGTAGGCAAACGTCTTGCCGCCGGTGGTGAGGGTGTTGCCGTTGGCGTCGTAGGTCTCGGACGATACCTGCTCGTCGTCAGCGTTGTAGGTCCAGCTCCCCGGCGAAACTCCTTCAAGAGAGGAGACAGCGGAGTTGCGGTTGCCCACCGGGTCGAGGTTATAAGTCACGCTGCCGTTGATATTCGCGGGATCGCTGGCGACGGTCTCGCTGTTGAGCCGGTAGATGCCGTCGTAATTCCACTGGAGCGTGCGGCCCGACTGCTCGGTTGCGCCGGTGCGGATGCCGGTCAGCCCCAGCGTGTATTTGTAGTCGGCGATAGGCGGGGTGGAAAGCTCCTTGAGCCGGTTCAGCGTGTCGTAAGTGAAGGTCGAAGTCAGCCCGTTGGGATACGCGACCGTGGCCACGTTGCTTGAGTCGTCGTAGGTGTAACTCGTCGTGTTATTGCCGGAGAGATTATTGTCCACAACCGTCGCAAGCCGGTTCAGGCTGTCGTAGGTCAACAGCTCGTTGACGCCGTTCGCATTGGAGGAAGCGACGATGGTTTACCCTTTGGGACTGCGCGTCCAGCGGTACGACGGTTGAGGTCTCCCATGTCTGAAATGCCAGACATGGGCCACCCATTCATTTGCGGTTAGTCAGACCTGGGCCACCCGCCCGCCGGAAAGCGCACTAAGTTTTTGGGGTCAGAAGAATTTCCCCAAGTGCGATGTTATTAACCTCTGCCACTTTGATGTGTTCGCGCAGTTCGGGACTATCAATCAATGGCACATATATATGGACGTACATGGGCCATTTCGCAACTGGAGAGAACGTTTGCCCTGCAAACAATTCGCTCAGAAGAAGGAAATGAATTTCTCCATCCGTTGGTCCATATAGCTTTCCTGAGCAGGGTGGGCTTATTTCGACTAATAATCCAGTCTTGCCTCCTGCCCCAAACAAGACTTCTTTGATTCGCGTACAGCAACGAGGCTCCTCATCGTGAAGCCCCTCATTGAAATACAGATAAAACTGATAGTCCGCTTTCTTTCCCTTTTGATTCGTCATTTACCACCCCAACCTTTTGCAGTGCTGCCGGTTGCAATAAGTGTGATATGGGTTTGCGGATTCGGGCAAACAACTTGATCTGTTCCGCCTCCGGGGATTAGAGTCCCGTCCGTGTCAGTTGCCGGTTCGGCCGGTCCACACTCACAACCTTCTGGATTAACTAGATCACCTAGAGCTATATTTGTACCGCTATTCCATGAACCCACCCCTGCAGCGATAAACCAATTAGAGACCGATCCTGGGTCTGTGTATGTCCAATAATCCCCCCAGAGCCGGGACCTGCCACCATAGATTCTATATACGATTCCGGGGTGACATTTGCGCTTGACCTCGGCTGTGCACGATGTGGGGTAGGTTATCGACTTGATCTCCGATAACGGACCAGCATCTATTCCGGCTAGTAGTTCAATATCTTGGCCAACCTTGCAGATCAAATACGCATCTACTACTGCTGCCGCAACAGTAGTAGTTGCTAATGTGACTTGAAGGATCATACCATACTCAATCCCTCCCGCATTTGATACCTTCCCTGTCCCTGGCCATGTAAGAGTCCCGGCCGCCCGACCGGTGGGATCGAACAGATTCACCGGATCGCCACCCGCATAATCGTACTTATGCAGCGTCTTTGGATCTGTTGTGAATCCCTCCTCTGGGTCCTTGGACAGGAATCTTCCAGTAAGTGGGTTGTAATACCTTGCCCTCAGATAATACAAACCAAGGTCAGCATCAAATTGCTCACCCCGGTACAAATAGTTGTTCGGGGCGATATCAGATATATCGTAGCCATTCCCGAATGCATCATATTCATATGTATCTGTGACTGTTCCCTCTAGATTGGTCAGTTGCCGCACGCTTCCGGCACCATCATATCCATAGAAACTCGGGGTCCACACGTTTGCAATGATCTGATCTTCACTGATAAGCTGTGGACCGTAGCTGTACTGCCGGGTCGTTGCGCCATTTACTACTTCTTCGACGACTTGCGCGTAACCCGTTGGGTTCAGGTCATCAATCAGATACTGTGTCGTCACTCCATTGACTGTCTTTGCGACTCGGTTGCCGTCGCCGTCGTAAACCAGAGTTAAGACTGTGCCGTTCATCGAAAGCATGCGATTCTGCGAATCGTAGGTAAAAGTTTTTCCGCCGGTGGCCAGCGTATTTCCGTTAGTATCGTAGGTTTCGTTCGCGAGTTCATCGTCTGCGTTATAGGTAAACGAGCCGGGATCGAGACCGCTCAATGCCGTGGTCTCCGACAAACGATTCCCTACTGGGTCAAGGCCATAGGCAACACTACCATTGTTGTTGCTTGGGTCATTGCTGATGGTTTCATTCGTCAGCCGGTAGATCCCATCGTAATTCCAAGTAATAGAACGGCCATTTGACTCGGTTGCATTCAAACGATTTCCAGTCGGACCCAACTGATAGGTATAACTTGCAATCGGACTTGACAAGCCGGTCAAACGGTTCAACGTATCGTAGCTAAATGTTGAAGTCAGCCCATTCGGCAGAGTAACCGTTGCTACATTACTGGCCGGGTCATAGGAATAACTCGTCGTATTGGCTCCCGAGGGTAAACGACTATCGACGACAGAACTCAGGCGGTTGAGCGAATCGTAAGCGTAACTGAGCGAAATGCCGTTGGCGTGATTTGATGAGATCGACGCAAGGTTTCCGGCACCGTCATAACTGTAAGACAGCGTGCCAGCGGGCGCGGCCTTCTGCGTTAGCCGGTCCTGAGCGTCGTAGCTGTAACTCGTCGTCCCGCTCATATCCATCATCGTGGCACGCTGACCGGTAGCCGTGTAAGTAAAGCTGACCGGCGATTCACCCGGCGTGATGCGGCTCAACAGGCG